>JAGSYV010000154.1 GCA_018262505.1 Pseudomonadota bacterium
ACGCTGGCGTTACTGAAGAGGCACTTACTTCCTTGCCGGACGTGCGGACTGGAGTGATCCGTCCAATCAAAGGCTCTACGACCAACGGTCATGACCGCACGGCGCATCTTCGCCGCGTGCTTGGGATCTGAGGTCGCAACTGACTTTCACCGCCTTTCGGAAACGGAAGGTGAGGGTGCATTCGCTTGCGCGTGCCGGGTCCACACCGGTCGCGGAGAGAGAATGGCTCACCCTCTGAACGCAGAGCTTGGACGACGGAGTTCACTGAGCCATGACCGCTCGCATCCTTGATTTCCTTGCCGCCCGACGACCCGAAGGTCCCTGCCTCGTGGTCGATCTCGACGTCGTGCGTGACAACTTCAACGCCTTCCGCCATGCGTTGCCCGACACCCGTATCTATTATGCGGTAAAGGCCAATCCGGCGCCGGAAGTGCTGCAACTGCTCGCTGATCTCGGCTCGTCGTTCGATTGCGCCTCGATCCCGGAGATCGAGATGGTGCTGGCCACCGGCGCCACGGCCGACCGCATCTCGTTCGGCAACACCATCAAGAAGGAGCGGGATGTTGCCCGCGCCCTCGAGCTGGGCGTCAACCTGTTCGCCGTCGACTGCGAGGCCGAGGTGGACAAGGTCGCTCGTCAGGCCGCGGCGACCGGCAAGCTCGGCGCCAAGGTGTTCTGTCGCATCCTGTGCGACGGCGCCGGTGCCGAATGGCCGCTCAGCCGCAAGTTCGGTTGCGAGCCGTCGATGGCCGCCGAGGTGCTGGAGCACGCCCATCGTTCCGGTCTCTCCGCCCATGGCATCTCCTTTCACGTCGGTTCGCAGCAGGGCAATCTCGACGCCTGGGACGGCGCGCTGGCTTCGGCCGCCGCCATTTTCGCTCAGCTCGCCGAGCGCGGCATCCAGCTCAAGATGGTCAACCTTGGCGGTGGCTTCCCGACTCGTTACCTCAAGGACGTTCCGGCGACCGAGGCCTACGGCCGTTCGATCGACGAGGCGGTGCGTCGCCACTTTGCCAACCATGTGCCCGAGACGATCATCGAGCCGGGGCGCGGCATGGTCGGCGGTGCCGGCATGATCAAGGCGGAAGTGGTGCTGATCTCCAAGAAGCATCGCGACGACGAGCAGCGCTGGGTCTATCTCGACATCGGCAAGTTCGGCGGCCTCGCCGAGACGATGGAAGAGGCGATCCGCTATCCGATCCGTACCCGCCATGACGGCGGCGCCACGGCGCCCTGCGTCCTGGCCGGCCCGACCTGCGACAGCGCCGACGTGCTCTACGAGAAGACGCCCTACGAGCTGCCGATCAGCCTGGAGATCGGCGACGAAGTGCTGATCGAAGGCACCGGCGCCTACACGACGACCTATTCGGCGGTGGCCTTCAACGGCTTCTCGCCGCTCAAGTCCTACGTGATCTGAGTTCACTCCGGGCGGTTTGTCTCCGACCGGCTCCTTTTGTGACTTCATCGCCCCGCCGGCAGCGACGGGTGACGGGGTTGCCTCGATGATCGCTTACATGAATGAACAGACGGGTGACGTTTTCGCCCGTGAAATGCTGCTCGACCGCGCCTTCGGCCCGGCCCGCTTTCGTAAATCGTCGGAGAAGATTCGCTCGGGGCGTCTCCCTTCCGAAGGTTTGGCGCTGGTTGCTCGTGACGGCGATCGTCTCGTCGGCAGCGTGCGCCTGTGGGATGCAACGGCCGGACGAATACCGCTGCTGCTGCTCGGGCCGCTCGCCGTCGACGACGAGTACCGGGGCGCTGGCATTGGCGCCGCGCTGATGCGGCTTGCCGCCGATCGGGCGCGGGCGTTCGGCCACGGCGCCGTCGTTTTGGTGGGTGACGAGCCTTATTACCGGCGCTTCGGTTTCTCGACGCGCGGCATGCAGAAGCTCGCCATGCCCGGTCCCTTCGAGCGGGCTCGCTTTCTCGGTCTCGAACTCGTCTCGGGCGCGCTCGATGGTGCCGAGGGCGTGCTTCGGCCGACGGGCCGGCTCATTCCTGTCCAGCCCGCGACGGTTGCCGCTTAAGTCGGCAATCGCCACTGGCGGTTGCTTTATCCGCCGCAATCGCCGGCGGGCCGCCGGTTCTTGGCTTCCGCGCTTCCCGCGCGGGCGCCCGTTGGCGCCGGAAGCCGCCCACGCGGCTTCGAGATGTCCGTCAGCACGGCTCACCATTTGATATCCTCCTCGGAAATGCCTAGACTCGCTGGGCATTTTCGGGAGGCTCGTCATGAACGTCTTTTTGGGTGGCGGCGACATCGCCATTATCGCGCTGGTGCTGTTCGCCATCATCGTCCTGTTCGCCGGCATCAAGCAGGTGCCGCAAGGTTACAACTGGACGGTGGAACGCTTCGGTCGCTACACGCGAACGCTTCAGCCCGGACTCAACCTGATCGTTCCGTTCTTCGATCGTGTCGGTGCCAAGCTCAACCGCATGGAGCAGGTGCTGGACGTCCCGAGCCAGGAGATCATCACCCGCGACAACGCCACCTGCACGGTGGACGGCGTCGCCTTCTACCAGGTGCTCGACGCAGCGCGCGCGGCTTATGAGATCTCCAATCTGCAGCGCGCCATTCTCAACATCACCATGACCAACATCCGAACGGTGATGGGCTCGATGGATCTCGACAATCTCTTGTCGAACCGTGATGAGATCAACGCCCGCCTGTTGCGTGTCGTCGACGCGGCAACCGAGGCCTGGGGCGTCAAGATCACCCGCGTCGAAATCAAGGACATCAACCCGCCCGCCGATCTCGTCGCTTCCATGGCCCGGCAGATGAAGGCGGAACGCGAGAAGCGCGCCCAGATTCTCGAAGCCGAGGGCGCGCGCCAGTCGGCCATCCTGAAGGCCGAGGGCGAGAAGCAGGCGCAGGTGCTGCAGGCCGAGGGGCGGCGCGAGGCCGCCTTCCGCGACGCCGAGGCGCGCGAACGTCTCGCCGAGGCCGAGGCCAAGGCGACGACGCTGGTGTCCGACGCGGTGGCGAGTGGCGACGTGCAGGCGCTCAACTACTTCATCGCCGACAAGTACACCCAGGCGCTCAGCCAGTTCGCCCATTCGCCCAACCAGAAGATCCTGATGCTGCCGATGGAGGCGACGGCCTTGCTCGGTTCGCTGGGCGGCATCGCCGAACTGGCCCGCGCCGCCTTCAGCGATGACGACTCGCGGGGCGGCCCGGCCGATACCTCGCCGCGTCGGCGTGGCGCCGTGCCGCCGGTTGGCGGTTGAGGGAAGGACACATCATGGGCCTTCTCGAAGGACTGATCGTCTATCTTGGGCCATGGTCATGGCTGCTTCTGGCGCTGTTGCTTGCCGGCATCGAGGTGGTGGTGCCCGGTACCTTCTTCATCTGGTTCGGCGCGGCGGCACTGGTCGTCGGTCTTATGGCTCTGACCATTGCCATGAGTTGGCAGGTGGAGTCGGTGCTGTTCGTCCTGTTGTCGGCGGCGGCCGTGCTGGTTGGCCGGCGCTTCTACGGACGGGCATCCAAGGAGGGCGACGGCTTTGCCAACGACCGGCTTGGCCGGCAGGTTGGCCGCTTGGCGGTGGTCGATCGGGCCATCGAGGGCGGATCCGGCCATATCCGCCTCGACGACACCATCTGGCGGGCGGATGGGCCGGATCTGCCGACCGGTGCGCGGGTGCGCATCGTCGGCCACCGCGACGGCCGTTTCCTGGTCGAGCCCGAGCCCGGCAACTGACGCCATTGCCCGGCGGCGTATTGTCGGACAGGCACCTAACGACTCGTTAACCATCTCCCTTTACTCTTCGTCAACACTGGACACCGCTCGGGGCGGTGAGCGCGGCGACGGAGGCGGGGCGTGCATCGGCGGCAGACCTTTCGGGCTCTGACGATGGCGTCCGTTCTCCTCGCCGTGCCGTCCTACGCGCAGGAGGCCGACGATCCGAACGTCGTGCCGGCGCTCAAAACCACCCTGCCTGACAAGCCCGCCAACACGGCGGCCGACCCGTCCCTCGGCGAGACAGAAGCGACGACTGCCAAGCCCCAAGCGGCCGAATTTGCCATTCCCGCCCTGCGCTCCAGCCTTTCGACGCCCGAACTCAGAACAGTCGTTCGGCCGGTGCCGCCCAGCCTGTCGGCCAAGCTGCCGGCGGTGGCGCCGAGCCTGCCGCCCGTTACGCGCGAGACGGATGCCCGGGCCGAATACGAGCCGCTCGGTCTTCGCCTCGGCAGCTTCATCCTCAATACGACCACCTCGACCGGCCTTGGCGTTCGCCATCACTCGGTGGAGGGCAACGAAACCTTCCTTCGCTCGACCGGGCAGATCGCGGCCCGCTCCGACTGGGAGCGCAACAGCCTGGAAATGCGTCTTGGCGGCGCCTATCGCCGCTCGCTGTCGGGCATCGACGAGAAACTGCCCGAAGGCGATGCGAACATTGCCGGCCGCTTCGACCTCAGCGACGCCGATCGTCTCACGACGTCGGCCGGCTGGACGCTGCGCGACGATACGTCCGGCGACGGCAAGGAGAACACCTTCTCCGGCACGCTGGGCTACGAGCGGTTCGGCGGCCTCGTTGGCCTCAAGACGGGCATCGGCATCGATCGCACCGTGAACGAGACCGACACGACGCTCGACAATACAGATCTTTCCTCGTCGCTGCGCCTGTCGCTCGACAGCGGCGCCGTCATGCAGCCTTTCGTGGAGCTTGGCGCCTTCGGGCGCACTTTCGACCGGCCGGCTGCCGGCGATGGTCTCAGCCGCAGCGGTGTCGGTGGCGAGGCCAAGGTCGGTCTCTCCCTGGCCCGCGACGACGTTACCGGCGAGGTCGCCCTCGGCTATGGCTACGAGTGGCTCAAGGAGGACGCGCTTTCCGATATTTCCGGTGTGATCGGCTCAGCCTCGCTGACCTGGGATCCCAGCGAGTTGTTGCGCCTGACGGGGATCGCCTCGACCAGTTTCGCGCCGACATCGGCGGCTGGCGCCTCGGGCGTGCTCAAGCGCACCGGCGAACTGACGGTGACCTACGCGCTGACGCCGAACGCCTTCGTGGTGACCGGCGGCGAACTGACGCTGGAAGACTATGCCGGCATAGACCATCAGGTGACGACCACGACGCTGAAAGCCGGCGTCGGCTACAAGCTGAACCGGACGGTGGAGCTTGGTCTCGATGGCGAGCACAAGATCGTCCGCTCCGACACGGCGGGTGGCGACTACACCGACAGCAGCGTGACCGCGACGCTGACGCTCCGCCAATAAAGGTCGCCGTTCAGGCGGCTACCCTGCCGCGCTTGCTCCACTCCGCCCAGAAGATGCCGCCGAGCACGAGGGCCAGCGCCAGCGCGTGATAGACGTGGAAGCTCTCGTGGAGCACCAGCACGGCGAGCGCCGAGGCGAAGACCGGGATGAGGTTGATGAACACCCCCGCCCGGCCCGGCCCGACCAGCTCGACGCCGCGCACGAAGAAGATCTGCGAGATTACCGACGGGAAGACGGCGCAATAGGCCACCACCAACCAGCCGAAGGGCGTCGGGGCCACATATTGCCCCATGGCGATTTCCACGGCGAGGAAGGGCAGCGAGGTCAGGAAGGCAGCAACCGACAGGCCGGCGAAGAAAGACAGGCCGGTGATCTTGGGCCGGCGCGGCAGCAATACGGTATAGAGGGCATAGACGACGCAGGCGCCGAGCATCATCAGGTCGCCGACGTTGAAGTCGAGCGAGGCGAGCGTATTGACATCGCCCTTGATGGCGATGACACCGACGCCGACGAGCGTCGTCGTCATACCGGCCAGTTGGCCCGAGCCGGCCCGCGTGCCAACGATCAGGTAGGCGAAGACGAAGACGAGGCCGGGCAGGGCGCCTTGAATGATGCCGATGTTGACCGCCGAGGTGAAATGGGCGGCAACGTAATAGAAGGCATTGAAAAAAGTGAAGCCGAGCGCGCCCATCGCCAGAATATATGGCAGGCGGCCCTTCATCACCGCCCATTCGGCAACGATGGGTTTGCGGGCGAACAGGACGAGCAGCAGCAGGACACCCAGCCAGCGGTAGGTGGTGAGCGCCATGGGCGACACTTCGCCGATGGCGAGGCGGCTTGCCACGGTGTTGCCGGCCCAGAAGAGGGGGGACAGCACCAGGAGCAGGTAGGGTTGGCTGTAGAGACGAGACCACAAACTGCCATCAGCCACGAAACACCTCTTGCCGACTTCTTACTAACCTTTCCTAAAGCCTCCCGGCGAGCCTCGCACGTCTCTTTCTGGCAATCCGGTACGCCGGCTTCCGGATAAACGGCAGTTTTCCGACATCGCGGCTTTCATTGAGAGGCGGGGACCGTTATAGTCGGTCAAGCCCCGGTGCCCAAAGCATCGGGGCTTTCCGTGTGCGTGCTGCCAGCGGCGGCGCGGCGCGGAAAGGTCTGACACTTGAACGACGGGACCTTTTCAATGGCGAACGTAGTGGTGGTCGGCTCCCAGTGGGGAGACGAAGGCAAAGGCAAGATCGTCGACTGGCTGTCCGAGCGGGCCGACGTGGTCGTCCGCTTCCAGGGCGGTCATAATGCCGGCCACACGCTGGTGATCGACGGCATTTCCTACAAGCTGTCGCTGCTGCCCTCCGGTGTCGCCCGTCCGGGCAAGCTTTCCATCATCGGCAACGGCGTCGTCGTCGATCCGCGCGCCTTCGTCAACGAAGTGACGCGCATCCGCGAGCAAGGCGTCAAGATCAGCCCGGACAACCTGCGCATTGCCGAAAATGCCACGCTGATCCTGTCCATTCATCAGGAACTCGACGAGCTGCGCGAGAACGCCGCTTCGCCGACGACCCGAATCGGCACCACCAAGCGCGGCATTGGCCCCGCCTATGAGGACAAGGTCGGCCGTCGCGCCATCCGCCTCGTCGACCTCGCTCATCCCGAGACACTGAACAACCGCATCGAGCGGCTGCTCGCCCATCACAATCCGCTTCGCCGTGGCCTCGGCCAGTCGGAGATCGCGCCCGAGACCATCCGCGACGAGCTGATGTCGGTGGCCGATTTCATCCTGCCCTACATGGACGTCACCTGGCGGCTGCTCGACGAGAAGCGCAAGGCGGGGTCCCGCATCCTGTTCGAGGGTGCCCAGGGCGCGCTGCTCGACAACGACCACGGCACCTATCCCTTCGTCACTGGCTCCAACACCATGGCCGGCCAGGCGGCCGCCGGTTCCGGCGTGGGTCCGGGCGCGCTCGACTACGTGCTCGGCATCACCAAGGCCTATACGACGCGCGTCGGTTCCGGGCCGTTCCCGACCGAGCTGTTCGACGAAGTCGGCGATTTCCTGGGACAGCGTGGCAAGGAATTCGGCACCGTCACCGGTCGCAAGCGCCGCTGCGGCTGGTTCGACGCCGTGCTGGTGCGGCAGATGGTGGTCACCTCGGGCATCAACGGCATCGCGCTGACCAAGCTCGACGTGCTCGACGGCCTCGACGAGATCAAGGTCTGCATCGGCTACGAGATCGATGGCCGTACCCTCGACTACCTGCCTGCCAATCAGGAAGAGCAGACGCGGGTGAAGCCGATCTACGAGACCATGGAAGGCTGGAAGGAATCGACGGCGGGTGCCCGCTCCTGGGCCGAGCTGCCGGCGCAGGCCGTCAAGTATGTGCGCCATATCGAGGAGTTGATCGGCGCGCCCGTGGCTATGTTGTCCACCAGTCCCGATCGGCTCGACACGATTCTTGTGCGTGATCCGTTTCAGGATTAAGTGATTCACCACGTTTTGCTGGCCTTCCCGCCGCAAAAAAGCCCGGCCGCCATCGCAAGGCTCGCCGCCGGGTGTCCTATCGAAACAGCGTTCCGCCTGAAGGCGGGGCGCCAAGCCGAGAGATGCGGTACATGGCCGACTACTATCCCGTATTGAAGCGTGCCATTTCCTCGCTGCCGTCAGGCTCGGGCGAGGCGCGGCGCGCCGTCTACGAGAAGGCTCGGGTCGCGCTCCTCCGCCAGCTCAGCTCGTATAATCCGCCGCTGTCGCCACCAGGCTTCGACCGGCGCGGAGCACGCCCCTGCAGCGCCGCCCCCCGTCAAGGTGGTGCCGCCGGCCGCGGAAGAGCCCGCGTCCCATGCCGAGCCGGAGCCGCGCTCCGAACCCAGGCGCGAGGAACCGGCCGCCCCGGCCCGCAAGGGCGGGCTGGCCTCGCTCGCCGCGCCGGACATGAATCCGTTCCGCCACATCGAACCGTTGGCGCCGCCGGATATGAATCCGTTTCGGCACATCGAGCCGCTGTCGGCGCGCGGCAGCGCCCCCGCCCGTGCCGAGCCGTCCGACCGAGATGCGCCCCGGCCGCCGACGAGTTTGCCGACCGAACGGCCGAGGCTGCCGACCGCCCGCCTGCCGGACGAGCATGGCGAGCCGCGTATCGGCGTTGGCGTCAGTGCCCTTTCGCGAACGTTGAAGCAGGCCGATTCGCTGGGGGAGGCATCGTCCACCGCGCTGCGCGCCGCGCGTCATGCCATGAACGAGGTCGACGAGGTCGATGAGCCCGTCGCCGAGAAGGTCGAGCCCGGCCTTGGCAATGCCCGTCCAGCTGGTACGCGCCAGGAACCGCCTGTTCTTGGAACAGCGGACAAGCTTGCGCCGGAGCGGTTGCAGCCCCAACGCGAGACGGCGACGCTGCCGTGGCCGGAAGATGGCGCCGGGGCGGGGCGCCGTGGCCGCTTGCTGCTGATCGGGCTCGCCGTGATCGTTGTGGTCGCGCTCGCCAGCGCCGTTTTTGCCTATCGTGACAGGCTGTCAGGGCTGATCGCGGGTCAGCCACAGACCGAGAGCAACGCGGCGACGACCGGCGACGACGGGCTTGCTCCCAAGATTCTCGACCGTCTGCCGGCCGAAGGCGAGACGCCGGCGGCGCCTGTCGCCCCGGATGCCGTGGCGGTGCAGACGCAGGCGGTCCCCGCACCGGCCGCCGTCGATCCCGATCTGCCGCCGGCGCCCGGCGCAATGGCCATGGCGCCGTCAGCGCCGACCCAGACGCCGCCGCCAACTGACACCGGCCCGGTTCTGGCGGCGCCCGCTGCGCCGGCTGCCGCCGCCTCGACCCCGCCGGCGGTCGCCTCGCCCAGCGAGGCGATCGGCGTTGCCCAACGGGCCATCCTCTATGAAGAGCCCATCCCCGGCGCTCCCGGCACCAAGCTCGACGGCAGGGTTGTCTGGGCCTTCGTCAACGAACCGGCCCTGCCCGGCGACAAGCCCGTGCCGCAAATCCGGGGTGACATAGAGATCCCCGAACTCGGTCTCAAGATGCGCCTGTCCATTCACAAGAATGACGATCAGGCCCTGCCGGCCAGCCACATTGTCGAATTCTCCTTCGACGTGCCGCCGTCCTTCCCCGGCAAGTTCATCGACGCGGCTCCCGGCATGATCGCCAAGCAGACCGAGGAGGCGCGCGGCGACACCATCAACGGTGCCGTGGCCAAGGTGTCCGACAGTCTGTTCTGGCTGGCGCTGTCCGGCCTTGAGCAGGACATGTCGCGCAACATCCAGTTGCTGAAGGATCGGCCGTGGATCGACATCCCGATCCGCTATGGCAACCGTCGTCGTGCCATTCTCACCTTCGAGAAGGGCGCGCCCGGTGAGAAGGCGTTCGCCGACGCCTTCGCGGCCTGGGGAGAATAACCAGCGACCCCGGCGCTTAAATGCGCGGCGCCGGTGTCGTGTCAGGCTTGGCTCGACAGCTTCATGCTGTAGGCCCACACGACTTCCAGCAGTCCGGCGATCAGCAGATAGATCCAGGCCATGGCGGCCCTCCTTTCGGTCGGGCCGGGCCGTCCCGGACTTGGAACTCGCATGAAGCGAGGGAGGGCGTTGCCGGCTTCAAGTCGTGGCGCTACTTCGCCAGCAGCACGGCGCGACCAACCAGTTTGCCGGACGGCAGATGGTGAATCTCGATCACCTTGCCTTCGGGGCCGTCGATGGTCAGCGACAGACGGTCGGCCTCGACCTGGGTGCCGACGATGGTGCCGGGCGTGACCACCTCGACCAAGGTCTGGAAGGGCGCGCCAGCCGGCGGTGTTTCGCCGCCGCTTCGCGTCACGCGGAAGGCGATGGCAATGAAGACCGCCATCAGGCCAATGCCGAGCGTGCCGGCGGCAATCAGCATCATGGTCCTGAGGCGGGCCTGTACCCGGGCGATGGCCGGATCGAGCGGCGCCTCGCGGTCTTCGTCGATCGGCCCTGTCATGATGCTTTCCTTCAGCGCGGATTTCTGCGATAGGCGGCGTTTAGCGAATCCGGCGCGGTTTGTCGACGCGCCGCCCGGAGCAAGTGGTCATTCCTTGAATCGCCTTTGCCCGGTCGATTGTTTTCATGCATCCGCTCTTGCGAAAAGTCTCTCCACTTTTCGGGCGGGCGCGTTAGGGGTAGCGATGGCAGACGAGGACGATATCGGCCTGGAAGACGAGTCTGGCGAGACGCGCACGGCCACCGTCGAGGTGGTGGTGAAGACGCGGTTCGACAAGCTGGTCGCCGACGCCTTTCCCGACATCAGCCGGTCGCGCCTCAAAGCGTTGATCGAAGCGGGGGCGGTGTCCGTCGACGGTGCCGTCGTCACCGACGCGTCCGGAAAGCTGATGGGCAATCTGGCGCTTGCCGTCGTGGTGCCGCCGGCCGAGGAGGCCGAGCCGAAAGGCGAGAACATTCCGCTCGACGTCGTCTACGAGGACGACGAGCTGATCGTCATCGACAAGCCGGCTGGCCTGGTGGTGCATCCGGCAGCCGGCAACTGGACCGGCACGCTGGTCAATGCGCTGATCGCCCATTGCGGCGACAGCCTTTCCGGCATTGGTGGCGTCCGTCGACCGGGCATCGTTCATCGCCTCGACAAAGGCACCACCGGCCTGATGGTGGTGGCCAAGACCGACCGTGCGCATGCCGGCCTCGCCGCACAGTTCGCCGACCATGGTCGCACCGGGCCGCTCGAGCGTGGCTATCTGGCGCTCGTCTGGGGCAGTCCGGATCCATATCGGGGCACCATCGACGCGCCGCTCGGCCGGTCGCCGTCCGATCGTACCAAGATGGCCATCGTCCGGGGCGGCAGCGGCAAGGAGGCGATCACCCATTACGAGGTCGTGGAGCGCTTTCCGGCCGAGTCGGGGCGCGGCGCCGTTGCCTCGCTCGTCGAATGCCACCTCGAAACGGGGCGGACGCACCAGATCCGCGTGCATCTGACGGCCGCCGGCCATCCGTTGGTGGGCGATATGGTCTACGGCGCGCACTTCCTCACCAAGGCCAATCGGCTGCCGGACGCGGCCAAGTCGGCCGTGCATACCTTCTGGCGCCAGGCGCTGCATGCCTTCCTGATCGCCTTCGAACATCCGGTCACCGGTGAACTCTTACATTTTGAAAGCGAATTGCCGCCGGATATGGCAAACTTGGTGGCGGCCTTCCGGGAACTTTAGGCTTTTTCACACGTTTCTCATGAAATTGCCGGGATCGTTCCTATATTGGGCAGTCGGTGCGCTTGCAGGGCAGGGCACCGGAGGGGATACCGTGTCCGTCCGGGAGCGGTCCTACTAAGTTAAGGGGGGTGCTCGATGGCCCGTACCACATTGCCGATGATCGCCGCGGGAGAAGGTGGTCTTAGCCGCTATCTCGACGAGATTCGCCGCTTTCCGATGCTTGAGCCGCAGGAAGAATACATGCTGGCCAAGCGCTATGCGGACTATGGCGATCGCGACGCTGCCCAGAAGCTCGTAACCTCGCACCTGCGCCTCGTTGCCAAGATCGCCATGGGCTATCGCGGCTATGGCCTGCCGATCGGCGAGGTCATTTCCGAAGGCAACGTCGGTCTGATGCAGGCGGTCAAGCGCTTCGAGCCCGACAAGGGGTTCCGTCTCGCCACCTATGCCATGTGGTGGATCAAGGCGGCGATCCAGGAGTATATCCTGCGGTCGTGGTCGTTGGTCAAAATGGGCACGACGGCCAATCAGAAGCGGCTGTTCTTCAATCTTCGCAAGGCCAAGAGCCAGTTGCAGGCGCTCGGTGACGGCGACCTCAAGCCCGACCAGGTGGACGCCATCGCCACCAAGCTCGGCGTGACCAAGGAAGACGTCGTTTCCATGAACCGGCGCTTGTCCGGTGACGCCTCGCTCAATTCGCCGCTGCGTTCGGACAGCGAAAGCGGCGAGTGGCAGGATTGGCTGGTCGATGATCGCGACGACCAGGAAACGGTGATGGCCGAGACCGAGGAGCTCGATCAGCGCCGCGCCATGCTGAAACGGGCGCTCGGCGTGCTCAACGCGCGCGAGCGCCGCATTTTCGAGGCACGACGGCTCGCCGAGGATCCGATGACGCTGGAAGATCTTTCCACCGAGTTCGGCGTCAGTCGAGAGCGCGTCCGCCAAATCGAGGTGCGCGCCTTCGAGAAGGTGCAGGAGGCCATGAAAGCCATGGCCCGCGAGCAGTTGCCGACCCTGGTTAATGCCGACTGACGGCAAGCGTCGCAAACCGGCGCGAAAAGCGCTCCTGCGCGTCCTCGGTGCTTGTTCGCGCCGAGCCTTTGCGCTATAGAGGCGCCCGACCGGGCCACGCGGTGGACCGGAGACGAGCCGCCCGAGACATTCCTCGGGGCGGCTCGTTCCTCTGATGAACCGCCGCAAGGCCGATATTCCACCCGGGCGCCCCGACATGGCCGGCGTCACTGATGCGTCCTCGCGACGCCGGAAAGGACCGAAAAGATGAAGCAGGGCATTCATCCCGACTATCACGATATCAAGGTCGTCATGACCGATGGTACCGAGTTCGTCACCCGTTCGTGCTACGGCGCGAAGGACGCGACGCTCAACCTCGACATCGACCCGAAGGTGCATCCGGCCTGGACCGGTGGCCAGCAGCAGCTGATGGATCGCGGCGGCCGTCTGTCGCGCTTCAACTCCAAGTTCGGTGGCCTGTTCTCCACCAAGTAATTTTGGTGACAGCACAGATATGAAAAACCCCGGCGAGTTCAGCTCGCCGGGGTTTTTTGCTTTGGTCGGTGGAGGAGGTCCGCGATATGGCTGCCGCCGGCTCCTTTCGGAGCCGACAGGCGGGGTCGAAGATGTTCAGCCGTCGATGCGGCGGGCGCCGAAAGCGCTGGCGAGGCGGTCGAGATCCCGGGCGACCAGGTTGGCGGCCGGTTCGACGGCGGCCTCGTAGATTGCCTTGTCCATATGGACGATGCGCTCATGCAGCCGATCGGTGCGCTCGATGATCGAGCGAAGCTTTTCCGGCAGCTCGCTCCACAGCGGGCCGGACATCACCGGCGGCTGGAAATCGAGACGGACCTTGTTCTTCTCGCTGCGCGCCTGTTCGGAGGACATCTCGCCCTCATTGACGGCGCGCTGCATGAGAAGCCAGGAGGCGATCTGCATCAGGCGCGTGGTGAGGCGCATCGACTCGGTGGAATAGGCCAACGTGGCGGCGCGGCCGAGCGCGCGGCTTTCGGTGCGGCCGTCGCCATCGAGATAGCTGGCCGTCTCCTCGACCAGCGCCATGCCCTCGCGGAACAGCTCGCGGAACAGCTCCGAATTGAGCGCTCGCGCGCCGAAGGCGATGGCTTCCGTACCGGAATGGGACCTACCGAAAAAATCACTCATCACGCCACCTCTGCACCAGACGCTCGGACGATCGGCCCGGCCGGCTCCGCCGCCCTTGAACTGGACCGCGGAAGCGCCATCGCAAAGGAAAAGCTGGCGGGTGCCGCCTCTCTTCCCCGCAATCCCCAGAGGGAGAGGAAGTCCCCTTCCGGTACGGTCGTCCGATTTTGCGATGAAGGTCGCAACAGGCATGCCACGGCGGACCGGAACCAGCCTGGACGTAAAGGAAAGGTTAACGCAAAGCGGGGGGAGAGTCTCGGCAAATCCGAGCGGGCGCATGGCGAGGCGGCCGGCAAAAAAGAAGGCCGCCAGCGGCGGCCCTTCAAAAGTTTAAACAGGGAGGCGTCAAAAGAGTGACAAGAGCCACTCACGATCCAACCGTGCGGATCACCTTCTTGATAAACGAAACTGGTAAACAATCGCTTAACAATGAATATGTTTCCATGGATTCCGTTAGCCAACCGCCTCAGAACTTGAACAGGGAGTCGGCGGCGGAGCGGACATCGTCCTTGAGGCGAAGGACTTCCTCGATCCGGCCGATCTCGGCGTGCAAGAGGTCGATGCGGGTGCGCAGTTCGGCCACGGACAGGCGCGACAGATCCTGGCCGACGACATGGGCGGGCGGCGGCTGAGGCCGATCGTCATCGTTGATCATCGGGCTTTCTCCTCATTGTGACACAGCGAAGTGAAGGCTCCCCCGGCCGGCGTGTCAAGTCGGCGAAGAGGGGATAGTCTGGCAAGACTCTCAGGTTTGAGATTCGCCCGGGCGGACAAGGAGGACACCATCATGGCCGCGTTACCCCAGGATATGCTGGCGATTGAAATCTCCCATCCCGGCGGGCCGGAGGTGTTGCAGCCGGTGCGACGGCCATTGCCCGCCTTGCCCGCCGACGGCGTGCTGATCGCGGTCGAGGCGGCGGGTGTCAATCGGCCGGACGCGCTGCAACGCCAGGGCGTCTATCCGCCACCGCCCGGCGCATCGGATATCCCCGGTCTCGAGGTGGCAGGTCGCGTCGCGGCGGTTGGGGCCGATGTGCGTGGACTTTCGGTCAGCGACAAGGTGACGGCCCTGGTGGCCGGCGGCGGCTATGCCCAATATTGCGCGGCGCCGGCTGGCAGTTGCCTGCCGTGGCCGGCTGGCTACGATGCCGTGCGGGCGGCAGCCCTGCCGGAGACCTTCTTCACCGTCTGGTCCAACGTGTTCGATCGGGGACGCCTTGAGGCCGGCGAAAGCTTCCTCGTCCACGGCGGCACGTCGGGCATCGGCACCACGGCGATCCAGCTGGCTCGCGCCTTCGGTGCGCGCGTCTTCGCCACAGCCGGCAGTGCCGACAAGTGCGAGGCTTGCCGACAGCTCGGCGCCGAAATTGCCGTCAACTACCGCACGGAAGACTTTGTCGCGGTGCTCAAGGCGGCGACGGAGGAGCGAGGCGTCGACGTCATTCTGGACATGGTGGGCGGCGACTATATCGACCGGAACTACGAATTGGCCGCTGTCGATGGCCGCATCGTTCAGATCGCCTTTCTGGGCGGCGCGAAGGCCTCGGCCAATTTTGCCAGGCTGATGCAGAAGCGGCTGGTCCATACCGGCTCGACGCTGAGGCCACGTGAAGCGACCTTCAAGGCAGCCATCGCCGCCGCGCTCCGCGACAAGGTGTGGCCGCTGCTTGCCGCCGGCACCGTCGCGCCGGTGATCGATCAGGTGCTGCCGTTCGAGAAGGCGGCGGAAGCCCATGCTCACCTCGAAGCCGACCATGTCGGCAAGATCGTGCTAACATTCGGCTAAAGCATCGCGCGCGTTGGCGTCTGTTGTTTTGAGTGGACTTGTCGAATTTGACACTCCTTGCGACGCCGATGTCTTTCGGGCGGCAAATGTCAAATTCGCTTCACTCGCTCGATTGCAGAACAGGGGCGTGATCTGTATATAGAGGTCATTCCCCAGTCATCGTGATACGAGACGGAGGGCCGCCGGTGGGAACCGGTGGACCAGCGAAGAGGATTTATCGATGTCGACCCCGTTGATGCCCAAGGCAACCGCCGTCTGGCTGGTCGAGAATACGGCCCTGTCGTTCGAGCAGATCGCCGCCTTCTGCAAGCTGCATGCCCTTGAGGTCAAAGCCATCGCCGACGGCGAGGCAGCCCAGGGCATCAAAGGCCTCGATCCTATCCTGACCGGCCAGCTCAGCCGCGATGATATCGAGCGGGCGGAAAAGGATGCCTCGATCCGCCTGAAGCTGCTCGACCCCAAGGTGCGCGTGCCCGAGGCCAAGCGCCGTGGCCCGCGTTATACGCCGGTGTCGCGCCGCCAGGACCGGCCGAACGCCATTCTCTGGCTGGTGCGCAACCATCCCGAGCTCAAGGACGCGCAGATCATGCGCCTCGTCGGCACCACCAAGACGACGATCGCCCAGATCCGCGACCGCACCCACTGGAATTCCGCCAACCTGACGCCGTCCGATCCGGTGACCCTCGGCCTCTGCTCGCAGATCGAGCTGGACATGGAGGTCGAGAAGGCGGGCAAGGTGTCGCCGGAAAAGGTGCTGACGCAGACGCTTTTGCCGGTCGAGGAGACGACGTCGCCCGACGCACTCACCGGCTTCCGCGCTCCGTCGCGCGACGACGAGGAACTCGACGCCGAGGCGGTGTTTGCCAAGCTCAACGCGCTTTCCGGTCCGAAGCCCGAAGAGGACGACGATCTCTGATTATCGCGCGAGCGATGTTTGAGCGGCCGTCCCCCGGGGCGGCCGTTTTGCTTACGGACAATCAGGGTGGTGAGAATCGGGTGCCGGGAAAGATCGAGGCGATCCATTTGCGGTGGGGCGACACGCGGCAGAACCAGGACGTCTCGCCATAGGCCGCCTCGCCGGTGCCGTTGGAGTTGACGCCGACCAGTAGCCAATCGGCCTTGGTCTTCATCCATGCGGAGCCACCGCTGTCGCCCGAGCCGAGCAGACCGACCAGCGGCGTCGCCGGCCGGTTGGAGCCGCCCAGCGAATTTTCGATCGACCCATCTTCGTTGGGCAGGAAGACGCCGAGTTCGTTGCCGGCTTCCTCGCCATCGACCGGCGGTCGCACCAGCTCTTCCCAACTGTCGACCACGCCTTGCGCCGCCGCCTTGTCGGCCCCCTCGTAATACTCTTCCTTTTCGCCCGAGGAGCCGATGCCGCGGCTGCCGTATCCCACGAAGGTGATCAGCTTTCCCGCTTCGCCCGCACCGGTGTAGAGCACCGGCTGCGGCCCGGCATCGTCGATCTCGTCCTCAAGACGGAGGATGGTGAGATCGTAGCCGGCACGGGTATTGGGGTCGCCATTCCATTCCGGCAGGACCCAGACCCGATCGATGCCGAGCGTTTCGCCATCCGGCGTGCGCAGCACATACTGGTCGGTGGTCGGCGGGAAGTCGAAAATATGCGCGGCCGACAGGATGTAGGCGTGGCCATCCTTGTTGCCCAGCCAGGTGCCGGAGGCCTCGCCCCAGGATTCGCCATCGGTCGATAGCGCCAGTACGGCGCGGAACTGCGGCGCGGCGGCAAGCCGCAAGGCGGCGCCGAACCCGGCCGCTTCCTGGCCCGGCTGGCCACCTTCCCGTGCCCAGGTGGAATCGAGAATGACGACGGCCCCGGCCGGGGGCGCCGTGACGGCTAGCCCCGTGGCGAGAAGCAGGATGGAAATTCTCCCGGCGCGCATATTCACCTCATAGCGGACGAGTGACCAGCGCGGCTTGCGACAGTCCCATACCGCGATGTCATATCAGTGAAAATTGGGGGATTGGTTGAGAAGAGAGATGCCTTGAGCCGGGTTTCCGGCCGAGGGTCTGTCGGACGCATCCGGCTTTGGAGCACCGAAGGCGCCCTTTCCCATTGCTCGTTGCGACGTTGGTCGACGTCGCAATGAATGGCGAATACACCGCCTGGTTGCGCAATTATCCACAAAGACTAATGGCCTGCACGCAATTTATCGATAAGGCGCCGCCATCTTGAAAGGCGGCCCCATCGACTTCATTTCAAAATTGTGACACGATGAGCGTGTTGAGGCTTAGCCCACAGCAAGGAGGCCCGAATGTCTGTTCAGTCGCATATTGCAGAACTTGAACGCCGTCACGCCGCTCTCGAGCGTGAACTCGACGAGGCTAGCCAGCACCCGAGTATGGACGGCACGACACTGCGCGAATTGAAGCGGCAAAAACTGGCCCTGAAGGACGAGATCGTTAAATTGTCGACCGACGCCAAGGTCCTGCACTAAGGACAAACTGGTTCGGAACACCTTAATCCGGCTAACGCCACGGAAGCGGCCGCCCTGTCAGGCGGTCACCGCGTCTTTGGGGCCGGCCATCTGCTCTTGGCCGACGGTTACCGACGCCGTGTTGGGATTGGCCTTGGCTTTCGCTTTGCCGGCATTGCCCAGATAATCGAGGAAATAGGCAAGCGCGGCTTGGGCGGTGATGCCGAGGGCGATGAAGGCGACCTGTTCGGCCGGACCGGGCTGGTCGGCGAACAGCACCACCTGACCGACCACCGACAAGGCCGTCCCCAGCCAGAACACAGGCAGGGAATTGCGGCCGATGCGCGATAGCACGCCGTTCGGCGACAGGCGCCCCAGCCAACCCATGATAAACCGGCTATGGCCGATCACATAGGCGAGCGACAGGATGTGCAGGAGGCGGGGCAGCGCCACCCACGGCTTTTCGTTGATCTGGAAGTTGACGGGCAGCCAGCTGACGTTGGGTATGCTGCCATAGAGATTGTAACGGTGGTAGATGCAGGCGGCGATCAGGTAGGCGAGCGCCAGCCACCAGAGCGGCCGGTAGAAGGGCACGGGCGTTTCTCCGCGCAACACGCGGACACCGGCGAAAAAACCGACGCCGAAGATCAACTGCCAGGTGAAGGGATTGAAGAACCAGCCACCGGTGCTCGGATAGCTCGGCATGTTGAGCGCGAAAACATGAGCGGCGGCGTAAATGGCGATAGACGTTGCCAGCATGGCGCCGAGGCCGAAGAAGCGGGCCACCGCCATCAGTACCGGCAAGAAGATCAACAGGCAGACATAAAGGGGCAGAATGTTGTGGTAGCCGATCTGCTGCGTCATCAGGGGTATGCCGATGAGAGCCTTGGTCGGCTCGGCATAGATGGCGTCTATGTTGAGCGGCGTATCAAGAATGGGCATGCCCCAGCGCTGCAGCGCAAAGCAGAAAATGCCGAGACCGACCATCAGAGAGGCGATGTGGGCGACGTAGAGCACCACGACGCGCTTGGCGATCTTGGCGAGCGGCAGGGCAATGGTCCCGGCATGAAAGCGGGGAAAATAGGCGAAGGCCGAGGCGACGCCGGCAAGCAGCACGAAAGCCTCGGCGGAATCGGACAGGCCGAAGTTTTTATGAGTGAAGGGTTCGAGAACGTTGCCGGGAATATGGTTGATGAAGATCGATAGGAGCGCCAGGGCGCGCAGGACGTCGATACGATGGTCGCGTTTGCCGAGAGGCTTGATATTCATCTGTTTTCTCCCTCCTCGGTCGCCCCTTTCGGGCTTTCTGCAACATAAGTTCCGATAAAAAACTAAGCGCCGACCTCGGCGAAGACACGGCAGAATTGTGGCTCAGCGGCATTAACGCGTCAGAAGCCAAAGAGATGCATCGCGCCGTCATAAATTAATTTGAGGCCGACGGCGCAAATCGAGATCGTTAGGATTCGGTAGAAAAGCCGCTCGTCGATCTCCTTCACCAGCCTCACGCCGACATAGGTGGAGCCAACGGTCACCGGCGCCAGAATGGCGGACATGAGCAGGTTTTCAGCGGTGAACTGGCCGAGCATGGCATAGGGGATCACCTTCAGCATGTTGAGCGCGCCGAAGAAGATGGCCGACGTGCCGGCGAACAGCATGGGGCTGAGCCGCATGGGCTGGACGTAGGTCTGAAACGGTGGGCCGCCGGCATGGGCGACGAAGGAAGTATAGCCGGTGAGCGTGCCCCAGATGGCCGCGCCGAGGACCGATTTCCCGGTGGGGGCCGGCTCGCCGATCGCCGTGCCGGCCGCGACCTTGCGTGCGTGCGTCCGTTCAAGCCAGTAGATGCGGGCGACGAAGGTGATGGCGAGAATGCCGACGACTAGGCGCAGGGCATCGTCGGAGACGTAGCGAGCGGTGGCCCAGCCGAACAGTGTACCGAGCACGGCGGCAGGCATCAGGTGCCACACGAGGTCGGCGCTGAAGTGGCGCCGGTATGACCACATGGCGACCACGTCCGAGATCAGAAGGATCGGCAGCATCAGACCGGCGGCGCGGACCGGTGAGACGACGAGCGCCAGGATCGGCACCGCCGCGAGGCCGAAGGCCGCTCCGAGCCCCCCCTTCGACAGCCCGGTGAGAACCACGGCGGGAATGGCGGCGAGGTAGAAGAGAGGATCGTCGATCATTACGTCGTCACCTGTCCCAGCGCGGAAGAGCGATGGGTTCGCATGGTCGCAGCCGGCTTGTATCGATTCGGAGCCCCGGCGTGGTCCTGCTCCGGCGGGGAGTGGGGCGCCGATTTGCGACGGGCCGTGGGTGTCTCCGAGGAGGATCATGTTGCCGGTGCGCGCCCGTCATGGCAGGCGCGGCAACTGTCGTTGTCTAGACACATTCGGTGAGGCCGGCAAGATGGAGAAAGCGCGGGCTCTCCGGTAATCGGCGCGAAATGTGGGATAACCGCCACAAGCTGGCTAAGTTTCCAAACCCACCCTACCTTGGATCGAGGGGCATGGCGGGCCTAGCTCGCCTTTCCCGGAAAGCGCTGCCGGGCAGGCGGAAATCGCAAGCTGTCGCTTTCGAAAGACGGGGCTTTTCCGGCCTGGGCCATGAAAAGGCGGCGCGGATCTGTTACACTGCATGAAATGCCGGCGCGCGGCGGCCGGCGGGGACGAGGCGAAGGGTTTGCTGGATGACCGGGCAGGAAGAAGCCAATGAACAGGTGCAACTGGAGCTGGCGCGGCTCCGCCAGGAGCACCGGGATCTCGACGCGGCCATCGATGCGATGGTGTTGCTCGGCACCGCCGATACCATCCAGATCCAACGCCTCAAGAAACGCAAGCTGGTGCTGAAGGACCGGATCAAGCAACTCGAGGATCAAACGGTTCCCGACATCATTGCCTGACGCCGCGATCTTTGGAAAAGGTCGTCGCTGTTCCATCGTATCGATCGCTTGCCTGCGACGGCCGGATAGCAGGACCGTCGCAAACAGGCGGCATGGGCACTTTGCTTTCCGGCGGGAGATTTGCGCCCGAGGCTTGCCAGCGACCGTTATTTCCCCTACCGCCTTGGCCATCACGCAGCGAGCCGGGGATTTCCTGAGATGACCGATAAGCCGCCTGTCGCCATCATCATGGGCAGCCAGTCCGATTGGGCGACCATGAAGCACGCCGCCGATACGCTGGATATACTGGCTGTGCCGCACAAGACGATGATCGTCTCCGCCCACCGGACGCCCGATCGCATGGTTGGCTTTGCCAAAAGCGCGCGTGACAAGGGCTTCAAGGTCATCATCGCCGGTGCGGGCGGCGCGGCCCACCTGCCTGGCATGGTGGCGGCGCTGACGCCGCTGCCGGTGCTCGGCGTTCCTGTCGAAAGCCATGCCCTCAAGGGGCAGGACAGCCTTCTTTCCATCGTGCAGATGCCGGGCGGCATCCCGGTGGGCACGCTGGCCATCGGCAAGGCCGGCGCCATCAATGCTGCTTTGCTCGCTGCGAGCATTCTGGCGCTGTCGGATGCGGCGCTGGCCAATCGGCTCGATGATTTCCGCGCCCGTCAGACAGCGGCCGTTGCTGAGGAGCCCGTCAATGGCGCCTGATATGCTCCCACCCGGCTCGGTGATCGGCATGCTCGGCGGTGGTCAGCTCGGCCGTATGATGGCGCTCGCCGCTGCCCGGCTCGGCCTTTCCGTTCATGTTTACTGCCCCGACGCCGAAAGCCCGGCCTTCGATGTCGCCAAGGCGCACACGATCGCTGCCTATGACGACGAGGCGGCGCTCGCCGCCTTTGCCGATCGCTGCGACGTCGTCACCTACGAGTTCGAGAATGTGCCGGCCCGCGCCGCCGAGGTGATCGCTGAGCGGACCCTGCTGAGGCCCGGCGCGCTGGCGCTCGTCACCTCGCAGGACCGACTTGTCGAGAAGACCTTCCTCAGAAAGGCCGGCGCCGAGGTAGCGGCCTTTGCCCCCATCGACCGGGTAGCCGATGTTGACGCGGCGACCGCCGTCACCGGTCTGCCGGCCATCGTCAAGACCCGCCGCTTCGGCTACGACGGCAAGGGCCAGCGCAAGGTGGAGAGCCGGGAAGCGCTTGCGGCGGCGGTTGTCGAACTCGGCGGGACCGACCTGATCCTCGAAGCGCTCGTTCCCTTCGCCCTGGAAGTGTCGGCCATCGTGGTGCGTGGCGCCGATGGCGCCGCCGCCGTCTACGACATCGGCGAGAACGCGCACGCCAACCACATTCTGAAGGAAACGCGGGTGCCGGCGCGGATCGGTGCCGACACGGCCGCTGCCGCGGCGGCGCTCGGCCGTCGCATCGCCGATGCGCTCGATTATGTCGGCGTTCTGGGTGTCGAGCTGTTCGTGGTGCGGGGCGACAAGGGCGAGCGGCTCGTTGTCAACGAGATCGCGCCGCGCGTCCATAACTCCGGCCACTGGACGGAAGATGGGGCGGTGACCTCGCAGTTCGAGAACCATGTGCGGGCGATTGCCGGCTGGCCGATCGGTTCGGTGGAAACCATTGCACCGACGGTGATGGAAAACCTGATCGGCGGCGAGGCCGACGCCTGGGCGGCGATCACCGCCGATCCCAGGGCACGGCTGCACCTCTATGGCAAGGCCGAAAGCCGTCCTGGCCGCAAGATGGGCCACGTCAACCGGGTGGGCATCTGACGTCAGAGCCTGCCCCGAAGCTCTACTGGGCGGGCATCTAGCTTCAATTTCTGCGCTTCCGGTGCTCACGAACCCCAAGGCATTGGCGGTTCACCGCCAATGCCCTGTCTTTTGCTCGACGCAACTCCAGACGCAAAACCGCCGGACACTTTTGCTGGAGTTGCTTGTCTTATGAGAATCCGTGCCGATAAGGCACAAAGGAACCGCTGAGAGAGGGTTGCAGCCCTCTCGTCAGCGGCGAGGGACGGATCGTGGAGT
>JAGSYV010000155.1 GCA_018262505.1 Pseudomonadota bacterium
CGCGAAGGGTCATTAAACTTAATCTTAAGGTTGGTTGCTTACCGTTGTGCCAAGAGCGGCCGTGTCTGGCCGACCAGTGGACAGCGGCATGGCAACCCTCGCAGCTACGACGCCTCCTCGTGCGAGCAAATTTCCCAAGCCGGAACGTCGGCGGTTTCAGCGCGTAAAGATCGATGTGCTCGGTCGGTTCATGCTGCCCAACCGCAATGAATATCCCTGTCAGGTCCAGGACATGTCGCCCGGTGGCGCCGCTTTGATAACGCCGGTTTCCGGCGATGTCGGGGAAAGGGTCGTCGCCTACATCGACCATGTCGGTCGCATCGAAGGACAGATAACGCGCCTGTTCGAGGGTGGCTTTGCCATGACGGTGAATGCCACCGCCGGCAAGCGCGAGAAGCTCGCCGCCCAACTCACGTGGCTCGCCAATCGCGACACTCTCAATCTGCCGGAAGACCGTCGCCACGAACGCATCACGCCCCAGCGGCCGTTCTCGAACCTGGTCCTGCCCGATGGGCAGGAAAGCCGCTGCAAGATCATCGACGTATCCCTGTCCGGCGCAGCCATTGCCACAAATATCAAGCCGCCGTTCGGAACGCCGATCACGCTCGGGCGCATGCGGGCCCGCGTCGTTCGTCACTTCGCCGAAGGCATCGCCGTGGAATTTGCGATGCTTCAGTCCGAAGACATGTTGAAGAACAACCTTTGACCTAGAGCACACTTGGCGGACTCAGGTTCGCCGACATGGCTCTATCCCTTATTTCCACGCAATTCCGGACGCAAAATCGGATTCCACCTTTCGGTCCGATGCGTTAGGCGCGGCGTCGCCGCGCCTTCGGACGTTTTCTCTTCAATAACCAAACCTCCATTTCGTCACTGGCCGGCCGCCTTGGCAGCAGGCCGAAGACTCTTGTCGCGCCCATTTGGCGCCGGCCATTCTCGGCCTCCCCTTCTCTCCACCTCAGGACACCTGTGCCAACGGAGGACACCTTCCTCTGGCAGGGTTAATGCAGCCTCTGGAACGGGAAGTCTCGAAGCCGGACACATCAGGAAGTCCGGGGCGTCGAGCAACTCGTCAGCCAGTGGCGCGTTAACGCCGACGGACGTTCAGCGCGGACATGGTGGACAGAAAGTAAACTGAAGCGACGGCATAGGTATAAATAAATCTTAAAACAAGTTTCAAATTTTCGTAAACAGATCATTTCAACGATACTTGTGTTTTTATTTTCCTATTTCACGCGACCGAAAAACAACTGTGTCATTCTCCTGATAACAACAGGGAGACGTCACGACGATGAAAAAGATCGCGACGCTAACGAAAACGGTTCTTTGTCTCTCGGCAGTTCTTGTCGCTCAAAGCGGCTGGGCTGCCGAGAAACTGATGAGCATCCACGGCGTTGCTGCCCCTCCGGTCGGTTACGTGCAGTTCTGTGCCCAGTATCCCGCCGACTGTCGGCCTGAAAAAGACATCAATCAGGTCGTCACCCTCACCCAGGCGGTATGGAACCAGCTCAACCAGGTCAATACGGCGGTCAATACCGCCGTGCTGCCCGCCACCGACATGGAAATCTACGGCGTCCTCGAGCACTGGGACTACCCCAAGCTTGCCGGCGATTGCGAGGACTATGTCCTGGAAAAGCGGCGGGACCTGATCCAGTCGGGTTGGCCGGAAAGTGCGCTGCTCATCACCGTTGTGCGTGATGAGACGGGCTCGGGCCATGCGGTTCTCACCGTGCGGACCAATCGGGGCGACGTCGTGCTCGACAACAAGACGGACAAGATCCTAGTGTGGGCGGACACGCCTTATACCTATCTGAAACGTCAATCGACGGTCGATCCAAACACCTGGGATCTCATTGAGGATGCCCGTACGTCGCTGGTCGGCTCGCTGAAGTGATCGCCTCTCGATCCAATGTCCCCGCGTCCGGTCCCGGACGTGGCGGCGTTGCGATTCCCGAGACAGCGGTACGGATATCGAGAGTGCCTGCATTCCTGACCTGACTTCGTCAGGCGACCACAACGATTTCCTCAAGAAAATTCGCTAGAGTAAAAACAACTTGTGATTTAGGTTACTCAGAATGGGTAAATGCCTCGGACGCCCTCCAGTCCGGAGCAATCCGTGACGCGCCGATTTATGAGCCTGAAATCCCCCGCAAATTCACCGTTTCTAAAATCTCACTGAAAAGTTCCATAAGTGATATTTTGTTCACCATATATTGCCTTTTAGTTATCATCGTTATTTTTACTCGCTAAAATTACTTTTCGCACCTAGACTACCCCTCTTTAGCCGACTGCCCGTCTCTGACTCGCCTTGTGTTTCCTTAAAGTTGACGATTTATTGTCACCGAAGGTACCTCCTGCGTCGAGGTGAACCGAGCCATGCACGACACAAGCCAGAACGATTCATTTGAAACTGGAAGAGTGGCTGTTCCGCTGCTGATCCACGATCTTTGCCGCACTGTCCGCGCGCTTTCCCATGAGCAGCGCCTCGCCATTCTCGTGCATCTGTCCCATAAGGAATGCTCGGTTGGCGAACTCGAACGGAAGCTGGACCTTCCACAACCTGCGGTATCACAACAGCTCGCCCGTCTCAGGTCGGACGGCCTCGTCCTCAGCCGCCGAGAAGGACGAACCATTTACTACTGCGCCCACCGACAGCGCCTCGGCGATTTTCTATCGGGATTGAACCGGCTTCTTGTCTGAGGCCTAAATCCGACAGCCTTTGTCGCAGAGGGACCTTCCCTGGATTGCAATGCACAAAGCCGCGCGGAGTGTCTCTCCACGCGGCCAGTTTTCAATTGACCGTTGGCGTCACTTCAACGCAGCATCGGTGATGTCGTGCGTCCAGGCGCCTTCCGGCTTCTTGGTGATGATCTTCTGGTCGAGCACCGCCTTCTCGGTCCGCGCATAGGCAGCCTCATCGAGCACGCCGGTGGAGTCACCCAACAGCTTGGCAACCTCCTTGATCATATAGAGCTGATGCTCCTTGGTCTGGGCGCCGGTGGTGTCGTTGTCGATCACGATATCGGCGGCATCCTCGGGGTGGTCCTTGGCGTAAGTCCAGCCTTTCATCGAAGCGCGGACGAAGCGGACGAGCTTGTCCTTGAAGGCGGGGTCCTTCAGGTTCGGCTCAAGCGCATAAAGGCCGTCCTCCAGAAGGTTTTCCCCCATGTCGGTATAGGAGAAGACGGTGAGCTTGTCGGCCGTATAGCCGGCGTCATAGGCCTGACCGAGTTCGTTGTAGGTCATGACGTGGATGCAGTCGGCCTGCTTCTGGATGAGCGGCTGCACGTCGAAGCTCTGCTGCAGGATCTTGATGCCGTCGGGACCACCTTCGGTCTTCAGGCCGTGCTTGTTGGCGAGCGCGAAGAACGGCACCTCGTTGCCGTAGAACCAGACGCCGATGGTGTGGCCCTTGAAGTCTTCCACCTTCTTGATCGGGCCGTCGGCGGGGCAGATGATCTCGAGGCCGGCGTTCTTGTAGGGCTGGGCGATGTTGACCAGCGGCACGCCCTTTTCGCGGGCGGCAAGCGCCGCTCCCATCCAGTCGACGATCACATCGGCGCCGCCACCGGCGATGATCTGCTCGGGCGCGATGTTGGGGCCGCCGGGCTTGATGTCGACGTCGAGCCCTTCGGCTTCATAGTAGCCCTTGTCCTTGGCGACGAAGTAGCCGGCGAACTGGGCCTGCGTCACCCATTTCAGCTGCAGCGTCAGCTTGTCGGCGGCATTGGCTCCGAACGCCGTCAGGGCCATGGCGCCGGCAAGTGCCAGCTTGGTCACGGTGTTGGTCATGTCGTTCCCCTTTTTTGATTGCCGGCGACGGTTTGCCGTCGCCGGGTTCACCTCTGCCCCTTGCGGACAGACGGATGCCAGAAGGTCACGCGCCGCTCGAAAAGCGCGATGACGCCGTAGAAGGTCGACCCGAGAATGGCCGCGACGCCGATCTCCGCCCAGACCATGGCGGTGTTCATGCGGCCCATTTCGGTGGAGATGCGGAAGCCGACGCCATAGGTCGGTGCACCGAAGAACTCGGCGACGATGGCGCCGATCAGTGCCAGCGTTGAATTGATCTTCAGCGCATTGAAGATGAAGGGCCAGGCGGCCGGCAGGCGAAGACGGCGCATTTCATCGCCCCAGGTCGCGGCGTAGGTGCGCATCAGGTCGCGCTCCATGTGCCCAGCGGCGGCGAGCCCCGCCTCGGTGTTGACCAGCATCGGAAAGAAGGTCATCAGCACGATGACCGCCGCCTTGGATTGCCAGTCGAAGCCGAACCACATGACGGCAATTGGCGCGACGCCGACGATCGGCAAGGCCGATACGAAGTTGCCGAGCGGCAGCAGTCCGCGCTTCAGGAAGCCGGAGCGGTTGATGATGAGCGCCGCCAGGAAGCCGAGGCCGCAGCCGACGACATAGCCGGACAACACAGATTTGACGAAGGTCTGGACCACGTCTTCCCAGAGGGTCGGCAGGGCGTTCGCCGCCGCGACCAGGATCACCGACGGGGCGGGCAGCAGGATTTCCGGAACGCCAAAGCCGCGCGTTACCAGCTCCCACTCGGTGATGAGCATGACGCCGAACAGGAGAGGGACGGCGAAATCGATAAAGCGGCGCGTCGCCGGCAACCTCTCACCGAGATGAACGAGGTAGACGCACAGCCAGGAGATGCCGAGCGCAATGCCGAGGATGGCGGCCAATACCAGAAGGAGCATCAGGCGGCCCTCCGCTCGGGGCGGGCGCCCATCAGGCGCATGACGAGGCGTTCCGACCAGCCGACGACCAACACGAGCAGGCCGGCCAGGAAGGCGGCGGCGAACAGCGCCGCCCAGATCTGGATGGTCTGGCCGTAATAGGAGCCGGACAGCAGCCGGGCGCCGAGACCTGCGGCCGCGCCGGTCGGCAGTTCGCCGACGATGGCGCCGATCAGCGAAATGGCGATCCCCACCTTGAGCGAGGCAAACAGGTAAGGCACCGACGCCGGCCAGCGCAGCTTGGTGAACACCTTGAAGTCGTCGGCATTGTAGGTGCGCATCAGATCGAGGTGGATGGCCTCCGGCGAGCGCAGCCCTTTCACCATGCCGACCACCACCGGGAAGAAGGACAGGTAGGTGGAGATCAGCGCCTTGGGCAGCAGGCCGGAGATGCCGATCGCATTGAGCACGACGATCAGCATCGGCGCCACCGCGAGGATCGGCACCGTCTGGCTGGCGATGATCCAGGGCATCAGCGACTTGTCCATCACCTTCTGGTGGACGATGCCGATGGCCAGCAGAATGCCGAACAGCGTGCCGAGCAGGAAGCCCAGCAGTGTCGCCGACAGCGTCACCCAGCCATGATAGACGAGGCTGCGCTTGGAGGTGATCGCCAGCCCGGCCGTGCTCCGCCACAACTCGGCGACGATCTGATGCGGCGCCGGCAACAGCGGTTTGTCGAGCGCCCAGGATCGATACCAGGTCGCAGAGGGAGTGAAGGCGAGGCCCTTCAGCTGTGCCTCGGCCACCACGGTGGAATGGTTCATGAAGAGAGCGGCGACATACCAGAGCACGACGATGGCGGCGATAACGGTCAACACCGGAACGACGCTGTCGCGGAAGAAGGAGGGTTTTGTCATGCCGCCCTCCCCGGCCGCGGAGTGACCTCAGTCGTCATAGCTGTGCCCCGCTCTCAGGCCGTCACGCACCCGCTGGGCAAGCTTCAGGAACTCCGGCGTTTCGCGAATATCAAGCGGCCGGGGGCCACGCGGCAGGTCGCTTTCTATGACGTCGTGGATGCGGCCGGGACGCGGACTCATCACCACGATCTTGGTGGAGAGGTAGATTGCTTCCGGAATGGAATGGGTGACGAACACCACCGTCTTCCTGGTCTTGGCCCAGAGTTGGAGAAGCTGTTCGTTGAGATGATCGCGAACGATCTCGTCGAGGGCGCCAAATGGCTCATCCATCAACAGAAGGTCGGGCTCGACGGCCAGCGCTCTGGCAATGGAGGCGCGCTGCTGCATGCCGCCCGACAACTGCCAGGGATATTTTTTCTCAAAGCCGTTGAGGTTGACCAGCGCAAGATTGCGCTCAATGCGCTCGTTCTGCTGGGCACGGGTAAGGCCTATGATCTCGAGCGGCAGCGCCACATTCCTGGCGATGGTGCGCCAGGGATAAAGGGCGGGCGCCTGGAAGACGTAGCCGTAGGCGCGATCGAGGCGGGCCAGTTCCGGCGTGGTGCCGTTGACGGAGATCGTGCCACCGGTCGGCTGTTCGAGGTCGGCGATGACGCGGAGCAGCGTCGTCTTGCCGCAGCCCGATGGCCCGATGAACGAGACGAAATCACCCTTGGCGATCTTGAGGTCGATGTTGGAGAGCGCTTGTACCGGCCCGTCGCCGGTTTCGAAAGTCAGGGATAGCGCCTCGATGTCGATGACATTCATGCTTGCCGGCACCCCGAGCACCCGCCCGAAAAGTTGCAGACTTCTCGGGCGGATGCATGAAACAAAAGGACTGGAGCAAACGTCCCTGCAGCTTGATCGACGCCTGCTCCAACTCACGTGAAGACACAGCCGCTCGCTTGGCCGGCCGCTCGCGCGACCACCCTGTCCGCCGTCCCGGATGATCCGGGGCCGGCACGGCCTGATATGCAGATCCTGCCCGACCGACGTTCCGCTGCGCTCGCCATCGGCCGGTATTCAGCCGAAAACAAAGCAAGAAGCGGGCCGGTCGGGCCGCTTTCAGATGCCAGTCACCGGAATGCCGGCGCGCTCGACACGCCGTGGTGACACGATTTCCTTCCACTGGCTGAGCGCCTTGGCGACCGCCGTGAACGGCTTGCGCGGCACGAACTTGCCGTGGCCTTCCTCGGTCTTCATGGTCGCTTCCTCGACCACCACCTTGCCCCGCGACAGGGTGAAGCGCGGCAGACCGGTTACCTCATAGCCGTCGAACACGTTGTATTCGATCACCGACTGCTGGGTTTTCGGCGAGATGACCTTGGAGCGATTGGGATCCCAGACGACGAGATCGGCATCGGCCCCCACCAGCACAGCGCCCTTTTTCGGGTACATGTTGAGGATCTTGGCGCTGTTGGTGGAGGTGACCGCCACGAACTCGTTCATCGTCAGCCGGCCGGTACGCACGCCATAGGTCCACAGCAGCGGCATGCGATCCTCGAGACCGCCGGTGCCGTTGGGGATCTTGCGGAAATCGCCGAGACCGTTGCGCTTCTGGGCGATGGTGAAGGTGCAATGGTCGGTGGCGACGACGCTCAGCGACCCGGCGGCGAGGCCAGCCCACAGACTGTCCTGGTGCAGCTTGTTGCGGAAGGGCGGGCTCATGACGCGGGCAGCCGAATGATCCCAGTTGGGATTGGCGTATTCGCTGTCGTCGAGCAGAAGATGCTGGATCAGCGGCTCGCCATAGACACGCATGCCCTTCTGACGGGCGCGGCGGATCGCCTCGTGCGCCTGTTCGCAGGAGGTATGGACGACGTAGAGCGGCGCGCCGGCCATGTCGGCCAGCATGATGGCGCGATTGGTCGCCTCGCCCTCCACCTCGGGCGGCCGTGAATAGGCGTGCGCCTCGGGGCCGGTGTTGCCCTCGGCGTAGAGCTTGGCCTGCATCTGGGCGACGACGTCGCCATTCTCGGCGTGCACCATCGGCAGGGCGCCGAGTTCGGCGAGACGCTGAAACGACTGGAACATCTCGTCGTCGTCCACCATCAACGAGCCCTTATAGGCCATGAAGTGCTTGAAGGAGTTGATGCCCTTCTCTTCGACGACCACCTTCATCTCATCGAAGATCTGCTTGTTCCACGAGGTGACGCACATGTGGAAGGAATAGTCGCTGTTGGCGCGGCTCGCCCGGTTGTGCCAGCTCTGCAAGGCAGTGAGCATCGACTCGTCAGGACGCGGCGTGATGAAGTCGACCACCATGGTGGTGCCACCGGCCAGGCCCGCCCGGGTGCCGCTGTCGAAGTCATCGGCCGAATAAGTGCCCATGAAGGGCATCTCGAGGTGGGTATGCGGATCGATGCCACCCGGCATGATGTAGCAGCCCGTAGCGTCCAGCACCTCGTCGCCCTTGAGATCGGGACCGATGGCGACGATGCGCTCGCCTTCGATCAGGACGTCGGCTTCATACGTCAGATCGGCAGTGACGATGGTTCCAGAAGGGGCCGCACTCCACGTAACCAAGCCGACGATACATCGCCACCGCCTCGGTGTTGAGTGGGCCAGTCTCAAGATAAAGCCTCTTGACCCGATGCTCGGCGGCAAGTGCCTCGAGCCGAGCCATGAGGCGTCGGCCGAGGCCGCAACCGCGCGCCGCTTCAGACACAAAGACGCGCTTCAGCTCGGCCGTACCATCGGCGAACCATTTCATCGCGCCGCAACCTTCGGCCACGCCACCGCGCCGGGCGACGAGAAAGGTAATGTCCGGCGACTTCAGACCGGCCACGTCGGTGCCGAAATGCCCTTCCGGCGGGTAGCGCTCCAGCGAATAGGCGTCGGACGCCTCGATCAGCGCCACGACGTCGGGGCTGTCAGGCGCTTCCTCCGCTAGGACGTGAAGCGCGTCCGTCATCAGGCAACGATCTCCGCCGTTTCGAGCACGGCGTGCAGCAGCACGTCGGCGCCGGCCGCCGCCCATTCCGGGGTGATCTTTTCATCCTCGTTGTGGGAAAGGCCGTCGACGCAGGGGCACATGATCATGGTGGCGGGCGCCACCTTGGCCGCCGTCGGATCGAAGGTGATGGGGTCGAAATGCCCCACCACCTCGACCGAGCACTTGACGCCCAGGGGATCGCAGAGCTTCGGCGCCTCTGCCTCGATGAGCGCCCGCATGCGGTCGAGCTTCTCCTGCTCCGGGGAGCGGATGTCGACGGTGAAGATGACGGTGCCCGGCAGCACGTTGCGTGAATTGGGCGAGAACTTCACCTGACCGACGCCGCCGACGGCGTTGGGCTGACTGTCCATCGCCACCTTCTGCACCAGCTCGAAGATACGGGTCATGGCGAGGCCGGCATTGACGCGCATGTTCATCGGCGTCGAGCCGGTATGCGCCTCCTTGCCGGTGAGCGTGAACTCCAACCACCAGAGGCCTTGGCAATGAGTGACGACACCGATCTGCTTGTTCTCGGCTTCAAGGATGGGGCCTTGCTCGATGTGATATTCGAAATAGGCGTGCATCTTGCGCGCGCCAACTTCTTCCTCGCCGAGCCAGCCGATGCGCTTCAGCTCGTCGCCAAACACCTTGCCGTCGAGATCCTTGCGCGAATAGGCGTAGTCGAGGCTGTGGACGCCGGCGAAGACGCCGGAGGCCAGCATGGCCGGCGCAAACCGGCCGCCCTCCTCGTTGGTCCAGTTGACGACGACAATCGGATGCCTGGTCTTGACGTCGAGATCGTTGAGAGAGCGAACAACCTCAAGGGCGCTGAGCACGCCGAGTACGCCGTCATACTTGCCGCCGGTCGGCTGGGTGTCGAGATGGCTGCCGACGTAGACCGGCAAAGCGTTCGGATCGGTGCCCGGCCGGGTAAAGAACATCGTTCCGATCTTGTCGATGCCGAGCGTCATGCCGGCTGCCTCACCCCAGGTCTTGAACAGCGCCCTGCCCTTGGCATCGGCGTCGGTCAGCGTCTGGCGATTGCAGCCCCCCCTCAGACCGGGACCAGTCGTCGCCATTTCTTCTAGACTGTCCCACAGCCGCGCCCCGTTGACCCGCATGTTGTCGATCGGCGTCGTCATTATGTTCCCCTGTCCGCGAGGGCAAAACCGATCGAGCCGCCCTGCGATCACCGCCTTCAACCGCCCATCAGGAAAGCGGATCGGCGAAACTTTTACCAATTGATAAAGGCATAGTCCAATTTGCCCTTGAAATGGTCAAGGGCGATTTTTGGGCAACAAACAACCCAAAAGCCTTAGTTTTCGGCGAATCTGGAAAATATGCCGCGTCCGTCGGCAGCTTCGTGCTGCGTTCAAGCGATCGCTTGCAAAACTTCAAAGCACCAGCGCGGACACCAACGCGAAGGCGGCGTAGGTGACATTGAAAATCAGCAGAAGATGGAAGCCATGGAGCAAAATATGGTGAGCCGACGCCGGCTGCCGTGCGAGCAAATGAGCAACGCCAATCATCGCCATCATGAACGCACCGATAAGCGAGGCAATAAACCGCCGTGAAAGTCCGCAAAAAGCAGCCACCAACATGGTGATGGTAACGACCGGTGTCATGGCCCGCTCCCCGTCGCGTTCCGCTTCGATAACGAGAAGATCGCTCCGGTGTCTGGCAGAAACATGGCGAACGGGTTGAAGACACCGACGGTCGGCTTCACTTTATCGCGACCGTCGGCGCCTGGACAAATGCCGAAAATAAAGCACGGGCTGGCCACGGACCACTCACATGGGAGCGGGCTCAAGATAGCCGATGGCGCTGCCAGCCGCGTCGAGCACGATGGCAATCTTGCCAACGCCCGGGATCGCCCATGGGCCGCGCATTACCCTGCCGCCGGCCGGAACGACTTTGCTGACGGCGGCGTCGATGTCGTCAACGGCGACGTAAGGGAACCAGTCGCGCGAGCCGGGCTGACTTTCCGGCCATTCGTAGATACCGGCCACCGGCTTCTCCTGTCCCTTGGCGTGGGCCAGCGTATAAAGGCCGTTGTCCCCCATATCCTCTTCGGTGAAAGTCCAACCAAGGGCGGCGCCGTAAAATGCCTTGGCAGCCGCGACGTCCGGGGTCATCAGCTCATTCCAACAAAAGCTACCGTGGGTCATGGCGGTCTCCTCTCGATCTGCCATTACGGAACATAACGTGAACCAAATATTCGACGAACGCAATGACATTCATCGATCCGGATGACAAAACGCCGGCCAGGAGACCCGGCCGGCGTTGCTTTCTCTCGGACAAATAACCCACGCCCTCAGGGCAGCGTCTTCAGCACGTCGGCGATCACCGACACCAGGAAGTCGATCTCGGCTTTGCTGACGATCAGCGGCGGCGAAAGGGCGATGATGTCGCCGGTGGTGCGCATCATCACGCCCTTCTCATAGGCGCTCAGGAAGGCGGAGAAGGCACGCTTGGTCGGCTCGCCGTCGATCGGCCGCAGCTCGATGGCGCCGACGAGACCGATGTTGCGAATATCGATGACGTGCGGCAGCCCCTTCAGCGAATGCAGCGCGTCCTCGAAATACTGCGCAAGCTCGGGACCACGGGTCAGCAGACCTTCCTTGGCATAAATGTCCAGCGTCGCCATCGAGGCGGCGCAGGCGACCGGATGGGCCGAGTAGGTATAGCCGTGGAACAGCTCGATGGCGTGTTCCGGTCCAGTCATGAAGGCGTCGTAGATTTCCGAGGAACAGAACACGCCGCCCATTGGAATGACGCCGTTGGTGATGCCCTTGGCCGTGGCGACCATGTCCGGCACGACGCCGAAATAATCGACCGCGAACGGAGTACCGAGACGGCCGAAACCGGTGATCACTTCGTCGAAGATCAGCAGGATGTCGTGCTTGGTGCAGATCTCGCGCAGGCGCTCCAGATAGCCCTTGGGCGGGACCAGAACGCCGGTCGAACCCGACATCGGCTCGACGATGACGGCAGCGATGTTCGACGCGTCGTGCAGATAGATGATGCGCTCGAGCTCGTCGGCAAACTCGACGCCATATTCCGGCTGGCCGCGCGTGAAGGCGTTGCGCTCGATATCATGCGTGTGGCGCATATGGTCGACGCCGGTGAGCAGCGAGCCGAAGAATTTGCGGTTGGTGGGGATGCCGCCAACCGAGATGCCGCCGAAATTGACGCCGTGATAGCCGCGCTCGCGACCGATAAGGCGCGTCTTCGTGCCTTTGCCGCGGGCCCGCTGGTAGGCGAGCGCGATCTTCAACGCCGTCTCCACCGACTCGGAGCCGGAGTTGGTGAAGAACACGTGGTCGAGCGGCTTCGGCATCATCGACGTCAGCCGTGCCGCCAGTTCGAAGGCCTTGGGATGGCCCATCTGGAACGCCGGGGCGTAGTCGAGCTCGCCGACCTGATTGGCCACCGCCTCGACGATCTCGCGGCGGCCGTGGCCGGCATTGACGCACCACAGGCCGGCGGCGGCGTCGAGCAGCTTCCGGCCTTCCACGGTGGTGTAATACATGCCCGAGGCCGAAGCGAGCAGACGCGGCGCCTTCTTGAACTGCCGGTTGGCGGTGAACGGCATCCAGAAGGCTTCGAGATTGTTGGGAACGGGAACGTTCATGAAGATCTCCGAGCGAGACGGACGGCGAGGCTTGGATAGCGCTCGAGCAGCGTCCGGATCGACACGTAGATAACGACATGCCCGTTTCCTGAACAAGCAGTTATCTTGTGCAGACTGTTCCCCTTGCAAATGCAGGGCGTTTGTGGCGACCTGTTCGGTAAAGCGAACAACTTAACAGCGGAGGATGCCATGGCCCTCGATCTCGGTGGCAAGCTCAGGCGGTTTCGCGAGGCGCGCGGCTTGTCGCAACGCGAGTTGGCGCGGCGGGCCGGCATCTCTAACGCCACCGTCAGCCAGATCGAATCCAACACCATCAGCCCGTCGGTCGGCGCGCTGAAGCGCATCCTCGACGCCCTGCCGGTGCCGATGGCCGATTTCTTCGCCGAGGATGAACCAACAGCCGAGCAGATCTTCTTCAGGGCCGAGGATCTGATGGAGATCGGCCGCGGCGGTGTTTCCTATCGGCAGGTGGGGCGCGACCTTACAGGCAAGGCGCTGCAGATTCTCTCCGAGCGCTACGAAGTGGGCAGCAGTTCCGGCCGCATCCACCTGCGCCATGAAGGCGAGGAAGGCGGCATCGTACTCAAAGGACAGATCGAGGTGATCGTCGGCGACAAACGGCAAGTGCTCGGTCCCGGTGAGGCCTATTATTTCAAGAGCAACGAACCGCACCGCTTCCGCAATGTCGGTGACGAGGTTTGCGAGGTGATCTCGGTGTGCACGCCGCCGAGTTTCTGAAGCGGTGATTGATACCTATGACGTTATGCGTTATAAATAGACACTGATCATGATCCTGAATTTCGCAGATGCGAAAACAGAGCTCGTCTGGGATGGCCGGCGCAGCCGAAAGCTGCCATTGGACATACAGTCCGTTGCGCTTCGCAAGTTGCGCATGCTCAATCAGGCTAGAGTGCTCGATGACCTTCGCGTTCCTCCGGGCAATCGCCTCAAGGCTCTCAAAGGCGACCGTTACGGCAAACACTCGATCAGGATCAATGACCAGTGGCGAATCTGTTTCGTCTGGACCGAAGGAGGACCATCCGATGTCTCGATCGTCGACTATCAC
>JAGSYV010000245.1 GCA_018262505.1 Pseudomonadota bacterium
CGACCCCAAGCGGCCCCTGAGTCCATATTCGCCTGTGGCAGCAAAGGAAGCGGAAGCGGCCTATCGCTCGGCCAAGCTTGCGGCCGTGGCCGCATAGCCAGCGCCCTCGTCAAAACCGTACCCAACTGGGACGCCCTGGCCCAACCGCACCCCGAGTACGTCTTCGACCAGCAGGTGCAGTGGTAGCCGTCTCCCGTCGCCTGGTCGCGCAAGAGAGGTGCCACTCCCTGCACCCGCTGTGATCGTGCCCCCGGCAAGCAGCGCCAAGCCACGCAACAAGCCCGCCCGGCGCTACCAAACGGCGGTTTGCTCCCCGTCGGCTCGCACTGTGCCATTGCAGAAAAACTTTCTTCGATGCTACGTTCCCCTGACCCCAGCCGCCGTGCGGTTGGATTTCGATCCCCCAGCGGGTCATTTTTCATCTGGTCACGCAACGTCTCCGGAGAAATGTCCCGACTGGGCGTCCGTTTCCCTCTCAATCTTGTCGTTACGTCCCCGCTCAATGGGGCGGCTTCGCTGAGGTTTGGTCCACGTGCGGGGAATTGCATGAAGCGAGTAGCGATCGTGGGGGGTGGTCCGGGAGGACTGTTCACCGCGCGTATCCTGGCGGAAACCTGCGGCGGCCTCTGCCAGACCACGATTTTCGAGGCTCTGGATCGCCTCGGCGGCAAGATCATCACGCGATCGTTTAAAGCCGCGCCAGTATTCTATGAGGCGGGGACCGCTGAGTTCTACGATTATTCCCGCTTCGGCGAAGATGCGGTGCGCGATCTGGTCGAGAAGCTCGGGTTGAAAACCGTACCGCTGCGCGGGCGGACCGTGATCCTCGGGGATCGGATACTGAATACCGACGGCGACATTCGCCGCAAGCTCGGCGAGAGCACGGCTGCCGCGATCGAAGCCTTCCATGTGCGCTGCGCGGGCACCCAATCCGCCGACGATTATGTCGAAATGTATTGGCGCGACGACAATGTCAGTCCGCTCGCCCACAAGAACTTCGCCGAAGTCCTCAACGAGATCCCGGACGAGATGGCCCGCCGCTTCGTCGAGACGGCGGTACATACCGACGTGGCCGCGCCCCCGCACCTCACGACTGCGCTGAACGGCGTCAAGAACGTGCTCATGGACAATGACGATTACATGAGCCTGTACGCCATCGAGGGCGGCAATGAGCGCTTGGTCAAGCGCTTGGTGGAAACGACCAAGTCCGACGTCCTCCTCAACGCCCCGGTGACAAAGGTCGCCAAGACCGCCCAGGGCCGCTACCGCGTCAGCTTCCGGCGGGATGGCAGAATCGAGCAGGACGATTTCGACTTCGTTGTCATGGCGCTGCCGAACTATTGGCTGCAGGGCATCGACTTCGAAGGCCGCAGGCTGCGGCAGGCGATGGAGGCGCATCTCGCCCATTACGACAAGCCCGCGCATTACCTGCGGGTCAGCGCGCTTTTCAAGGAGCCGTTCTGGCGCAAGAAGCTGAAGGGCAGTTACTACATGCAGGATGTGTTCGGCGGCACCTGCCTGTACGACGAAGGCGTCCGCCACCCCGGCCTGCAGCATGGCGTTCTCGGCTGGCTGATCGCCGGGACGGAGGCGCTCGCGCTCTCAAATCTCAGCGATTCCGACATCATTCGCCGCGTGATCGACACGCTGCCGGCGCCGCTGGCGCATGGCCGCGAACTCCTGATCGAGGCGCAGGTGCAGCGCTGGGTCGGGACCGTGAACGCGGTACCGGGCGGCAATCCGGTGCATGAATTGCGAAAGCGGCACCAGCCGGAGCCGAAGGAGCATCCGGGGCTGCTGACCGTCGGGGACTATCTGTTCGATTCCACCGTCAACGGCGTGCATGATTCGGCGGAATTTGCCGCCGGTGTGGTGATGACGGAACTGCGCCGGGCACATTATGCGATTCCGCACGACGAGCTGGTGCCTTCGGAGGCGACCGACGGAGCGCTCGGAGCCGGCTACCATGACCAATATGCCGGCGACATGACCTATGAGGAGTCTTTCGCCGAGTATTTCTCTGAATATTATACCGTCGATCTGATCCGCACGATTTGGGGCCGCAAGCCGCCTTACAAGCTGCTCGACGTCGGCAGCGCCACCGGCATCACACTGGAACTGTTCGACAAGCTCGGGGTCGAGGCCTGGGGTATCGAGAATTCCGCCCATATCCACAGCCGGACGCTGCCGAAATGGAAGCACCGCAATTTCCTCGGCGACGTCCGGGCCTTGCCTTTCGAGGACGGGCAGTTCGACTTCGTGTACGACACTTGCCTGTGCTACCTGCCGGAGGAAGACCTCGACACCGCAATTAGCGAGCTGTTCCGCGTGGTCCGCACAGGTGTCTTTTTCGGCGGCATCACTTCCGATATGACCAAGGAGGTGATCGAGCGGCACGAACTCTTCTGCGGCGTCCAGAGCCTAATGACCACTTGGGAATGGGCCGAGCGCTTCATGAAGCAGGGCTTCCGGATGGCGATCGTCGACCCCAAAGTGCTGAAGAAGGCGTGGCGCATCGAATGTGCGTCGAACGAAGGAGACTATCCGTGGTATCCGGACATGAAGACGCTGCGGTCATGCTTCTTCACCAAGCCCGCGGTGTTGCATGACGTCCGGGGGCCGGTATTTGAATCTGGGCCCGCCGCGAATGGCCGGCAGAGCCCGGCGCAATTGTTCGACTCCGCTCCGTAATCCTTCTTATCCCCATCGCGTGGTTCGCATTCCCATAAGTTACTGCATACATTTGATTGTTTGAACACGCCGGTGTTCGAGGCATCCTAGACGTCGACAACGCGATCTCGCGCTTTGATCGCCTGGGCCGGGCCGGTGACAAGGCCGGATCGAGCTGGCGCAGCCGCATGCCCTCGATCATGCGTTGCCGCAACGGACTGACGGCGCGGGGCGATGCGTCCATGGTGCTGCTCCGGTCAAAGACGAGGCCGATTGCCTCGCCCTCAACGTCGGCAGCCATCGGCCTTTGCCGACCGGCAACGCCAGCGTCACCCACCGCCGGCCGTCACCGCGCCCGACCGCGCGAGCGGTTTAGTCC
>JAGSYV010000037.1 GCA_018262505.1 Pseudomonadota bacterium
TTGGCCCGCGGCGACTTCAGCCGCCGCATTGCTCCCGATCCCAGGCAGCGAGACGAGTTGGCGATGCTTGGCCGCGATTTCGACCAGACGGCGGCCCGCCTGCAGGAGTTCCAAGAGGGGCGGGAGCGGCTGTTTCACGACGTCTCCCACGAACTCCGGTCGCCGCTGTCGCGTTTGCAGGCGGTGATCGGTGTGCTCCGGAAGAGCCCGGCGCGCCTTGAGGACATGCTCGACCGCATGGAAGGGGAAATCGGGCGGCTCGACGAATTGGTCGAGGAGATTCTGACGTTGGCGCGGCTGAGCACGTCCGACAGTAAAAACCTTTCGCACCAGAAGCTGGACGTCATCGATCTGGTCACCGAGATCATCGAAGACGCGTGCTTCGAGGGAGTGGCCCGGGGTGTCACGGTGACCTACCGGGGCGTCGGTTCGTTCATTGCCGACGTCAACGGGGAGCTGATCTACCGGGCCATCGAGAATGTGATCCGCAACGCCGTCAAGTTTTCCGGTCCGGAGTCCGAGGTCGTCGTGAGTTCATCGATCGACGACGGCTGTCTCAAGCTGGAGGTCGGCGACCACGGTCCCGGCGTTCGCGAAGAGGAGCTTGAAAGCATCTTTCGTGTCTTTGCACGCGCGTCGGACAACCTGTCCGTCCCAGGCCACGGCTTGGGGTTGGCGATCGCCCGTCAGGCGATAGAGCGACATGGCGGAACCGCGACGGCCGAGAGCGCGGCGAGCGGCGGGCTGCGCGTGACGCTGACCGTGCCTTCCGTGCGCCAATGGGGAAGTCCCGAGCCAGTTCCGCGGGCGCGCAGCTAGGGGCTATCCTTTGCCTTGGAGACCAGCAGGTAGAGCGAGCCGAGATAGCTGGGCTCATGGCGTAACGCGCCGTATTTCGCATCCCAGGCGCCGGACTTGAGATCGGCGGCGAGGCTGGCGACGGCGGCGTTTGCCTCTTCCGGGGTGACGAAGCTCCAGGCCGAACAGGAAATACGCGCCGCCGGCTCCAGCAGCTTCTCCGGCCGACCGTAATAGGCTTCGTTGAAGCCGTCGCGGCAATCGAAGGGGATGGGTACCGCGATGCGCTGGATCGGCGTGCCGAGGCCATCGGCCACCTTGTCGAAGGCCGGATAGCGGCGCGCCTCGGTGGCGAGCACCTTGGGCGCGTAATCGTTCAGCCAGAAGGCTTCGACCTCGGTGGGATCGCAGGTGAGGATGACCACCGGCCCGCGTGTGACGCGGCGCACTTCGCGGAGGCCGGCGGCAAGATCCGTCCACTGGTGGATGGTGAAGCTCGCCATGGCCGCGTCGAAGCTGTCGTCGGCAAAGGGTAGGTGCTCGGCCGTGGCGTCGATGGCTGGTGCCAGATGGGCGGGCCGCTGTGCCCGCATCGAGGCCGACGGTTCGATGGCGGTGACCTTGCGATCTTCAGGCTCATAGGACCCGGCGCCAGCGCCGACGTTGAGGACCGTTTCAGCCGCGCCGAGCGCTTCCACGATCATGGCGGCGATGCGCGGATCGGGTTGGCGGTAGGCACTGTAGGAATGTCCGATCCGGCCGTAATCGGCATCGCCGGCGCTGCCGTCCCGATGGCGCATCTTGTCCTCCTCGTCGCAACGATCCCGTCATAGGGATGCAATGTGACAAACCGATAGATGTCCTTCAAGACGCAAAGGGAGAAGTGGTAGCAGCGGGCGGAATCGAACCGCCGACCTACGGGTTATGAGTCCGTCGCTCTAACCAACTGAGCTGCCGGCAGCGCTTGACGGGGCGCGAAAACTGCGCGCCGCCGCCGCTTGCCGGCCGACCATTGACCCCCGGCCGCAAGGGGGATTCCATCCAGTGATGAAACGAATCGCACTTCTCCTCGCCGGCGCGCTGGCGCTCCTTCCCCATGGTGCCGTGGCGGCCGACGCCGGCTTTTCCCGTTGGCTGGACGGCAAGGTCTGGCCGGCGGCTGAGGCCTCCGGCGTCAGCCGCGCCACCTTCGAGGCGGCAGTGGCCGGCCTTGAGCCCGATCTCGGCCTGCCCGACCTCAAGCCGACCGGCGGCGGCAACGCCTTCCAGGCCGAGTTCCAGAGCCCCGCCGCCTACCTCGCCGATGGCAAGCTCGACGGTTTGGCGGCCGGTGCGCGCAAGCGGTTTGCCGCCAACAAGGTGGTGCTCGACAAGACGATGCGGGCGACCGGCGTGCCGGCCGGCATCGTGCTGGCCGTCTGGGGCAAGGAATCGGCCTATGGCGCCGCCAAGATCGAGAAGGATGCGGTTCGTACCCTGGCGACGCAGGCCTACATGGGCTCGCGGCGCGATGAGTTTTTCCCCGAGCTGGTGGCGGCGCTGGTCATCCTGCAGCAGGAGCATATCTCTCGCGCGCTTCTGAAAAGCTCCTGGGCCGGCGCGCTGGGCCAACCGCAGTTCATGCCGACCAAGTTCCTCACCGACGCCGTCGATGGCGACGGTGACGGCCGCCGCGACATCTGGAACTCGACGCCCGACGTGCTCGCCTCGATCGGCCATTTCCTGAAATCGCGCGGCTGGAAGGCCGGCGTGCCCTGGGGCGTCGAGGTGAAACTGCCGGCCTCGGTGGCTTGCAGTCTTGAGGGGCCGGATCAGGGGCAATCGCTGTCGATCTGGACCAAGGCCGGGGTGACACGCATCGATGGCCGGCCGATCTCCACGGCCGATGTCGGGCCAGTAGGGCACCTGTTGATGCCGGCCGGGCGGATGGGGCCAGCCTTCCTGGTGTCGGACAATTTCTATGTGCTGAAGGCCTATAACGAGTCCGACGTCTACGCACTGACCATCGGCATGGTCGGCGATCGGCTCGAAAAGGCACAGACGATCCGGGGCGGTTGGAGCAAGGTGGGCGGCTTCACGCGCAGCGATGTGCGAGCGGTGCAGCGCCGGCTTGAAGGCATGGGCCACGACGTCGGCACCACCGACGGCCTCGTCGGCTTCCGCACCCGCGTCGCCATCGGCCGTTGGCAGGCGAAGAACGGTCTTCCGGTGACATGCTATCCCGACAAGGCGGTGATCTCGGCCCTGAAATGACATGAAAAGGGAGCGCCGAAGCGCTCCCCATCGTGATCGTTGCTGGTCCTGTCGTTGGGATATCAGGCAGCCGGGTGAATCTCGATGCGCTTGGTCGCCTTCGGCTGATCCGGCGAACGCGGTACCGTCACCTTCAACACGCCCTTGTCGAAGTCGGCCGTGATCTTGTCGCGGTCCGGTGTGAACGGCAGGGTGAAGGAGCGCATGTAGGTGCCGATCGACCGTTCGGTCAGGTGATAGTGACGCTTGTCGTCCTTCTCCTCGTGGTCGGACTTGCGTTCGGCTTTGAGGGTGAGAACGTCGTCATCCAGCTCCAGCTCGATCGCCTTCGGGTCGATGCCCGGCAGCTCGGCGGTCATCTCGAGGCCGGTTTCGGTCTCGGCGTCTCGGCGCAGCGGCATAAACATATCCTCGTACGAGCGAGAGGGAGCCGATCCGCGCCCGAAAGGCATCAGGGTTTTCTTGTCCATGGCTAACTCCTCGTGTCTCGCGGAGTGCCCCCAGGGACGAATGTCTCACGAACGCCTCATCGACGTCCGCTTGGGGACCCCGTAACGTAGCTCCCCTTATATGGGGGTGGAAGTTGCCTGTTGAAGGGCTTGAAATGCGACTGAGGCGGGCATTTCTGCCCGCCTCAGCAAAAATAGGACTCTGTTATTCAACACTATTCGGCAATGGCCGGTAGGGCGCCGCCCTGGTGGTGCGGCTGGAACAACCGGCCGCGCTCGGTCCAGGTGACGATCAGCAAAGTCACGGCGGAGAGGCCGACGAAGCCGGCCGACAGCGGCGCCACCGTGCCGTCGAAAGACTGGCCGATCAGCGCGCCGCCGACCGTGCCTACAATTGTGGTGAAGGCACCGATCAGCGACGAGGCGGTGCCGGCCACCTCGCCGAGCGGGTCGAGGGCCAGCGCGTTGTAGTTGGAAATGGCGATGAAGAAGAAGAACTGCATCGCCACCATCAGCGCGATGAACATCCAGAGCGGCGGTAGCCCGTCCCAGAGATGGGCCGCGATGAAGAAGGCGGCCGTCAGCGCCACGTGGATCAGATGGCTGCCATGCGACAGGCGGTGCATGCCCCAGGTGCGCACCAGGCGGCTGTTGATGAAGGCGGCAATGCCACCGGTAATCGCCACCGAGGCAAAGGCCGCCGGGAACAGCACGCCGAGACGATAGCCGTCGGAGCCGAGGATCTGCTCGGCCGAGCCGATGAAGCCCATCAGCATGGCGAACAACAAGCCGATGGCCAGCGAATAGCCAACCGCCGCGCGATTGGTGAAGCAGATGCGCGCGGCATCGAGGATCGACCGCACCGACAGGGCGCGGCGGAACTCCGGATGCAGCGTCTCTGGCATGCGGATGTAGAACCACAGGCCGACGGCGACCGACAGGGCGGCCATGGTGGCGAAGATCGTCCGCCAGCCGGAGAGTGCCAATAGCAGCGTGCCGAAGGTGGGCGCCAGCACCGGCACGATCATGAACACCATCATGGTGAAGCTCATGACGCGGGCCATCTCGCGACCTTCGTAGCGGTCGCGGATGATGGAGATGGCGATGACGCGGGCGGCGGCGGCGCCAATGCCCTGCAGCACGCGGGCGATCAACAGATGGTCGAAGCTAGTGGCCACGGCCGAGACGATGGCGCCGGCGATCAGGATGATCAGACCGGCGATCACCAAGGGGCGGCGTCCCCAGACGTCGGACAGCGGCCCGTAAATGACCTGGGCGATGCCGAAGCCGATCATGTAGGCGTAGACGACGAGCTGCAGCTCGTTGGCATCCGCGAGCCCGAAGCTCGTGCCGATGGCCGGCAGTGCCGGCAGCATGGTGTCGATGGCAAGCGCCGTCAGGCCCATCAGGGCGGCGATGAGAGCGACGGTCTCGGCAAAGCCGGGACCATGGCGAACCGGCAAGCCGGTCGTGGTGGTCATGATGAAACCTAAAATGCTGGAAGCAGGGCCCGGAGAATGCCGGGACACGCAAACAAAACGCTGCGGCCTGCCTGGAGGTGTCTTGTAGCGTTTCAGAGACGTTTTTTCCAGCCCGACCAACCAAAGTCAGCAAAATGTGATCGGGAAATTGCGTAGGGCGAAGGGAGCGACCGGGTTCAACGACGTTTATTGGATCCGACTCGACACTTGCGCTGAGATAGGAAGACCCGCATCTTACGGAAGATGTGGAGAAGGAGGCGGTCATGCCCAAAACGGCTTCGGCATCCGAGGTACAGAAGAACTTCGGCGCCTATCACGATCGTGCCCTGAGTGAACCAGTCAGGGTCACTAAATACGGTCGGGAGACAGTGTTTATCGTCTCGGCCCAAACCTATCACGAGATGAAACGCGCACAGCGCGAGGCTCTTGCTTCGGTCGACCTCACCGATGCCGAATTGGCGTTGATTGAAGCGGCGGAGATTCCTGCCGAGCATCGTTATACACAAGACGAATGAGCCATGGCCCTTCCAGAACCAGTGCCGGGCCTCGTCATATCCTATTCCTATTTGTGGCATGACCAGCATCTTGCCGGAGCGGAGGAGCGGCGCAAGGCGCGACCCTGCGCAATTGTGGTTGCCACGAAGGATGAGGACGGCGACTGCAAAGTCTACGTCGCTCCGATCACCCATTTTCAACCGGACGATCCATTCGCCGTCGAACTGCCGCTTGCGATCAAACGACGGCTCGGGCTGGATGATGCGCTGTCCTGGATTGTAACCAGCGAACTCAATCGCTTTGTTTGGCCGGGTTATGACTTGAGGCCTGTTGCGCGGGACAAGCCGGATGTCTTCGCTTGGGGCTTCTTGCCGGTCGGGATATTTTCCGCATTGAAACAGGGGATCGCCGCCCATCAACGAGAGCGGCGATTGCGCCTCACTTCAAGAGAATAGTTCTTCTCGTTGACCTGCATGTCGGTTGCTAAGCCGGAGCTGCGGCCCGGTCTCAGTCGTCCGAGTAAGGCCCCGGAACCGAGCCCGTAATGTCGGATGCCGAGTAGCCCTGGGCGGGCTGGGCGCCGACGCTCCAGCCGATGTTGCCGGCGCCGGTCGGCGGCGGCACGTAAGTGCCCTGTCCCACCGGGGTGCAGATGTAGCCGGCCGGGCAGCCGGGTGGCTGGGCGGCGGGCACATCGGCATAGGTGGGCTGGGGCGCCGGATAGGCTTGCTGTGGCGGCTGATAGGTTGGCTGCGCCTGATAGACCGGCTCGGTCCCATTGCCGATGGGGGCGGGCGGCAGCGGCGCGTCGAAGGACGGGTTGCCGTTGGCATAGACCGGCGCGGCGGGCGCCGGCTGGGCGGCCGGCCACACCGGATTGGCCGGCAGGTTGCTGGCCATCGGCATGTTCGGATCGGGCGTGAACATTGGCGCTTCCCGCGGCGGCACTTGCGGGTAGGGCTTGCAGTAGCGGTAGGTGCCGGCGTTGTTGTGGCGGGCGAGGTCGAGGTGCAGGTGGTTGTCGTGGGCGCGATCGGCGCCGGGGCCGAGCACGGTGGCAAAAGTGCCGCAGGCGCCATGCGCCACTTCGCGCAGGAAGGCGCGATCGGTGGCGTTGCCGTACCAGCCGGCCTTCACCGTGACGGTATAGCCATTGGACAGCACGATGCCGGCGAAATCGAAGGCATTGGCGAAGGCATGCTCGGAGAGACGAGCGCCAGAGATATTGTTGCGCGACCGGCAGTTATAGGTGCCGAAATTTTTGATCTCGACCACCGGCAGGCCATAGCGGGCGAGCGCCGCCGGCATGACGACCTGGGCGACCCAGCGCTCCAGCGCCGCCGTCATCGGACAGGAGAGCACCAGCGAACGCGATCCCAGGCTGACGGTGCCGTCTTCCAGTGCCTTGACCTTCAGCGGCCGGTCGATGCCGCAGATGCCCTTGCCTTCGATGGCATTGGCCGGTTGGATCAGCGGCGACAGCTTGACGAGGTTGCGAGCGTAGCAGGCGGCTTCCGCCTGGGCACGCCAGGGCTCGCGCTCCTCCGACTCGAAGAAGCCGCAGCCCGCCAGCGCGGCGGACAGCACGAGAGAGATCAGACCGGACGCGATACGAGAGGGTCTCATACGCTCAGATTAAAGCTGAGGCCTTAAGGCTCGGTTTACGTTAACCGGGCGGCATCCTGGGACGAATACCGGGCGATCCGTCAGGGCGTGGGGCTGAGAACGCGCGGCCAGGCTGGCTCAACCTTGTCGCCGCTGGCCTTGGCGGCCTCAAGGGTCCGAGCCGATCCGACGAGCGCTTCGCGCGCTTCGGTCCCGAGTCTCTCCATCAGTCGTCCAGCCGCTTCGACCCCCAGCCATTGCACCGCCTTCGCCCGCAGGGCCTGCTCCTCACCGGAACAACGGGCGAGTGCTTGATCGGCTATCGCCATCGCATCGGTGGCTTGCTCAGCCTGAACCGCGCGGCCGATTTCGTTGACGGTGCAGATCGTCCAGGCCCGCCGGGGGATGTTCAGTTCGGTGGCGATCCGCTGGATGCGGGAGGAATCGGCTGCATGGCTTGGCAATGGTATCCAGAAAATGGCTACCGCCAGAAGGCTGCCGACGAGCTTCGATCGACCGATGCGGTTGGTGGAATTTGGCGTTGTCATTACCGGCCGGGGGCTCTGGTCAGAAAGGGCGGCGGAAAACCCGCCGCCCTTACCATGCTACATGTTCATGCCGGCGACCAGCAGGTCGACGTTGTGCTTGAACATGGTGAGATAGTTCGGCGCCGGCCCGTCCTTGGGTGACAGCGCCTCGACGAACAGCTCGCCGCCCGGCTGGGCGCCCGTGGCGTCGGCGATCTGGCGAACGAGGCGCGGGTCGTTGGAGTTTTCGAAGAAGTAGACCTTCACATGCTCCTTGTTGATCTGGTTGATCAGCTTGGCGACGTCGCCGGCCGAAGCCTCCGTCTCGGTCGAGAAGCCGACCGGCGACAGGAATTCGACGCCGTATTCGCGGCCGAAATAGCCGAGCGCGTCGTGGCTGGTCAGCACCTTGCGCCGGTCCTTGGGAATGGCGGAGATGGCTTTCTTGGTGTAGGCGTCGAGGTCGGCGACCTCTTTGGCGTAGCGTTCGGCGTTGGCGCGGAAGGTGGCACTGTCCTCCGGGTCGGCCTTGGCGAGGGCCTTCTCGATGTTGCCGATCCAGATGCCGACGTTGGCGGCCGAGTTCCAGACGTGCGGATCGGTGATGGTCTTGCCGTCGTCTTCCATCGTGTGTGTCGATATCCCCTCGGAGGCGACGACCGGCTTGCCCTTGTAGCCTGACGCCTCGACAAGGCGGCCAATCCAGCCCTCGAACCCGAGGCCGCTGACGAAGACGAGATCGGCGCCCGAGATGTTCCTGGCGTCCGTCGGCGTCGGCTCGAACACGTGCGGATCGCCGCCGGTCGGAACCAGGCTGGCGACATCAACCTTGTCGCCGCCGACATTCTTCACCACGTCGGCGAGGACGCCGAAGCTTGCCACGACGTTGAGCGTCTTGGCGTCGGCGAGGTTAGCCGCGCCGAGGAGAGCCGACGCGGCAAGGAAGCCGCCGAAAATCTGTTTGATCATGCAATGGTCCTTCTGGGTTCAACCCGCGATGTGCGGGTGGCGAGAGAGCCGGCTCCGGGCGCCGGTGGGACCGACGATCAGCGAGCCGACGGAGAAGAGGGCGGCCATAACAAAGACGGTCGCCCCCGAGGCAAAGCCGATGTCCAGCTCGGCCGTGCCGATCTGGGCACCTAGTGGAGCGAATTTGACATTTGAGTCCCGCCTGACATAAGGCTTTAGCTCAAATGTAAAATTCAAAAATTTCACTAGAACCAATAACTTGCTGGTTATTCTCTTGACTCCGACACTTGCTCCGAGGTTGGTATCGGGCGGATGCAAATGTCGAAGTCGAACCACTCGGTGGGCATTGATGAGACCTTCATTTTGGGGCGGAGCAGCCCGTGGCTTCGATCGCCGCCCGGACGTCGTCCGCCAACACCTCGGCCATGGGCTTGGCGAAGCGGAGAACGCGCAGGTCGGCGACGGTGACGTCGATCATCGCCAGTGTTTCGGCGCCGCCGCAGGCGCTATGCCGGCAGTCGATTTCCGTGACGGCGATCGTCACTTCGTCGCCGAAGCCGGCGAATTGCCGGACCCAGCCCTTGAGGAGCGTGCCCCTGTCGGAGACCCCGCCGGGACGGCGGGGTGCGAACGGGTTGTGGAAGCTCAATGGGCGCCGACCTTGACGACGGCTTTCTCGAAACCGTCGCGCAGCACGTCCTTCGGCAGGTTGCGTCCGATGAAGACCAGCCGCGACTGGCGCGCCTCGCCGCGTTTCCAGGCTCTACCGTGGTCGCCCTCGATCAGCATGTGGATGCTCTGGATGACGTAGCGGTCGGGGTCGTCGGCGAAGGCGAGGATGCCCTTCATGCGCAGTATGTCGCCGCCGAGCTTCTGGACGATGTCGCTGATCCAGGGGAGGAACAGCGCCGGATCGAGCGGTTCACGGGCCACGAGCGACAGGCTGGAGATCTCCGTGTCGTGATCGTGGTCGTGGCTGCCGTCGAGAAATTCGGGTTCGACCTCGAGAACACGGTCGAGGCTGAAGGCGTCGCGGCCGAGAATGCGATTAAGGGCGATATCGCAGCGGCGGCAATCGAGGATCTCGGCCGTCGGGTTGATGGCGCGCAACCGCCGCTTGAGGGATTCAAGCTCGGTGGGCGACACCAGATCGGTCTTGTTGATCAGCAGGATATCGGCGAAGGCGGCCTGTTCGTTGACCTCCGGCGCCTTGTCCTGTTCGCCGAGGAAGTGGCGGGCGTCGACAACGGTGACGACGGCGTCGAGCCGGGTCTGCTGGCGCACATCGGGGTCGACGAAGAAGGTCTGGGCGACGGGTGCCGGATCGGCGAGGCCGGTGGTCTCGATCAGGATGCCGTCGAAGGTTCCCTTGCGCTTCATCAGGCCGTCGATGATGCGGATCAGGTCGCCGCGCACGGTGCAACAGATGCAGCCGTTGTTCATCTCGAAGATTTCTTCGTCGGCGTCGATCACCAGGTCGTTGTCGATGCCGATCTCGCCGAACTCGTTGACGATCACCGCGTAGCGTTTGCCGTGTTGCTCGCTGAGAATGCGATTGAGCAGCGTGGTCTTGCCGGCGCCCAGGAAACCGGTGAGCACCGTGACGGGAATGGCAGCCATTCCTTGCCTCATATGTTTGTTGAGTGGATCGCGGAGAAAGACGGCTAGCCCGGTGGCGGCCGGCAATCGTTACAGAAGCTGTGGCTTTGCGACGTGCGGCTGTCGGTTGGCCTGCGTGTCGCGTCGAGGCGGTCAAGCGCCAGGTTTGCCGTCTGTGCTCTCGTGAGCTGCATCGGTGTCGCCTCTTGCCCCCACAGGCATCAGCGGGTGTACGCTATGTTATAACATAACGTATTGCAAGCGGGCTTCCGGCTGTGAGGCGTATTTTTGCTCGATCACGAAGCCAGCGCAGCGACTGCGTCAGTGCGCCAGTCCCCACTGCGGAAACGGGTCCGGCAGGTGGCGATAGCGGTCGGGGTTGAAGCGCGTCGTCGTCAGGGCCTCGCCGACCAGGCAGTCATCGAGGGCGTGGCGGATCGCCGCCTCATCCATGCCGGCGCCGATGAACACCAGTTCCTGCCGGCGGTCTCCCCACACCGAATGCCAGTTGCGCTGCACGGCCATTCGCCATTCGGAATGGTCGGGCCAGTGCTCCCGAGGCACGGCGGCCCACCAGCGCCCGAGGGCTCCGGTGCGGCAGACAGCTCCGGCGATCGATAGTTCTCCGCACCAGTCGGCCCGCGTGGCGAGCCAGAAGTGCCCCTTGGCGCGGATGACGCCGGGAAGATTCTGGCGCAGGAAGGCGCTGAAGGCGCACGGATGGAAGGGCCGCCGGGCGCGATAGACGAAGGAGCCTATGCCGTATTCCTCGGTTTCCGGCACATGGTCGCGGAAGCCGTAGAGCTCCTTGGCCCAGAGCGGGTGCCTCTCCGCCCTGTCGCGGTCGAACAGGCCGGTGTCGAGCACGGCTTCCAGCGGCACGCGGCCGAAATCGGCCTCGACGATCCTGGCATCGGCGTTGAGCGCCCGCACGATCTTGCGGGCCAGATCTCGCCGCTCGTCGCCGGCATCCGACATCTTGTTGAGAACGACGACGTCGGCGAACTCGATCTGCTCGGTGAGGAGGTCGGCGAGCGTGCGTTCGTCGTCGATGCCCGCCGTTTCGCCGCGATCTCCAAGCAGGTCTTCCGAGCCGAAATCGGCCGTCAGGTTGATGGCGTCGACCACCGTGACCATGGTGTCGATGCGGGCGATGTCGGACAGCGAGAAGCCGCCCTCGTCGCGGAAGTCGAACGTGGCGGCGATCGGCAGCGGCTCGGCGATGCCGGTCGCCTCGATCAGCAGGTAGTCGAAGCGGCCGGAGCGGGCGAGGTTGGCGACCTCGGCGAGCAGGTCGTCGCGCAAAGTGCAGCAGATGCAGCCATTCGACAGCTCCACCAGCTTCTCGTCGACGCGGGAAAGGCCGCCGCCCTCGCGAACGAGGTCGGCGTCGATGTTGACCTCGCTCATGTCGTTGACGATGACGGCGACGCGGCGGCCCGCGCGATTGTTGAGGATGTGGTTGAGCAGCGTCGTCTTGCCGGCGCCGAGAAAGCCCGACAGCACGGTCACGGGGAGAAGAGAGGCGCTCATGGGTAAACTCACCAAGTGTTATGTTATAACATAACGTCTGCCTAACAGGCAGCACTCCCCAATGTCAACGTCCCTTCGCTTGGCTTTTGCCTTTGTCGGGATGGCGCGGCGTGTGGCGGGTCCGGCAAATGATGGGAGAGTTACGCGGCGTTCCCCGATCGCCATGGCGGGCGGAAAGGGGCGGGGCCATCCACCGGCCGCGAAGTCTCCCTACCACCTTTCGGGCGGATGCTAGATCGAGCTGATCGTCTTGAGGCGGACCTTGGGGTGGACCTCGGCCTGGCTCATCACCGTGGTGTGGGCGCGGAAGCGCTCGACGATGGAGCGGACGAAGGGGCGGTTCATCGGGCTGGTCATCAGCACCGGCAGCTCGCCCTTCTTGGCCGCTTCCTCGAACTGGTCGCGGACGGCGCCGACGAATTCCTGCAGCTTGCTGGGCGCCATGGCAAGGCGCCGGTCATCACCCTCGCCGACGATGCTCTCGATGAAGTTTTGCTCCCAGGCCGACGACAGGCTGATCAGCGGCAGGTAGCCACCGGGCGCCTGGTTGGCAGCGCAGATCTGGCGGGCAAGGCGGGCGCGGACGTGCTCGGCGATGGTCTGCGTGGCGTGCGAGATGGAAAGACCCTCGGCGATGCCTTCGAGAATGGTGCCGAGGTCGCGGATCGACACCCGCTCGGCGAGCAGCAGCTGCAGGATGCGCTGGATGCCGGAGACGGTGATCTGGCTCGGCACGATCTCGTCGATCAGCTTGGCCTGGTCGGACGGCACTTCGGACAACAGCTTCTTGACGTCGGCATAGGACAAGAGTTCGGAGACGTTGGTCTTCAGCGTTTCCGAAAGATGGGTGGAGAGAACGGTGGCCGGATCGACGACGGTGTAGCCGCGGATCGCCGCTTCCTCGCGCAGGCGGCCGTCCACCCAGGTGGCCGGCAGGCCGAAGGTGGGTTCGGTGGTCTGGGTGCCGGGGATGGTCACCTTGCCGCCCATCGGGTCCATGACCATGTACTGGCCGGGGTAGAGCGTGCCCTTGCCGGCATCCACTTCCTTGATCTTGATGACGTATTCGTTGGCGGCGAGCTGCACGTTATCCAGAAGCCTGACCGGCGGCATGATGTAGCCGAGGTCGGAGGCGATCTGGCGGCGCAGCGCCTTGATCTGGTCGGACAGCTTCTCGCCGCCGCCCTTGCCGTTGTCGTTGATCAGCGGCAGCAGGCCATAGCCGAGCTCGACGCGCAGGTCGTCCATCTTGAGGGCCGTGGCGATCGGCTCCTCGGCCGGTGGCGGCGGTGGCGCCTCGGCTTCCGCCTTGGCGGTGACGGCGGCGACGCGGCGCTTGAGATTTTCGCGCTTGGCCCAAAGGGCGAGGCCGCCGGCACCGGCGCCGAGCGCGGCGAACGGCAGGAAGGGCAGGCCGGGCAACAGCGACAACAGGCCCATGACGGCGCCCGACAGGCCCAAAGCGGCGGGATAGCCGGTGAGCTGGCCGGACAGCGCCTTGTCGGCGGCGCCGGACACGCCCGCCTTGGACACCAGCAGGCCGGCGGCGGTGGAAACGATCAACGCCGGGATCTGGCTGACGAGACCGTCGCCGACGGAGAGGACGGTGTAGGAGTGGCCGGCTTCCGACAGCGTGATGCCCATCTGCATCGTGCCGATGATGATGCCGCCGATCACATTGATGAAGGTGATCAAGAGGCCGGCGATGGCGTCGCCGCGCACGAACTTCGAGGCGCCGTCCATGGCGCCGAAGAAGGCGCTTTCCGATTCCAGGTCCTTGCGCCGCTTCCTCGCCTCGTCCTCCTTGATCAGGCCCGACGACAGGTCGGCGTCGATGGCCATCTGCTTGCCGGGCATGGCGTCGAGGTTGAAGCGGGCGGCGACTTCGGCGATGCGGCCCGAACCCTTGGTGATGACGATGAAATTGACGATGACCAGGATGCCGAAAACGATGATGCCGATGACGAAGTTGCCGCCCATCACGAAGGCGCCGAAGGCCTCGATGACGTGGCCTGCCGCGTCGGTTCCCTCGTGACCATGGCTGAGGATGAGGCGCGTCGACGCCAGGTTGAGCGACAGACGCAGCATCGTCGAGATCAGCAGGATGGTTGGGAAGGCGGTGAATTCCAGCGGCGTCTGAATGAACAGCGCCGTCATCATGATCAGCACCGAGAAGATGATCGACACCGCCAGCATGAAGTCGAGCAGCATCGCCGGCATCGGCAGGATCAGGATGACCCCGCGCAGCAGGTTGGTGCGCAGCTCCGCGCCGGTCGGCACGCTGAGGCCGAAGGGAATCCTGGACGGTGCCGTCTGAGGGGCTGAGGTGAGGTCGCTCAAGTCGATCGTTTCCAGGGTTGCCGGCTGCGCGACGCACATTGCGCCACCCGGCAGAATTTGCCGGGTTCATGGTTAACGGGTGGTTAACAGGGGCGGTGCCAGCTGTGGATGATGAGGAGAGAGGGTGCTGATGACCCCCTGTCCGCTGCAAAAGGTCATTGTGACGAAAATGGTCCACAGCCAGGGAAGCGCCATCAGGTAGGACCGCTTCTTGCCCGACAGGTAGCAAGCCACGGCGCCGACGAGAAAGGATGTAAACACCGATACGCCGATAAGGGCCATCAAGCCCGCGAAGGCGTCATTGGCTAAGGTCGTTGCCGACGTGAAGGCGTCCAGCGCCATGCCGACCGTCATGACGGCAAAAAAGCCGGCGAAGATGGAGGCGATCAAATAGCCGACGGCGGTGACATGCCGCATCACGTTGTCCTGCTCCGAATCCTGCGGTTGCAATAATAGCGTGTTTCGTCCCTGCGTGGCTAACGCGACCAAAGACAAGGCTCCGACCTTTGACAGGTCACGGCGTCGGCGGTAACTTTTGCCTCGTTCCTGAGGAGGCTTTATGTCCCGCTAAGGCGGGGAGGACGGAGTTCCTCCCCTCGCAAGTCTGATCCACACAAGACGCTCGGCGATATCGCGGGCGCGTGGAGGCTTGCGCGTTTCCATGTGTTATCATTTCGCGCCGGGGTTTTGCCCATGGCCACATTGGAAAGCCTACCGCAATGACACGGGACTATTCCCGCTTTCTGCCGTCCCCTCCGGGCGGTTCCGGACACCACATGCCGACCGGCGATCTCGCCCGCACGCCGCCGGTGCGCGTCACCAACATCGAGCGTAGCGGTCTCCGCGTCGAGGGCGATGGCCTTGTCGCGGCGTTGCCGCCGCGCGCCGATACGGCGATCGGCGACTGGTTGCTTTATGACGCGGCCAGCCCCGGCGCCAGCCGGCTGCTCGAGCGCAAGAGCCTGTTCCGTCGGCGGGCGGCCGGCACCGGGCGCGGCGTGCAGTTGATCGCCGCCAACGTCGACACCGTCTTCGTCGTCACCTCCTGCAACCGCGACTTCAACGTGGCGCGCCTTGAGCGCTATGTCGCGGAGTCCTTCGAGGCCGGCGTCGAGCCGGTGATCGTGATCACCAAGGCCGATCTGACCGACGACCCCGGCGAGTTCGTCGCTGCCGTGGCGGCGGTGTCGGCGGCGGCCGTCGTGCTCGACGCGCTCGGTCCCGAACCGAGAGAGAAGCTGGCGCCCTGGTGCAAGCCGGGCCGCACCGTCGCCTTTCTCGGCTCGTCCGGCGTCGGCAAGTCAACGCTGGTCAACGCGCTGTCCGGCAAGGCAACGGCGGCGACCGGCGGCATTCGCGAGGACGACTCCCGGGGGCGGCATACCACCACCAGCCGGAATCTCTACGTGCTGCCGGAGGGCTATGCCGTGCTCGATACGCCGGGCATGCGCGAGCTGCAGCTCGCGGATGCGCCGGAGGGCATCGCCGAGGTGTTCTCCGACCTCGCCGATCTCGCGGCGAACTGCCGCTTCAGCGATTGCCGCCATGAGAGCGAACCCGGCTGCGCCGTGCGGTCGGCCATTGCCGCCGGCGAGATCGACGAGCCGCGATTGCACCGCTGGCAGAAGCTTCAGCGCGAGGAAGCCTTCAACTCGGCGAGCCTTGCTGAGCGACGCCAGCGCGATCGAGGGTTCGGCCGGATGGTGCGCTCGATCCTCAAAGACAAGCCCGGGAAACGCTGACGGGACTATCCGCCCCGGTCGGAAGGCCGGGGCGGGACGGACCGGCGGCGCTATCGGATTAGGCTGTCAGCGTTTTTCGCCATCTGGTCAGCAGATGGGCAATCATGGCGCCGCCGGTGACGACGAAAGCCAGGTAGATTACGGAATATGGCGCCAGCAACCAGGCGTAAGTCGCAATCGGTATCATCAGCAGTGCCCCAACGGTTTGCACCATCAGGACAACGATCCTGCCGATCGTCAGCCGCCGATCAGGCCCTAGAACATAGCGGCTGGCCGGCAGGAGGAGCAGCCAGAACGACATCCACCATGCCAGGGCAATGCCCGTGGTCATCCAGGATGTCGCAAGGCCGGCGATTTCAAATCGGATAGTTTCGCCGAGGGTTGCCGCGCGGCCGGCAAAACCGAAGTCGGAGGTCATATCCTCGGGGTACTGCTGCGGCTTGCCGTCCTTTTCGATCGGACCGTGGTTGCGCCATTCGTCCTCCACCGGTTGGTAAACCGTGCGCGTCAGATTGTCATAGACAAGGCACTGGCGCGCCACGCCGCCCTTCTCGCAGTAGATCCGCAGGGCTTCGGATAAAGGCGAAGCAGCGAGGAGTGCGCCATTCTGATCGACGACAACCGCCCTCATCGGATCGGTAAAGAAAATACCGTCACCGTTTAGAAGCTTGAGCGTGACCGTCTGATGTTGTTCGGCAGAAATCGTTTCAGACTGCGAGAAATACGGACTGTGGGCTGTCGCAGGACCGCAAAATACCCCCGCCAGGACGCCGAACAGGAACATCATAGCGGACGTTCTCATGTTAGCTGCCCCCTAACCACGCATGACTATTGAAAAATAGCATGGTCCTTTCATTTGGACCAGTACTCCTTAAAGTTGTTAATGCTCGATTCGGTCACGGCGTTCGACACGTTGATTCCCAGCTTTTCCGGCCTTCTTGCCGAGCGAAAAGGAGTATCGCATCGGCGGTCTCGCTACCTTCGGTCGATGACAATTGTTTGATCAGCATTACGACCGCGTCGTAGCTAGATTTGCAGGGGCGCTCTATGGGGTATGTTGAGCATCGTCGGAAAAGTGGAGACTGTTTTTCACACGAGTGGTGCGACAATGAAAACTGGAACGACGCTTTGCGTTCGTCAGGGCGCGCGCCGTTCGTGTGGAGCAAACAACGAGACGGGGCCTGCCGATGTTGCGATGTTTCCTCCGAGCCATCTGCTTATTGCTCGTGACCGCCGTGCCGGCGCTTGCCCTGCCGAAGTGGCAGCAGTTTCCCGCGCCACCGCCCATGCCGCCGGCCGACCAAAGCGGCTTTGCCGACCTCCGCGGCATCAGCATGTTTTATGCGGTCTATGGCAAGGGCAAGGGGGCGCCTATCCTGCTGATCCACGGCGGCATGTCCAGCGGCGACGTCTGGAGCTTCGAGGTGCCGACGCTGGCACGGAACCATGAGGTGATCGTCGCCGACAGCCGCGGTCAGGGGCGGTCGACGCATGGCCTTGCCTGGATAACCTACCACCGGATGGCCGAGGACTACGTGGCGTTGCTCGCAGCGCTCAAGATCGACAAGGTGACGCTGGTCGGCTGGAGCGACGGCGGCATCATCGGCATCGACATCGCCATGCATCATCCTGCGTTGCTGAACCGGCTGTTCGCCCAAGCACCCAATGTCACGCCCGATGGTCTGACGAAGATCCCCGACATCGATCCACCACCGCTCTCCGACAATCTGTCGCCCAGCGGGGCCTTTGAGGCTGATCCGGAAATTGAAAAGGCGCGCAACCGGCAGATGGCGCGCGAGCGCGTGTTCCGGCGGCTGTGGGCGACCGAGCCGAACTATTCGGATGCCGACCTCGCCAAGATCCACGTCCCCACCGCCATCGTCATCGGCGACCACGATCCGGTCATCCGCCCCGCCCACATCGCCCATATCGCCCATACCATTCCCGGCGCCAGGCTGGTCGTGCTGAAGGATGTCGGCCATCCCGCCCATTCGCAGGACCCCAAGCAGTATCTCAAGGCTATCCTGGATTTCATGGGTGAGCCGCCAAGTGCGCTCACGGGGGCACCGGCTCCGAAGGTGGCTCAGCCGCCCGCCGCCGTTGCGCAGTCGCAGACGAAGGTCGCTCCCAAGGCGCCTCAGCCGTCCGCCGCGATTGCGCAGTCGCAGACGAAAGCCGCTCCCAAGGCGCCGTCGCCGCTCGCCGCCGTTGCGCAGTCGCAAGTGATTGCAGCGCCCAAGCCGCGCGCTGTCCTTGTGCTGCCACCCACGACGGTCGGCTCCGAGGCGCCGTCAGTCGCGACCTCCCAAACGGCGGGGCTTTCCAACTAGGGAACGGTCCAGTGATTTTGGAGGCCTTTACACATGTCTTTGTCGACGGCCCCTTCAGCCAGCCTCAGGTGCTCCACCTGGAAATATCCGAGTTCAAGCGACGAGCCTGAAGAGAGGCGAGGCGCATCAGCGGTCAAAGCGACCAACCCCGGCCGCAAAATCAGGTAGAGCCGGGTTTGGGCGCGAAGTGATGGCAAGGAATGTCCGTCGATCCCGCCCCTCGATACGCCCGGCGCTAATCCGACGAGGTTTCCTCCGCTCAATGGCGCGGAAGAGGCGCTGCTGGTGAACCGTAGGACACAACGTCTATCTGTCGCCCCCGTTGCCCGACGTTATGATTGCAGGTGATGTGGCGCTGACGGCCGGGTCGGCGCCGTGGTTAGGAAGCAAGCGAAGAGGTACACGCCACACCGGTCTGGAGTGCGAGGCATGCTGGATCGCCAGGCAAGGCTTTTCAAAAGCCCGTGGGGTTGGATGGCTGTTCTGGTCGCGGTGGCGGCCGGCGGCTGGTACGCGACCCAGCGCCTCTCCGAAGACCAGTTGCCGCCCGGCATCGCTCAAGGCAATGGCCGCATTGAGGCGGTCGCCATCGACATCTCGGCGCGCACCGGCGGACGGATTGAGGCGATCCTGGTGCGGGAGGGCGAGACGGTCAAGACCGGCCAGATCCTTGCTCAGATGGACACCCAGGACGTCAAGGCGCAGTTGCGCGAGGCGCGCGCCCAGTGGCAGCGTGGCCGCATCGGTCGGGACGTGGCCGAGAGTGGCGTCGTAGAGGCCCAGGCCGAACATTCGGCCGCGCAGGCCGTGGTGGCCCAGCGGCTCAGCGAGTTCGAGGCTGCCGATCGTAAGCTCGGTCGGTCGCAGCAACTCATCGATCGCAATACCGTAGCCCAGCAGACCGTGGACGACGATCGCTCGCGGATGGAAGGTGCGCGGGCGGCGCTGGACGCGGCGCGTGCCCAAGTGGCCGCCGCCGAGGCCGGTATCGCCACGGCGCGGGCACGCATCGTCGATGCCGACGCCATTATCGAAGCCGCCGAAGCTACCATCCAGCGCATTCAGGTCGAACTCGACGACAGCACCCTGCGTTCCCCACGGGACGGGCGGGTGCAGTATCTGGTGGCGCAGCCCGGCGAGGTGGTGGCGGGCGGCGGACGAGTGCTGAACCTGATCGATCTCAGCGACGTCTACATGACCTTCTTCCTGCCGACGGTGGAGGCGGGCAGGGTGGCGCTGGGCGCCGAGGCGCGCATCGTGCTCGACACCGCGCCGGGGGTGGTCGTGCCGGCCGAGGTGTCCTTCCTTTCCGATGTGGCGCAGTTCACGCCGCGCACCGTGGAGACCTCGGAGGAGCGGCAGAACCTGATGTTCCGCGTCCGGGCGCGCGTGGCGCCCGAGTTGCTCAAGAAGCATGCCGACTATGTCAAGCCGGGCCTGCCGGGCGTCGCCTATGTTCGGATCGATCCGGACGTGGAATGGCCCGCCAGCCTCAACACCGGGCTGTTGAAATGACGGCGCGGTCCGATAGCGACGCGGCGGGCGGGGTCGCGGTGCGGGTGCGGTCGCTGAGCCACGCCTTCAAGAAAACGCGCGCGCTTGACGACATCACGCTGGAGGTGAAGGCCGGCTGCGTCGTCGGCCTGATCGGGCCGGATGGCGTCGGCAAGTCGACGCTGCTGTCGCTGATCGCCGGCGCGCGCAAGGCGCAGACGGGAGAGGTCTTCGCCCTCGGCGCCGACATGCGCAAGGCGCGCCAGCGCGGCAAGGTGGGGCCGCGCATCGCCTACATGCCGCAAGGGCTCGGCAAGAACCTCTATCCGACGCTGTCGGTGTTCGAGAATGTCGACTTCTTCGGCCGCCTGTTCGGGCATGCCCATGAGGAGCGCGAGCGGCGCATCGACGAGCTTCTGAAGAGCACTGGCCTCCAGGCCTTCGCCGACCGCCCGGTCGGCAAGCTCTCCGGCGGCATGAAGCAGAAGCTCGGCCTGTGCTGCGCCCTGATCCACGATCCGGACCTCCTCATCCTTGACGAGCCGACCACCGGCGTCGATCCATTGGCCCGCCGCCAGTTCTGGGACCTCATCGGCCAGATCCGCAAGAGCCGGCCCGGCATGGCCGTCATCGTCGCCACCGCCTACATGGAGGAAGCGGCCGGCTTCGACCAGCTGGTGGCGATGGACGCGGGGCGGGTGCTGGCCGTCGCCAGCCCGGTGGAGCTGCAGGACCGCACCGGGACCATGTCGCTGGATGCCGCCTTCATCGCTCTCCTGCCCGAGGAAAAGCGCCGGAATCATCGCAAGGTGGAGATACCGCCGCGCCAGGCCGATGGCGAGGAGGCGGCGATCGAGGCCGAGGGGCTGACCATGCGCTTTGGCGACTTCACGGCGGTCGACCACGTCAGCTTCCGCATTCCGCGCGGCGAGATCTTCGGCTTTCTCGGCTCCAACGGCTGCGGCAAGACCACCACGATGAAGATGCTGACCGGCCTCCTGCCGGCCAGCGAGGGCAGGGCACGACTGTTCGGGCACGCGGTCGATCCCCACGACATCAACACGCGCAAGCGTGTCGGCTACATGTCGCAATCCTTCTCGCTCTATTCGGAACTGACGGTGCGGCAGAACCTCGATTTGCACGCCCGGCTCTATCACCTGCCCTCCGAAGCCATCGGCGCTCGCATCGACGAGATGGCCGCACGCTTCGGGCTGACCGACGTCCTGGACGCGTTGCCCGACGCGTTGCCGCTCGGCGTCACCCAGCGCCTGTCGCTGGCCGTGGCGATGATCCATGCGCCGGAAATCCTGATCCTCGACGAGCCGACCTCCGGTGTCGATCCGATCGCTCGCGACACGCTGTGGCGGAGCTTCATCGAGCTGTCGCGCCAGGATGGCGTCACCATCTTCATCTCCACCCACTTCATGAATGAGGCGGAGCGCTGCGACCGCATTTCGCTGATGCATGCCGGCAAGGTGCTGGTCAGCGACACGCCGGTCGCCATCGTGGACAAGCGCGGCAGTGCCGACCTCGAGGACGCCTTCGTCAGCTATCTGGAAGAGGAGATCACGGCGGAGACGGGCGGATCGATGGGGACGGGACGCGAGCCGGAACCTGCGCCGTCCGACATCGGGCAGATGGTGATTGCGCACGCGGCCACGTCCGGGCGACGGCGCCTGTTCGATCCACGCCGCGTCCTGAGCTACGCCCGGCGCGAAACGCTGGAGCTCAGGCGCGATCCGATCCGCGCCACCTTCGCCCTGTTCGGCAGTCTCGTCCTGCTGTTCGTCTTGGGCTACGGCATCAGCATGGACGTCGAGGAGTTGCCGTTTGCCGTCCTCGACTACGACCAGACCACTCTCAGCCGTGACTATACGCTGGATATTTCGAGCTCGCGCCAGTTTACCGAACGCCCCGCCATCGTCGACCCGGCCGACATGGACCGGCGCCTGCGCAGCGGCGAGCTCAGCCTCGCCATCGAAATCCCGCCCGGCTTCGCCCGCGAGGTGTCGGCCGGCCGCAAGGTGGAAATCAGCGCCTGGATCGATGGCGCCATGCCTGGGCGGGCGGAGACGGCGCAAGGCTACGTCCAGGGGTTGCATGCTGATTGGCAGACCCGGCAGGCGCGCGAGGCCCTTGGCGAGCGGGCGCTGGCCGGCGATTTTCAACTGGAAACCCGCTTCCGCTACAACCCGGCGATCGAAAGCCTCGTCGCCATGGTGCCCGCCGTCATCGGGCTGGTGCTGATGTTCATTCCGGCCATGCTGACCACGCTGTCGATCACTCGGGAGAAGGATCTCGGCTCCATCGTCAACTTCTATGTCACGCCGGTCACCCGGCTCGAGTTCCTGCTCGGCAAGCAGTTGCCCTATGTCGCGCTGTCCATGATCAACTTCGTGACGCTGACGGCCTTTGCGATCCTGGTGCAGCGCGTTTCCTTCACCGGCAGCATGCCGGCCTTCGCCGTCGCCGCGCTGTTCTATGTGGTCGCCACCACCGGGCTCGGCCTCGTCATCTCCACCTTCATGAAGAGTCAGATCGCCGCGATCTTCCTCAGCACCATCGCCACCATGCTGCTGTCGGTGCAGTATTCCGGAATGATCGACCCGATCGCCTCCATGGAGGGCAGCGCCGCCACGATCGGTGCACTCAATCCGGCGAGCTATTTCATCACCATTGCCCGCGGCACATTTTCCAAGGGGCTGGGCTTTGCCGACCTGGGGCCGTCTTTTTTGGGCCTCGTCGTCGCCGGGCCGATCCTTCTCGGTCTCAGTGTCATATTCCTCAAGAAACAGGCGAGCTGACCATGCTGATGTCCAACATCTGGCGGCTCGGCCTCAAGGAACTCTGGAGCCTGCTGCGTTCCCCGGCTCTGATGGTGCTGATCGCCGCGTCCTTCACGATCCAGATCTACGCGGCGGCCACGGCAACGCCCTTCACGCTCAACAAGGCGCCGATCTCCATCGTCGACGAGGACGTGTCGCCGCTGTCGGCGCGCATCGCGTCGGCCTTCTACCAGCCCTATTTCAACCCGCCCGAGTTCATCGGCCTCACGGACATGAACCGGCGCCTGGATGAGGGCATCGACACCTTTGCGCTGATCATCCCGCCGCATTTCCAGCGCGATCTCCTGGCCGGCAGCGAACCGGCGCTGCAGCTCAATGTCGACGCGACGCGCATCACCCAGGCCTTCACCGGAGCGGGCTATGCCGAGGCCATCGTCGCCGGCGAGATCTCAGAATTTGCGCGCCATTATCGCGCCGAAGCGTCCTCGCCGGTCGACCTCGTGCTACGGGCGCGGTTCAATCCGGAGCTCAATCCCGGCTGGTTCGGCGGTGCGATGGAGGTCGTGAACAACGTGGCGATGCTGTCGGTCATCCTGGCGGGTGCCGCGCTGATCCGCGAGCGGGAGCGCGGCACGATCGAACACCTCCTGGTGATGCCCGTCACGCCGGCCGAGATCATGATCGGCAAGATTTGGCCGATGGTGCTGGTGGTGCTCGGCGCTGCGATGTTTTCCTTCCTCGTGGTGGTCGAGACATGGCTGTCGATCCCCCTCGCGGGCTCGCTCTGGCTTCTGATGCTGGGCGTGACGCTGCAGCTGTTCGCCTCCACCTCCTTCGGCATCTTCCTGGCGTCCATCGCCGGCTCGATGCCGCAGTTCGGCCTGCTGCTGGTTCTCGTGCTGTTTCCGCTGCAGATTCTGGCTGGTGGGCTGACGCCGATCGAGAACATGCCCCTTGTCCTGCGCTGGCTCATGCAGGCGACGCCGGACGCGCATTTCGTGTCGCTCTCCCAATCGATCCTGTTCCGTGGCGCCGGTCTCGAGACGGTCTGGCCACGGCTCCTCAGTCTCCTGGCGATCGGGCTCGCCCTGTTTTCTTTCTCGCTCTGGCGGTTCCGCAAGACGTTGCGATAGGCTCGGCGGTCAGCGCAGCCTCAGAGCATCGATGCACGCCGTGGCGCGAGAAGACGGCTTGCGGCGGTCTGTCATCGGTAAATCCCTCGGATTGGCGTTGCCGGTGTAAACCGGTAGCTTGGCAATTCTGGGTGGAGATCAACCGATGGATGGGCTTGCTTACAAGTTGTTGACGGCCGGTGAATTCGAGTTTGCCGTCATTTCCATCGTGGCGGTCATCATGGCCGCCGGCTTCACCCTGATGCTTTACAGGCCAGCGTGGACCGTTTCTCGCTCGGCCTATTTCGCGACCTTATGTGTTTGCGTGGCAGCCGGTGAGCTGAGCTACTTGCTGCAATACCTGTTTCTCGATGCCCTCAAGCAGCGGCAACTCGGGCGTCTCGCCTTTGCCTATGTTCTGATCTGGTTGACCATCGGCGCCGTAACGGGCGTCATCTCCGCCGCCAGGTCATGGGACGCTTTCGGAACGATGGTCTGGTGGCCGCTGGCCTTCGTGCCATTCGCCAATCTGGCCCTGATATTCTACCCGTCGCGCCAGAACCGACCCGTGGGGAGAGGCCGACGGTTGAGCCACATCGTGCTGGTGGTCTGCGGACTTGTTCTGGTTGGATTGACCAGAGCCATCCCCGGCCCAGACGAGGACTATCTGGCCAATGTCAGCGCCCGGATGCAAACGGACACCGAGCTTCGCGACAATGCCATGATCTATGCGTCCGACAGCAAGGGACTGGAAGCGACCCTGAAGAGCATGGTGAAAGGCGTTCCATTGCCTGACAACGAGCTTTCCAGAATGCTCAGCATCGAAGTTCATGGCAACGTCATTGTGACCACGACGGAAGTCAAGGGTAGCAGCTTCGTTCTCGACGAGGTGTGGCGCGAGCAAAATACTGAAAGACTGTGTCTTTCGAAAAATCAGGCGATGTTCATGAAGTTGGGCGCCACCCTGAAGAACGTATACCAGTCTTCGAGTGGCGAGAAACTCTCGGAGCTGACGATCAACACTGAAACCTGCAATGCTTGGCGTGCCAAAAAGGAAAAGGAAATCATTGCTGACGTCGAGGCGACGAAACTGTCCCAGAGACTCGACAATATGGGAGCCATCACGGACGCGAGCTACAAGGACAAGACGGTGACCTACCGATATGCTCTCTACGCAGCTCCTCCGATGGACACCTGGAAAATGGCGACCAAGGAAGCCATGTGCGACCAGGACAACTTCAAGCTCATGGTTCAGTTGGGAATGACGATCAGAGCTGAGTTCGAATTGGCTGTGACGGGTGGCGGAGTTCCACTCGACGTGATTGTCATGGACGCCACGTCCTGCCCGGCCGATCTGCCTTGAGGCAGGGCGATCGGCGTTGCCGCCTGTTCAAACCCGGCGGCGAGTGCGCTGCGTTCGGCCTCAGCGGGCTTCCAAGCGATCCTCAGGCCGTGGCGATGCGGCTGATGCCAGGATCAGGCACGTCGATGCCTTCGGCTTCAAACCATCGCGAAGAAGGGGCCTGAAAGCAGCGGCTTGCACCGAAAGGTGCTTCCTAGTCTCTCAGGATGGCGTTCGCCAACCATGTGAGGCGAGCGTCCTGAGCTGCCAGATAGATGAAACTGTTCCAGTCATAGACGTAAATCGTATTCAAAAAAGATCCCTCCGGAACGGGTAGTTCGCGGATCGCCGAAGGAATGTGCTCAGCACCGTGAATGTCAATCCTGACCGATCCGGGGTGCCAGGCCAAGTAACCGGAACTCGGTGGCTCAATAATCCAGAATGCCAAACCTTCGAGGGTCAGCTCGGTCAAGCGATAGAGCTCACGCTCGTTTGGTTCCGCGTCCACTTCGCCCACAAAGACATCAAGCGTCAGGCTGGCTGTTCCTTCTTCATAATCAAGGATTGTTCTCTTGATCTCAGTGTCGTGAAAGCCATTGGGGAGTGTGCGGGCGAGCTCATACAGTGTCATGCTGCCAAATCTCAGGCTTTTGTCCAACACTCTCGTTTGAAGCTGAAAGAAACGGGCGGCCGAGCCGCCCGCTTTGCTTTACGCCGTGGCAATCCGGCTCGTTCCCGGATCAGGCACATCGATGCCTTCGGCCTCGTATTCGTTGAGCTTGTTCCTGAGCGTGCGGATGGAGATGCCGAGGATCTTGGCGGCGTGGGTGCGGTTGCCGAGGCAGTGGTCGAGCGTGTCGAGAATGAGGTCGCGCTCCACTTCGGCCACAGTGCGGCCGACGAGGGCGCGCGTCACCGCTTCCGCCGTCTGGGCGGCGCGGATGGCCGGATCGGCCGAGCGCGGCACGGCGGCCTCCATGCGGCCACCGTCTGGCAAGCGGATGGCCTCGACGCCGATCTCGATGCCGCTGGCGAGCAGCACGGCGCGATGAATGGTGTTCTCGAGTTCGCGAACGTTGCCCGGCCAGCGGGCGGCGATCAGCTCGCGCTTGGCATCGGCCGACAGCGGCCGCTCCGGCATGCCATTGATCTCGGCATACTTGCGGGCGAAATGCTCGGCCAGCGCCAGGATGTCGGCGGGACGGTCGCGCAGCGAGGGGATCTTCAGGTTGACGACGTTGAGGCGGTAGAGCAGGTCCTCGCGGAAGCGGCCTTCCTTGACGGCGTCGGTGAGGTTGCGGTTGGAGGTGGCGATGATGCGGATATCCACCGGCACCGGCTTGCCGCCGCCGACGCGGTCGATGACCCGTTCCTGGATGGCGCGCAACAATTTGGCCTGCAGGCGAACGTCCATCTCGGAGATTTCGTCGAGCAGCAGCGTGCCGCCGGTGGCTTCCTCGAACTTGCCGATGCGGCGGGCGACGGCGCCGGTAAACGCGCCCTTCTCGTGGCCGAACAGTTCCGATTCCAGAAGGTTTTCCGGAATGGCGGCGCAGTTGACCGAGACGAAGGGTTTGTCGACGCGGGCCGACTTGCGGTGGACGTAGCGGGCGAGCACTTCCTTGCCGGTGCCGCTCTCGCCGGTGATCAGGATCGACGCCTCGCTGGGCGCCACCTGGTCGGCGAGCTTCAGCACCGCCAGCATCGCCTCGTCGCGCACCACGAGGTCGCGACTGTCGGCGGCGACGGCGGCCAGCACGGCGGCGATCAGCTCGGCATCCGGCGGCAGCGGAATATATTCCTTGGCGCCGGCCCGGATGGCGGCGACGGCCGCCTTGGCGTCGGTGGCGATGCCGCAGGCGACGACGGGAACGTGGATGCGTTCCTCTTCCAGCGAGGTGATCAGCCGCTGGATCGGCAGCGACACGTCGATCATCACCAGATCGGCGCCGCGCCCCGAGCGCAGCGTCCTGAGGGCGGTCTCGATGGTGTCGGCCTGCAGCACCGACGCACCCTTGTCCATGGCGATGCGGGTGGCGGCGGTGAGCTGCCCGTTGAGCGAGCCGACGATCAGAAGGCGCATGGTCTGTCTCCGGTCAACGCTCGGCCTTGACGATTTCCGTCATCGTCACGCCGAGCTTGTCTTCGACCAGCACCACTTCGCCACGGGCGACAAGGCGGTCGTTGACGTAGATGTCGATGGCTTCGCCGACCTTGCGGCTCCAACACGGAGCCTGGAGCGAGCTGGAGGAGTTCGGCAACGCCGAGACGGGCGCGGCCGAGGATGGCCGAGACGCGCACGGGAACGTCGAACACCGCCTCGAGCTCGGCGGCCGAGCGGGTGATGGCCTGGTCTTCACCGTCGTCACCGGTGCGCCGGCGTTCGGCGACATGGGATTCGAGGTCGATGCCCGAGGTTTCGTCGGCGGGGGTCATGTGGCGGCTCCGCTCTTGGACGTGACGTCGGCCGGCTGAGCGGCCGGCAGATGATGGGCGATCGCCGCCTCGATGTTGGCGATGATGGCGGCGTGATCGAGCACAATACCACCGTCGGCCCACTCGATGCGACAGTCGCCGCGTGCCATGCCGGGTTCGCCCAGCACCACGAGGCGCCCCTCGAAGCCGCGTTCGGCGACGAGGCGCTTCAACTCGGCCTGGATCGGCTCGGCATCGACATCCGACAGACGGATGACGAGGTGGGGGGCGACGCGTAGCGGCGCAAAACAATCTTCCAACAGGCCTATGATGCGCTCGCGCGGTTGCCGGTCCACCAGCGAGCCGGCGATCTTGATGGCGACCGTTTCGGCAAGACGCATGGCATCGGCTTCGATGCGGGCGCGTTCGGTGTCGAGAACGGCGAGGATCGACTGGGCGGCGCTGGCGAGGCGCTGGGCCTCGTCGGACAGGCGCGTGGCTTCGCGAGCGGTCCGGTCGGCCGCCTGCGCCTCGGCAGACTCGCGCCCGGCGACGAGGCCACGCTGATAGGCAGCCTCTTCGGCTTCGGCGAGACGCGCAAGATGCTCCGGCTCGGGAACCATCACGGTCGCCGGCACGCCTTCGGCGCGCGTCGGGGCCGAGAAGTCGTTGTCGAACAGGAAGCGGGCCGGTGCCGCCATCAGCGGATACTCCTTCGCGAGGATGCTCGTCACATGACGAGTTCGTCTTCGGACTTGTTCTTGGAAATCAGGATCTCGCCCTTGGCGGCGAGATCCTTGGCGAGATTGATGAGGGAGGCCTGGGCGTCGTCGACGTCGCGCAGGCGAACGGCGCCCATGGACTCCATATCCTCTTTTAGCATGCCGGCGGCACGCGCCGACATGTTTGCGAAGAAGAAGTCGCGAACGGCTTCCTTGGCGCCCTTCAGCGCCAGGGCCAGCTTGTCCTTCTCCACCTGGCGCAGCACGGTCTGGATGGCGCCGGCGTCGAGCTTGCCGAGGTCGTCGAAGGTGAACATCAGCGCCTTGATGCGGTCGGCGGCGTCGCGGTTGTGTTCCTCGAGAGCGGCGATGAACTTCGCCTCGGTATTGCGGTCGAAGGAGTTAAAGATCTCGGCCATCAGTTCGTGGGCGTCACGGCGCTGGGTATTGGTCAGGTTCGACATGAACTCGACGCGCAGCGTCTGCTCGACCTTCTCAAGGATATCCTTCTGCACCGCTTCCATCTTCAGCATGCGGTCGACAACTTCGAGGGCGAACTCGTCGGGCAGCTTGGACAGGACGCGCGCTGCGTGGTCGGAATTGATCTTGGAGAGCACGACGGCGACGGTCTGCGGATATTCGTTCTTAAGATAGTTGGCGAGCACGGTTTCCTGCACGTTGGAGAGCTTCTCCCACATGTTGCGGCCGGCAGGTCCCCGGATCTCGTCCATGATGGCGTTGACCTTGTCCTGCGGCAGCACGGCGAGCAGCAGGCGCTCGGTGGTGTCGTAGTTGCCCATCAGGGCGCCGGAGGACGAGACGCGGGTGACGAACTCGATCATCAGATCGTCGAGCATGCTGGGGGTGATCGGCCCCAGCTTGGACATGGCGACGGAAAGCTGCTTGATCTCGATTTCGTCGAGCAGCTTCCAGATGGGACCGCCGTAGCGATCGCCGAGGGCAAGCATCATCACGGCGGCCTTCTCGGCGCCGTTCAGCGTGCGGTTCTCGCCGTCGGAGGAGATGGTGAGCGCGTTGCCTTTGGCGACCAGCGCGGTGGGGGACAGAGCCATCTAGACCGGGACCTCCGACAACCAGTTACGGATAATGATCGCTGCCTCGTTGGGATTGTCGTTGACGAGGTCGCCCACCTTGCGCACCTGGTCGAGCTGCTGGGCGCCCTGCGCCTTGGCGCTCTCGATGCGGGTGTCGGCGGGAAGGGCAGGGATCTCCGGACCTTCGGTCACTTCCACACCATCGGCGCCCATGACCACCGGCTTGCCGTCGGGATTGAGCACTACCGTGACCGCGTTGCGGCCGGCGGCAGCGGCTTCGCTGAGGGCGGACGTGAGGGCCGGCAGCGTCTCGGCGTCGATGTCCGAGCCAAGGATGCGGCGGATCAGCGGGCGGACGGCGAACAACAGCACCAGGAGCGTCACCAGGATCAGCACGCCCATTTCGGCGAAGCGCATGATGTCTTCGCGCGAGAAGTCGAACATCGAGGTCGGCGCGGTGGCGAGGTCGGCCGGATTGAGCGGACTGTCGGCGAACTGCAGGTTGACCACCTGCACCTGGTCGCCGCGCTTGTCGTCGAAGCCCATGGCGGTCCGCACCAGCGAGGTGATCTGGTCGATCTCGGCCTGCGGCCGCGGCGCGTAGACCATGACGCCCTTGGCGTCGGGCGTGTAGCGGCCATCCACCAGCACGGCGACCGACAGGCGCTTGACGCCGCCGACTTCGGTCACCTGAGTTCGGCTGGTCTTGGAGATCTCGTAGTTGACGGTTTCCTCGGTGGTCTGGGCATTGTCGGAGGTTTGGGCGGCGTTCGGGGCTTGCTGCTGGTTGGCGTTGGGGATCTGGTTGCCGGCCGAGACGGGAGGATTGCCCTGATTGTCCTGGCTCAGCGACTTTTCCTCGCGCGTCTGGGTGGAGCGGACGACCTGGCCATTGGGGTCGAAGGTGTCCTGCGTTTCCTGAACGCGATTGAAGTCCATCTCGGCGGAGACACGAACGCGGGCGCGGCCGGCCCCAACGATGCTCTCGACGATGTCGCGAACGCGGCTTTCCACCTGGTTCTGATAGGCGGTGGTACGCTCGTCGGCGTTGGTGGCGAGATAGGAGGCGCTGGTCTCGTCGCCGTTGCCCTGGGCGAGCAGGCGGCCGGTTTCGTCGATCACCGAGATGCGCGACGGGTCGAGGCCGGACACGGCCGAAGCGACGAGGTGCTGAATGGCGCGGATCTGGCCGGGATCCAGCGTGCCGCGCGTCTTTAGCACGATGGAGGCGGTGGGCTTCTGCTCGTCCTTGCGGAACAGCTGCTTCTCCGGCAGCACCAGATGGACGCGCGCCTGATCGACCTGACGGATGGTGCGGATGGTGCGCGACAGCTCGCCTTCGAGAGCGCGTAGCGCATTCACCGACTGCACGAAGGAGGTGGTGCCGAGAGCGTCGGTCTTGTCGAAGATCTCGTAGCCGACGCTGTCGCCGGCCGGCAGGCCCTGCTGGGCAAGCGACATGCGCGTCTGATCGAGTTTGGTCTCATCGACCAGAATGGTGGTGCCATTGTCCTTCAGGGTGAAGGCGGTGCCGGCCGAGGTGAGCTGCTGAACGATGGACGCCGAATCGTCCATGCTGAGGCCGGTATAGAGCGGCACCTGCTGGATGGCCGAGAAACGGAGCACGATGAAGACGAAGAAGCCGACGAGGCCCAGCGCCACGGCGCCCATCGCCGCCAGCCGGCTTGGCCCCAGGCTCTTCAAGAAATCTCCAAATCCACCCACGCCGGTTCCCCATTGTTCGACGCGGCGTGAATCGTCATCGCCGCCGTGGACCAAGGCGGCAATTACTTCCACACGCTTATGGTAAACAAGTTATTAACGCCGGGCGGCCCGCCCGGTGCGATTGGCGGAATTCCGCCAAAACCGGTTTATGAAGATTTGCATTATTCACGGCATTTTTTGCCGGGTGGGGAGAAATCTGCCCCAAAAAGGCAAAGGCGACCGATCCGCGAGGATCGGTCGCCTTTCGAAAATAGCATCGAAAGACCCCGTCAGGGGCGATATTGCTGAACCCGTGTCGCCCGGAGACCGGCAAGGCCGTGCTTGTCGATCGACTGCTGCCAGGACAGGAATTCTTCGACGGTAAGGGTGTAGCGCTTGCAGGCTTCCTCCAACGACAGGAGGCCGCCACGAACGGCAGCTACCACCTCAGCCTTACGGCGGATCACCCAACGCTGGGTGCCCTCAGGCGGTAAATCGGCAATCGTCAATGGGCTTCCATCGGGCCCAATGACGTATTTTACGCGCGGACGCATCTGTTCGGTCATTCTACTCTCACACAAATCTGACCTTCAGAAGAGCATCCTAAACCAAGCCGTTTAAAAAACGCCTAACTCCCTCGCAAGAATTCGGTAAGATTTTGAACGACTTGCCGAAAGCTCTCGGTTTGCCGCCGTTTAGGAATTGAGCCTTCCTGTCGCGGAAAAGATGTACTTTTCCCTTGGAAAGATTAACGGGGCCGCCCTGAATGGCACGATCGGGAGGGCGCCGACCCATTTTGCAATGAAGCCGGGCTGTGCGGATCACTACATATTTGGGACGACGATTGGTCTTTTGACAAAAGAAAAGCCGCCGCCGGCCTGGAACGGCCGGCGGCGGCTTGACGGATGAAGGACGCGGCGGGTCGGATGCCGTCAGACGGAGACTTCCGTCAACGCCGATAGCGGCAGCAGATGGCCATTGACCTTGATATAGGGCTGCGCCGAGGAGGTATCGACGGCCTGCACCTTGCCGGTGATCTCGGTGGTGATGGTGACCGCCTTGCCGGTGCTGTCGGTGCCGTTGACGGCGATGGTGAAGGCGCCGGTGGACGAGCTGTAGTCGGCGCCGTTGCTGCCCTTGCCATCCCAGGTGAAGGCGTTGTTGCCAGCTTTGAGGTCGGTGCTGCCCTGATAGACCACGCCACCGTTTTCGTCGGTGATCGTCACCTTGGAACCCGGCGCGGCGGCCGACGCGTTCACGGTCCAGTTGGCCTTGCCGCTGTCCATTTTGGTGGTGTCGGAATAGGCGGTGACCGACTTGCCGACGTAGTTGACGAGCTGGAGCGCCGCGCTCGAGGTCAGTGTGTCCATCATCGACTTGAGGTTCGAGTTGGTCTGGATCTGCTGCTCAACCGCCGAATACTGGACAAGCTGCTGGGTGAAGCTGTTGACGTCCATCGGCGAGAGCGGGCTCTGGGTCTTGAGCTGAGTGGTGAGCAGCGTCAGGAACGTCGTATAGTTCGATGTCAGCGAATTGGTCGCCGCGGAGGCCGTGTCTTTGGTGCTCGTGGTCTTCGAGGAGTTACCGACGCCGGATACGCTCATGATCGTCTCCTGAAACTCTATACTCAGACGCTGATATCGACGCGGCCAGTGCCGCGCGCACGATAGGCGACGGGGCTTGCGGCCGGCTGGCCATCATCCTCGGTCCTGACTCTGACGGGGGCGTTCGCCTGGGCCTGACGGGACTGTTGTTGTTGCTGTTGTTGCTGTTCCTGGCGGGCGAAGGAGGCCGACCGGTCCTGGCCGCCATCCTGGCGCATCGACATCGACACCGAACCGTCCTTCACCTCGAAGCCGGCATCGCGCAGCGTTTGCTCGATATGCCGCTGGTCGCGCGACAGCGCATCGAAGGTGTCGCGGCGCTCGACCACCAGATGGGCCTTGGCGCTGCCGTCGGCGGAGAAATCCACCTTGACGTCGACTTTGCCGAGTTCGGCCGGATCGAGCCGCACCGAGAAGCTGGTGTCGCCGGCCTTGACGTGGCGAGCGATGGTCGCTCCGACGTCTTCCAACTTGACGGCGGCGCCGGTGGCGGTGGCCGTTGCCGTGGAAGTCGTCGCGGTGGTGGTGCCGGTCTGGCCGGCTGGCACGGCGGCGGTCAGGGTCCCGGTGGTATCGGACTGCGTCGCGCCGGCGCCGACGTCGCGCAGGCGGTCAGCGAAGGTGCGAGCCGCGCTCGAGACGCCGCTTACCGTCTTCGGCTTGGCAAGCCCATTGTCGGCGGCCTGGTTGGGGGCGGCGCCGTTGTCGCTGGCCGATGTGCGTTCACCGGTGGCGTCGGTGGCCGTGGCGGACTTCTCTGATCCTGCGGCCTTAGCGGTCACCGGCTTGATGTTGGCGGCCGCCGCGATGGCACCGGCGGCGGCCGTCGCATCGCTGGCGGTCACGTCGGTGGACGCGACAGTGGTGGTGGGGGCCGAAGGTTGACCGTTGGGCGCGGCCGGTTGGGGCATGCGCGCCGTCATCGCCGGCTGGGTGGTATCGTCGGCCGCCGTTGCGCCGTCATCGCTGGGGGAAGCGGTTGGCGTCGGCGTCGCCGGCTTGTCGGTTGCGGCCGCCGGCTTGAGCGTCGTGTTGGCCTGAGCGTCGGCGACGTTCGCAGACGGCGCAACCGTGGTGTCGGCATCGACGACCGGCAGGGCGGCGGACGCGGTGGTGACGTTGCTGGCGGCCGGGGTAGGCGCGGCCGGCGTGACGGTGACCTTCGGCGCGTCGGTGGCAGGCTTGTCGGTCGGCGTGGGCGTCGCCGCGGTGGCCGAAGTCGTCTGTACGGCATCCTTGGACGGCACGCTATCGGACGGCACGGTAAGGAGAGGAGTGGTCGCGTCGGTGGACGGTTGGCGCGTCGCGGTCGTGTCGACGACGGGCGTCGTCGACGCCTTGCCGGACTTCGGGGGCTCGGTGGTCGAGGTGGCCTGCGGGATAACCGGCGGCACCGGCGCGCCGGCCGGGACGGAGGCGCTGCCCGGCGCGATGGCGGCCACGGTTGTGCTGGTCGTCTCGCTGGGCACGGCCGCCGGCATCGCGGCGGCCAGGGCGGCGGTCTGATCGGCGGCCAAAGGGGGCGTCGCCACAGCTTGCGTCGGGACGGGCTGGCCCGCGGGGGGCTGCGTAGCGACGGGCTCGCCTGCGGTGGGCTGCGCCTGCGCCGGTTGCTGCGCCACGGAAGATGTCATGGCAGTGTTGAGCGCAGCCAGCGCTGCGTCGTCGCTCGACGAGGCAGCGGCATTGGCGATCGAAGCGGCGGCAGCCGTCGCGTCCGCCGGAGCGGTGGTCGCGGCATCGGCGTTGGCAGCGGTCGGCTGGGGTTGCGCGGGCGTTGCGGCACCGGTGGTCGCATCGGCGAGCGCTTGCTGGAAAGCCTCGGCCGCCGCGGGCGCCTGGAGCGTCGGCGTGGCGACGGCGGGCGTGGCGACCGCGTTGAGCGCGATGACGGCATCGCCATCGCCATCGGATTGCAGGCCGGCATAGGCGGACCAGAAATTGGCAATGTCGAGCGGCACGGCGGTGAGCTGGGTGGTCGCGGCCGGGTCGCTGTCGGCTGCCTCATCGGTGGCGGCGGCGTCTGTGGCGGTTGGGTCCGTGTTGTCGGGCGTGTTCGCGGCGGCATCGGTGGGCGCGGCGGGCTCCCGCCGGCCGGCTCGGCGCGGCGGCGCGGCCTCGTTCCGGTCGGCGCGGCGTTCGGAAGCATCATCCCCCCGATCCGCGCGGTCGGCACGGCGGTCGGAGGCGCCATCGGTTCGGCGCCCAGAGGCGCTCTCGGTGCGGTCGGTCCGTTGCGGGGCGGTGGTGTCGCGGGGCGAGGCCGGCTGGCTGGTCGGCTCGTGGTCGGTTGCGTCGGCCACCATGTCACGGAAATCATTGCCGACGCCTTTGACGACGGCGACGCTGGGCGTGGTCGCCGGCGATGGGGCGGCGGTCTGGGGAAGCGGCAGAACGGGAGCGACGGTGGCCATGGACGAATCCGTTACACGCGAGACAAACTCAGTCCCTCTCCTGAATGCAAGGAAAAGGCCAATGGCTCTGGCTGGTCGATCGGCTCTCAACCCCTTCATTTGAAAAGATTTTCTTGGGCGTCGTTCTGGATGGTGCTGCCATTGCCCGTCCAGGCGGGCGGCAAGCTTTGCCGTTACCCGGCAGAATTGACCCAGCCATGCCGGCGCGGCTCTGGAGCTTGCCGGCCAAAGCGGCTATTAGGAACGAGTTGAGAGCGGAGCGGGCCGGCAGTGTCGGCGCCGGACATCCGCCGGAAAGACGTCATGCTGAACTCGCTCGATCTCGAAGGCCGCCCAGAGGACACCCGTATCGTCGTCGCCATGTCTGGCGGCGTCGATTCATCCGTCGTCGCCGGTCTCCTGAAACGCGAGGGCTATGATGTCGTCGGCGTGACGCTGCAGCTCTACGACCATGGCGAGGCCATTCATCGCAAGGGGGCCTGCTGCGCCGGCCAGGACATTCACGACGCCCGCGACGTGGCGGCGCGCCTCGGCATTCCGCATTACGTGCTCGACTACGAGAGCCGGTTCCGCGAGGCGGTGATCGACCGCTTTGCCGAGAGCTACATCGCCGGCGAAACGCCTGTGCCCTGCGTTGCCTGCAACCAGACGGTCAAGTTCTCCGACCTTCTGGATACGGCGCGCAATCTCGGTGCGCAGGCGCTGGCCACCGGCCACTACGTGCGCTCGCGCCTCGTCGATGGCCATCGCGCCATGTACCGGCCGGTCGATCTCGACCGCGACCAGAGCTATTTCCTGTTCGCCACCACCCAGGACCAGCTCGACTTCCTGCGCTTTCCGCTTGGCGGCCTGACCAAGCCGGAAACGCGGGCGGTCGCTCGCGACCTCGGCCTGGAAGTGGCCGACAAGCACGACAGCCAGGACATCTGCTTCGTGCCGCAGGGCAAGTATGCCGACGTCATCGAGAAGCTGAAGCCGGAAGCGGTGGCGGCCGGCGACATCGTCCACGTCGATGGCCGGGTGCTCGGTCGGCATACCGGCATCATTCATTTCACCGTCGGTCAGCGGAAGGGCCTGGGCGTTGCCACCGGCGAGCCGCTGTTCGTCATTCGGCTCGATGCCGCCAGCCGTCAGGTGGTGGTGGGGCCGCGGGAGGCGCTGATCACCCATCGGCTGGCGCTGCGCGACCTCAACTGGATCGGCGGCAGCACACTGGATGCCGAGATCGACAGCGGCCGCACGGTGTTCGCCAAGGTGCGTTCGTCGCGGCCGCCACAGGCGGCGATGATCGTCCGTCAGGGCCGGCGGGTTGCCGTCGAATTGCTGGACGGCGAGCAGGGAATCGCTCCAGGGCAGGCCTGCGTGCTCTATGACGGCCCCGGCGATGAGGCGCGCGTTCTGGGCGGCGGCTTCATCGAGGCCACCGCTTCCATGCGGACGTCGCTGGCGGCTGAGTGAGGGCAGAGGCCAATCGTCCCCTGCCTGTCGCCTCTGTCCTATTTGGCTTTCTCGCCAGCCTCAGGCGTTGAAAGCGAGATTATCCCTCAGTTTGTTACACGGCTGTCACATCGGCCTGCCAGGGATGGTGCCGCCGGGCGTTTGTTCCCTGGCACCGCGACCGTTGAGTCCTGCCATCGTGGCGGCCATTCGCTTTTCGTTCGAAGCAAGGCTGCACCAGACATTGGTCCGGAGAGTGGCGTCCCGGATATCAGCATAAATATACATAGATTATTTTGCTGAACCAGCCATTCTCTGCGTTATGCCGAAACCCTGCCGTATGCGCTTCTCCGATGAGAGGCGTTGGAATAATCCAGTTTTATCTGGTCTGGATTCTGTCTTCCAGCGATTTTCTCGAGTCTACCAAGAGTTGTGAAGGTCATCTATGTGTATGTATATCTATATGAAATATGACATTTTTGCGAAGAAGCGCCAGATGATTGCAGGTTTGGATGGCGCGTACTTCTTTCCCGCCTAAATTTCGTGTCTAAGCATGCATAGTTGCTTTTTTACAACATGGATTATTTGACTCTAATTGTGACGTGATCTCGTGAATTATGACATTGCAGGTTATGTCTGGATCGGCAATCAAGCGGCGGTGAGCTTCGTTAGCGCGAAACTCGCCGCCGCTTTCGGATGGGTCGGGCTGGGGAGCCGGACGGTCAGGGCGCGGTCGTAAACGGGGCCATTCCGCGATGGTTGCGGTCGCGCTGCTCGCCAGCGGGGAAGGGGTCCGCTCACGGTTCTGGAGATAAAGATGAATTTGAAAAGCATTCTGTTTGGTACCGCCGCCGGCCTGATGGTCGCCACGGGCGCTTACGCTGCCGACCTGCCGGGCGATGCTGCTCCGGCCGCCGTTGATTACGTGAAGGTTTGCGACGCCTACGGCGCCGGCTTCTTCTACATCCCCGGCACCGAGACCTGCCTGCGTCTCAAGGGCCGCGTTCGTTCCAGCGTGACCTACCACAACTACGGTGGCTCGGCGAATACCAGCGTCGACAATGTCGCGTTCCGCGCCGACGCCAAGGTCGGCTTCGATGCCCGTACGGCTTCCGACCTCGGCACCGTCCGTTCGTACTTCGAGATCGATACCAACTCGACCAACGGCATCACCCTCAGCCAGGCCTTCATTCAGGTTGGCTACGTGACGGTTGGTCGTCAGGACGAAGTCGGCAATGGCGACGGCCTCTATGGCATCAACGATTCGACCTGGGCTCCCGCCGACTACACCGCCGTTGGCGCCAGTGTTCTGGTCGACAAGCTTGGTGGCGGCTTCTTTGTCGGCGCCGGCGTTTACAGCAATAGCGACAGCATCAGCCGTCCGACCGTTTGGCAGGCTGGTCAGCAGGCTGGTCTGCAGACCTCGGCCATCATCGGCATCACCGGTCAGTCCTGGGGCAGCTTCGACGTGTCGGGTGTCTACCGGACCTTCGATCACGACGAGAACGACATCTTCGGCGTCAAGGCCACTGCCAACCTGAAGCTCATCGACAAGCTGTCGCTGCGCACCTGGGCCGCCTACACGGATGGCGGCAACAACGGCACCAACCTGAAGAACATTGCCGGCTTCAACGCCTCGAACATCACCGATCTGGCCCTGGCCGCTTCGTATCAGGTCACCGATCCCCTGAACGTCTATGCCGGCGTTCGCTACCAGATCGTCGATGCCGCTGGCGCCAGCGCCGCTGACGACTTCCTCTACGCCAACCTCGGCGCCGACTATACGCTGGCTCCGGGCCTCGACCTGCAGGGCGAAGTCGATTACGGCCGCCAGAACAACTGGAACGACTTCACCGCCGTCACCCGCCTCGTTCGCGTGTGGTAATATCATTCCCTTCGGGGTTTGAGGAAAAGGCCCGGCTCGTCCGGGCCTTTTCTTTTGCGAGGAGGGTCTACCTCGCTGGTCCCTGGCGCTCCGCCGAGGCGGCCCAGATGTTGACGTTGAGGTCGGGCGCGTGGGCGTCGATCTCGGCGAGTTCGGACGCCGAGAAATCAAGGTTCTTCAAGGCGCCGACACAGTCGACCACCTGTTCCGGCCGGCTGGCGCCGATCAGCGCCGAGGTGACGCGGCCGCCGCGCAGCACCCAGGCAATCGCCATCTGGGCCAATGTCTGGCCGCGCGCCTTGGCCATGTCGTCAAGGGCGCGGATGCGGGTGAGGTTCTCTTCGCTGAGGAACGTCGGCTTCAGCGGACCCTTGCGGGCGCCACGGCTGCCCTCGGGCGCCTCGCCCTTGAGGTATTTGTCGGTCAGCATGCCCTGAGCGAGCGGCGAGAAGGCGATGGAGCCGACGCCGAGCTCTTCGATGGTGTCGAGCAAGCCATCTTCCTCCACCCAGCGATTGATCATCGAGTAGCTGGGTTGATGGATGACGCAGGGCGTGCCGAGCGCCTTCAGGATGGCTAGGGCTTCGCGGGTGCGCTTGGAATTGTAGGAGGAGATGCCGACATAGAGCGCGCGTCCCGACCGGACGATATGGTCGAGCGCGCCCATGGTTTCCTCGAGCGGCGTCTCGGGATCGAATCGGTGCGAATAGAAGATGTCGACATAGTCGAGGCCGAGCCGCTTCAAACTCTGGTCGAGCGAGGCGATCAGGTATTTGCGGCTGCCCCATTCGCCATAGGGGCCGGGCCACATGCCATAGCCGGCCTTGGTCGAGACGATCATCTGGTCGCGATAGGGGCGGAAGTCGCTGGCGATCAGCTTGCCGAAGGCTTCCTCGGCGGTGCCGGGCGGCGGGCCGTAGTTGTTGGCGAGGTCGAAGTGGGTGATGCCGAGGTCAAAGGCGGTGCGGCAGATGGCGCGGCCACGCTCGATAGGCGAATTCTCGCCGAAGTTCTGCCAGAGACCGAGAGAGATTGCCGGCAGCTTCAAACCGGACCGCCCGACACGGCGGTAGATCATCTCATCGTAACGGTTGGTCCGTGCCTCACAGGTCATCTTGTCGCTCCCTCGCTTGCCTCGGCCGGTTATAGGACCGGAGGCAAGCGAGGGGCAATGTTGCTTCTTTGGGGTCAGCGCCCGTTGCGGCTGCCGCGATCGTCGGTGGCTGATTTGCGCTTCATGCCGTCACGACCGGCGAGAAAGCCGACGCGGCCGAGAGTTTCCTCGCTGGCGCCGGTGTCGCGATGGGCCGGCCGCTGCGGGGCCTTGGCCTGGCCCGGCTTGCCATGGGCAGCGTGCGAGGGCTTGGCGGCGCCGGGCTGGCGTGCCTTGGCCGCGGGCATGGCATCGCGCCGCTGCTGTTCGGCCGAAGCCGGAGCGGCGGCGACCGGGCGGCGGCCACGCGGCTGCGGACGCTTGCCGGACGGGCGTTCGCCGCGCTCGGAGCTGTCGGTCTTCTCGCTGAGCGCGATGGTGCCGCGACGATCTTCGGCCGGGATCTTCTGGCGGGTAATCTTCTCGATGTCCTTCAGGAAAGGACGCTCGTCCTCGGCGCAGAAGGAGATGGCGATGCCGGACGCGCCGGCGCGCGCCGTGCGGCCGATCCGGTGGACGTAGCTCTCCGGAATGTTCGGCAGGTCGTAGTTGATGACGTGGCTGACGCCGGTGACGTCGATGCCACGCGCTGCGATGTCGGTGGCGACGAGGATCGGCGTCGAGCCGGCCTTGAAGGAGGCGAGCGCCTTCTCGCGCTGGGCCTGGCTCTTGTTGCCGTGGATCGCCGCCGCTTCGACGCCGTCCTGGCCGAGCTGGCGGACGACACGGTCGGCGCCGTGCTTGGTGCGGGTGAAGATCAGGGCGCGTTCGGGCTTCTCGGCGACGATGACGTCCAGCAGCAACCGGCGCTTGGCGGCGGTCTCGACGTGGATCACCCGCTGCTCGACGCGCTCGACGGTGGTGCCGGTCGGGGCGACGGAGACGGTGACCGGGTTGAACAGCATCTCGCCGGCCAGCTGGCCGATTTCCTTCGGCATGGTGGCCGAGAAGAACAGGCTCTGGCGCGCCTTGGGCAGCGTCTTGACGATGCGGCGCACCGGCTGGACGAAGCCCATGTCGAGCATCTGGTCGGCTTCGTCGAGCACGAAGATCTCGGTCGACTCAAGGGAGACCATGCCGGCGGCCATGTGGTCCATCAGGCGGCCGGGGGTGGCGACGAGAATGTCGACGCCGCGCTTCAGGCGATCTTCCTGCGGACGGTGGCCGACGCCGCCGAACACAACGGCGACCGACATGTGGTTCATGTAGCGCGCATAGAGCTTGAAGCTCTCGGCGATCTGGGTGGCCAGTTCGCGGGTCGGCGACAGGATGAGAGCGCGGACGCGGCGCGGCTGGGCCGGACGGCCGGGGGCGAGGCGCTGCAGGATGGGCAGGGCGAAGGCAGCGGTCTTGCCGGTGCCGGTCTGAGCGATGCCGAGGAGGTCGCGACCCTTCAGAAGGTCGGGGATCGCCTGCGTTTGAATGGGGGTGGGGGTCTCATAGCCCGCGTCGGTAAGGGCGCGGTTCAGTGTGTCGGCAAGGCCGAAGTCGGAAAAAGACGTCAAAGGGAAAACTGCTTTCAAAACCAAGCGTCATCGCCGGCGGAAAAGCCGGTGACGTTCGCGGGGAGCAACCGGCCCCGCGTGATCGGGCCAATTCTTGGGAGGAGGGACGGCCTGGGATCGAAACCGATCCGTTCACGCGGCCGTAAGGTGAGGGCGGCATGCCGGGCGGCATGCCACCCGTTGCCGTTCACATGAGGCTTCGGGCCCCAGAAGTCAAGGCAAAGCGGCACATGAGAGCTATGCGGAGGCGTGGATGCTCTGGTTCAGAGATATGACAAGGAGGCTCTTTTGCGCGCCATTTCGTCTATTTCTGCAGTTGACCAAGCTAGCCTCGTCCTGGTGGCAGAAGCCATCAAAACTTGCTCCAACTTATTCCATCTGGGTGGGGTTGAGTGGTCGCGCGCTCCGAGATTAAGAAATTTGCCGAAGATCGAGTTGTTCACGGGGATGTGCCACCGACTGTCGTTCCACGACATGGCAGGCGAGTTCGAGGCGGCGGGCGGGGGTGCCGAAGCCGTCGATGGCGTCCAGCAGCAGGTCGAGCGCGGTGGCGCCGATTTCGCGCATGGGGATGTGGACGGTGGTCAGGGGCGGGCTGATGAAAGCCGACTGCGGCAGGTCGTCCATGCCGACCACCGACACGTCGTCCGGCACCCGCAGGCCCGCCCGCGTCAACCCCAACATCGCGCCGATCGCCAGGCTGTCGCCGGCGGTCAGCACGGCGGTGAAGTCGAGCCCGCGCTCGGCGATCCGGGCGGCGAGCGCGTCGGCGGCGAGTTCCGGAAGCCAGTCGTCGACTTCCACCACTAGGTCGGCGTCGCAATCGAAGCCGTGCTGCGCCAGGGCGTCGCGCCACCCCTCGAAGCGCCGCTCGATGGTCCGCCGTCCGCGCCGCATCAGGAACAGGATGCGGCGATGGCCGAACTCGATCAGGTGCTCGGCACCGGCACGGGCGCCCGAGCGGTTGCAGGGCGTCACGCTCGACAGCCGCATCAGCGGGTCGTCGCCGTTGACCAGCACCACCGGTTTGCCGAAGCCGCGCGTCAGCGACAGCATGTCCTCGTCGTCGAGCGTCAGGAACAGGAAGCCGGCGATGTCGTCGTCGGCCAGCGCCGCTTCGAGCGAGCCGATGTCGTGGCGGGGATCGGCGATCGGCCGGGTGACGATCTCCACGCCGAGCGCCTGGGCGCGGGCATTCAGCCCCTCCAGAACATGGTAGGTGAACTGGTTGCGCACATAGTCGACCATGGCGACGCTGGAGGCGGCGAGCACGATCTTGCGGCCGGCGATTGACGTGGGAACCGCGTAGTTCAGGCTCTTGGCCACTTCGGTCACCCGGGCGCGGATCTCGGCACGAACGCCCTTTTCGCCGGCCAGCGCGCGCGACGCCGTGCTGAGCGACACGCCACAGCGCTCGGCGATGTCTTCAAGGCGCACCTTGCGGCTGGGTTTCCCCCGTTTCCCGATCCTGTTCATCTCGGCGATCCCTGTCTTCGCGTCAAACTGCAAAAAATTTTCAGATTGCGCAAGTTTTTTTCCTATGAGACGCTTCGATCAAGCCGCACGGGATGCTGAGGGCACAGGAAGCGGCGGAGGAACGTTGGGAGGCGAGACATGATCCTCGACGGGCACGCTTTGCGTGAACGACTGACCTTGCTTGTCGATGGCATGACGAAGCTGCGCCATGACGGGCGCTTCAACGAGCCCAATCTCGACGGAACGGCGGGCGACTATATCAGTTTTCACTCCTGGGAATGGCCGCAGGGCATCGGGCTCTACGGGCTGGTCCGTCTCTGGCAGCACAGCGGCGACGTCAAGCTGCGCGCCGTGATCGAAGCCTGGTACGAAGCCCGCCTCGCCGCTGGCTTGCCGTCTCTCAACGTCAACACCACCGCGCCGATGCTGGCGCTGTCGCTCCTGTGGCGGCAAACCCGCGATCCGCGCTGGCAGCCTGTGATGGACGACTGGGCCAACCGGGTGCTGGCCATGCCGCGCACGCCCGAGCGGGGGCTGCCGCATATCGTCTCCGACAAGATCAACGATCAGGAACTCTGGGACGACACGCTGGTGATGGTCGGGCTGTTCCTTGCCTCCTATGGCGAGGCCAGCGGCCGGCAGGATCTCGTCGACGAAGCCTGCCACCAGTTCCTGCTGCACACCCGCTATCTCGCCGATCCCCACTCCGGCCTGTGGTTCCACGGCTGGACTTTCGACGGCCGGCACAATTTCGCCCGAGCCCTCTGGGGGCGCGGCAACAGCTGGATCACCGTCGCCATCCTGGATCTCATCGAACTGGCGGATATTCCGGCGCCGGTGCGCACCTTCCTCCTGGGTGTGCTGGAAGCGCAGATATCCGCCCTTCTTCCCCTGCAGGCGCCGTCCGGCGCCTGGCACACCCTGCTCGACGATGCCTCCTCATACGAGGAAACCTCGGCGACGGCCGCCATCGGCTACGGCCTGATGAAGGCGGCGCGCCTTGACATCGGTCCTGCCGGCTGCCGCGAGGCCGGCCTCAGGGCGCTCGCCCGCGTCATGGCCGATATCGGTCCGGACGGAACGGTGGCCAATGTGTCCTACGGCACGCGCATGGGCCACGATCTGCAATTCTACAAAGACATTCCCATCCAGCCCACCGGCTACGGGCAGGCGCTCGCCATTCTTTGCCTGGCCGAAGGGCTGCATCACGTCGGAATCTGAGGATCTGAGACGATGACCATGCGCGTGATCTATGGCGCCTCGCCGACCGACGTCGCCGGCTTCGACACCAAACGCCTCAGGGCGGAATTCCTGGTGGAGGGTCTGTTCCGGCCGGGCGAAATCCACTTCGCCTACACCCATATCGACCGGCTGATCGTCGGCGCCGCCATGCCCACGGATACGCCGCTGACCTTTGGCGACGGCGCCGAGGTGGGCACGCCGCTGTTCTTCACCGCCCGCGAGATGGGCATCGCCAACCTTGGCGGTTCCGGCCGCGTGACGGTGGACGGCGCCACTTTCGCGCTCGGCAGCCGCGACATTCTCTATGTCGGGCGCGGCGCCCGCGAGGTGACGCTGGAAAGCGCCAATGCCGCCAAGCCGGCCCGCTTCTACATGAATTCGGTGCCGGCCGGTCGCGACATCCCGCACCGTCTGATCCCTCAGAGCGAGGCCAAGCCGCTCGACCTCGGCGATGCCACACGCTCCAACCAGCGGCGTCTCCGGATGTACATCCACCCCGAGGTTGCGCCCTCCTGCCTGCTGTTGATGGGCATCACCGATCTGGCGCCCGGCAGCGTCTGGAACACCATGCCGCCGCACCTCCACGAGCGGCGCATGGAAGCCTATTGCTATTTCGACCTCACCCCCGAGGATCGGGTGATCCATCTGATGGGCCGGCCGGACGAGACGCGCAGCCTGATCGTCGCTGGCGGCGACGTGGTCCTGTCGCCGGCCTGGTCGATCCATATGGGCGCCGGCACCGGCCCCTATGCCTTCGTCTGGGGCATGACCGGCGAAAATCAGGCCTATACCGACGTCAGTCCCGTTGCCGTGGCAGATCTCAAATGAGCACAACCGTGTCGTCTTCTCTCGATCATCTTCGCCGTCCGTTGCCATCGGGCGCGCCAATCACCTATTGGCAGCTCGGTGCCACGCAGGAAGCGCGTTACGACGTGCCGGATCAGCCCATGCAGGGCGAGATGGATCCGTTCTTCTTCCTGACCAAGCACAAGAACTTCATTCCGCACGAATATCCCTGCCGCACCGCCTTCGGCCTCGAACGGCGCACACGGCGGCCGGCAATCACGGCCGACTTCCGGCTCGACCGCTTCTGGCTGCCCTTCGGCTCGCCGCGCGTCGATCTCTCCGGCTTCTGGTTCCGTCCGACGGCGATCGGCACCTGGGCGCGCACCGCGATCCTGGCCGAGAGCGCCGGCGAGGCGCTGCTGCGCCTCGGCACCTGCGGTGGCGCCATCCTCTTCGTCAACGGCGTGGAAGTGGGCTTCATGGCCGACTATATCCGCAACCTCGAGGTCAAGAAGGATTTCCCCGTCACCCTGAAGGCTGGGCTCAACGACGTCGCCATCTGGTTCGACGATCTCGCCGAACGCGACGCCCGCTATTTCTTCGAACTCGACTATATCGCCGGTCCGGCCGCCGAACAGGCGCTGCCTTTGCCGGTGAAGGCCGAGGCGGCGGCCGAACTGGAAGCGGCGCTTGACGGCATGCATTTCGAGCGGCCGGTCTACAAGAACGAGAATCTGGCGCTCATCATCCCCGCGCCGCTGTCCTTTGCGGCGGATGCTTCGATCGTCATCGAAGGCGACTTCATGTCGCGGGAGGACAAGCCACATCTCAAGACGCGCCTCGAAGCCGGGGCCGGCCGCCTCGTGCTCGCCGGAGCCGAAACGCTGCCGGCCGACTTCCGCCATTTCCATGTCGCCCTCAGTGTCGGCGCCTTCACGGCAACGCGGGTGTTCGGCGTCGAGATCTGCCACACGGTCCGCCAGGGCGTGGCGCCGGCCACGTTTGAGGCGCGTGTCAGGGAGGCGCTCGATGAGGTGTCCCTGCACGGCGAGGCCGATACGGTGACGGCGCTGGCGCGCCTCGCCTCAGGCCGGCCGGGCGCTGACACCGACGCCATGATCATGTCCTTCCTGCCGACCATCGAGGACTGTCACGACTGCGCCGACTTCGCCCTGGTGCCGCTGCTGTGGAGCCGGATCGTCTATGGCAAGGACATGGCGCCGGATGTCCGGGCGCGGGTTGACCGGGCCATTCTCGCCTATCGCTACTGGATGGACGAACCCGGCAACGACGTGCAGTGGTATTTCTCGGAAAACCACGCGCTGTTGTTCCACACCGCCGCCTATCTGGCCGGCGCGCTGCTGCCGGACGATCGCTTCGTACGCTCCGGCCGCACGGGCCGGGAGCAGAGCGCGGTGGGCCTCGCCCGGGTGCGGGCCTGGCTCGATCATTTCGAGGAATGGGAGATGGCCGAGTTCAATTCGGCGCCCTATTTCCCCATCGATTTCAAGGGCCTCACCGCGCTCTATGCGCTGGCGCCGGACGCCGATGTACGCGGCCGGGCCGGTAAGGCGATCGCCCGCCTCGTCACCGTCATTGCGCGGTCGGCCCATCATGGCGTGCTGACCGGCGCTCAGGGGCGCTCCTACGAACACACGTTGCGCGCTTCATCATCGCTGGAACTGTCGGGTGTCGCCCGGCTTCTCTGGGGCAAGGGCAATTTTGGCCGCCGCGTGCACGCACTGCCGCAACTGGCACTCTGCCTGCGCGATCATGGCCTTGAACTGCCCGATCTTACCGCGGTTGCCGATTTTGCCGGCGAGGGCGCCCAGGAGTGGGTGTTCGCCCAAGGCCAGAACCGCATGGCCAAGCTCTACCACTACAAGACGGCTGCCTTTGCCGCGGGAAGCGCTGCCCATTATCGCTGGGGCGAGTGGGGCTATCAGGAAACGGTGCTGCATATGCGGCTCGGCGCCAATCCCGACGCGCAGATCTGGATCAATCACCCCGGCGAGGTGATCCACAGCGGCTATGGCCGTCCGTCCTACTGGGGTGGTTCCGGCGCCCTGCCGCGCCTGCACCACTATCGCGGCCTCGCGGTGATGATCTTCTCCTGCGCCGACGAACAGCCCGGCTTCACCCATTGCTGGTTCCCGCGTCTGGCCTTCGACCGCACGGAGGTCAAGGGAGACGTGGCGATTGCCGCCTGTGGCGACGGCCTCGTTCTGCTCAAGGGGCACGCGCCCTTCGAGGAGGTGGCGGAAGGGCCGACGGCCGGCAACGAGTTGCGCCTCCCGGGTCGCAAGGCGGTGTGGATCGTGCGGCTCGGGCAGGCGTCGCGCCACGCTTCGCCGGACGCGTTCGTGCGGGCCTTTGCCGAGTTGACGCTGGTGGAAGAGGACGGTGGCACACTGTCGATCACCGATCCGGAATACGGCCGCGTGCGCATGCACGCCGATGGTCGCATCGAAGCGGAACGCCGCACCATCGATCCCGCCACCTGGACCGTGGCCGGAGAGGCGGCGCATCTGCCGCCAGGACCGCTCACCGGAACGAGTTGAAGAGCAGGCGGTTCCGACCGGAGCCGCCGATGGATGGCCTGGAGACCCATCCATCTCAATGGGGAGGAGAGACCATGAGGAAAGTCATACTTGCCGCGGCGGCCATGGGGCTGCTGTCGTCCACCGCCTGGGCCGGCGACGTCCGGATCATGTGGTATTCCGATGGCGTGGAAGGCCAGGTCTTCCATGACCTGATCGATCGCTTCATGAAGGCCAATCCGGATATCCACGTCACCATCGATGATGTGGCCTACGGCACCGTCAAGGATCAGCTGCCGGTACAGCTCGCCGGCGGTAACGGCCCGGATATCGCCCGCGTCACCGCGCTCAAGGCGCTGTCGCAATATTGGCTCGACATGACGCCCTATCTCAAGGACGCCGATTTCTGGGTCAAGAACTACGGCGACCAAGCCGACTGGATGCGGCCGGACGGCTCGAAGGCCATCACCGGTTTCATGACGCAGATCACCCTGACCGGTGGCTTTGCCAACAAGACGCTGTTCGATCAGGCCGGCGTACCGCTGCCGGACGCCAAGGCGACCTGGAACGACTGGGTGGCCGCCGCCAAGAAAGTGGCCGACAATCAGAAGGTTCCCTATGCCATCGCTCTCGATCGTTCAGGCCATCGCCTGACCGGGCCAGCGCTATCCTATGGCGGCAGCTACATGGACGCCGCCGGCAAGCCGATGCCGATCGACGCGGGAACCAAGGCGTTCATTACCGACTTCGTGAAGTGGAACAATGACGGTGCCGCGTCCAAGGACGTCTACGTGTCGGCGGCCGGCACCACCTATCGCGCCGCTTCCGAGGACTTCATCAACGGCCAGTTGGTCTATTACTACTCGGGATCCTGGCAGATTCCGAACTTCGCCTCCAAGATCGGCAACGCCTTCGACTGGGTGGCGACGGGCAGTCCCTGCGGTCCGGCCACCTGCACCGGCATGCCGGGCGGTGCCGGCCTCGTCGCCGTCAAGGCCACCAAGAACCCCGAGGACGTGGCCAAGGTGATGGACTATCTGGCCTCGACCCCGATCGCCAAGGAGTTTGCCGAGCGCACGCTGTTCCTGCCAGCCAGCAAGGAGGTGATCGCCGGCGGCCTCGACTTCAAGAGCGACGACCCGCAGGTCAAGGCGGCGCTTCAGGCCTTCGTCGCGGCGTCGACCACCACATCGCCGGAAGCGCTCAAGCTGCCGGGCTGGAAGTGGTCGGATACCTACTATGGTGCGCTGGTGACGCGTGTGAGCCAGGCGGTCGCCGGCGAGATCAGCCTCGATGACGCCTTCAAGCGCATCGATTCCGATGTCGCCGCCAAAGTCGCCGAAGCCAAGTAAGACACGAGACCACAGGCCGGCGTGCCGACCTCACGGGTGAACTGCATCGGCCTCGGAAGCCGGGCGGCAGTTCGTCCGGCAGGCGCGCGCCGGCTCCCTCAGCTTCCGGGGTCAATCCATGAGCAACCGACACGAGGGGAAAGAGGCACTGCCGGCCAGCCGGCTCAGCGGCCTCATGATGGTCCCGGTCAAGGCCGTCATGCAGGTGGTCGATGTGCCGCTCAGGGCCTGGCAGCGGCTGACTGGCCTCACCGGCATGGCCTCCTTCTTTCTGCTGCCGAACATGGCGGTGTTCGGCATCTTCGTGCTGGTGCCCTTCGTCATCAACTTCGTCTATTCGATGACGGGCGGCTCGGAGATCTTCCTCGCTCAACGCTTCTATGTCGGAGCGGCGCAATATCGCGACATCTTCGACTGCCGCAGCTATCTCGATCCGAGCTCCTGCGTCGAGGATGGCTTCTGGGTCTCGGCGCGCAATACCGCGTTGTTCGTCGTGGTCCAGGTGACGTTGATGATCCTGGTGGCGCTGATCACCGCCCTGGTGCTCAATCGCGAGATCATCGGCCGCAGCTTCTGGCGCGCCGTCTTCTTCTTCCCGGTGCTGCTGTCGCCGGTGGTGGTGGGGCTGATCTGGCGCTGGATCCTGCAGCGCCAAGGCCTGCTCAACCTCGTGCTCTACGACCTGTTCGGCTTCGAGCCCTATAGCTGGCTAACCGATCGCAACGCCGCCTTCGCCGCCGCCGTCGGCGTGACCATCTGGGCGCGCGTCGGCTTCTTCGCCCTCATTCTGCTCGCCGGCTTGCAAGCCATCCCCAAGGATCTCTACGAGGCCGCCGAGATGGACGGCACGCGGCGGACGCGGGTATTCTTCCGCATCACCTTGCCGCTCCTGATGCCCAATCTCATTGTGGTGCTGGTGCTCGGGCTGATCCGCTCGGTGCAGGTGTTCGACGAGGCCTACGTGCTGACCGGCGGCGGCCCCGGCACCAGTACCATGTATCTCACGCAATACATCTACGAGAAGGGCTTCGCGTCCGATCTGCGCGATCCCGGCCTTGCCGCCGCCGCGTCGATCCTGATGGGCGCCGTGCTGGTGGTGCTGACGCTGGTGCAGATGGCGGCCTCCCGCCGCAATGAGAAGCAGGGAGAACGGTGATGGGCAATGTTCTCGCCTTCCTGACGCGCCGTCGCGGCGGCGACCGCTGGCACTGGACCGACGTCGTCACCTGGGTCTGGCTGATCGGCGGCCTTCTGGTGATGTTCGGCCCGGCGGTCTGGCTGGTTCTGTCGTCCTTCAAGACGCCGGCAGCGCTCGCCGAGTTCCCGCCGACGCTGATGCCCTATGTGATCGAGGAGGTGAGCGTTGCCGGCTACGATCACCCGCTGCCTCTCTACGAGGTTCGGCAGGCGGACGGGCGAACCGTCGTTCTCGCCGAGGTCAGGCGCATCGGCATCATCGCCCAGATGGTCGATCCCAAGGCGCCGGGGGCCATCGTCAAGGTCAACATCGCCGACCGCGCGCCGGTGGAGAAGGTCTCCTTCGCCACGTCCAACTACACCGAGCCCTTCGTGCATTTCGACTTTCTGCGCTTCCTCTGGAACTCGGTGTTCGTGACGGTGATGGCCACGGCGGTCACCTTGCTGATCAACTCGATGGCCGCCTTCGCGCTCGCCAAATACAAGTTTCGTGGTCAGTCGCTGATCCTGATCGTCATCGTCGGTACGCTGATGGTGCCGCTCGGCGTGATCATGGTGCCGCTCTATTCGATGATCTCGGCGCTCGGTCTGTTCAACTCCCTCTGGGGCGTGATCTGGCCGACGGTGGCGACCCCGACGGGCGTGTTCCTGCTGCGCCAGTACATGCTGACCATTCCCGACGAACTGATCGACGCGGCCCGCATGGACAAGGCGTCGGAATGGCAGATCTACTGGCGCATCGTGCTGCCGCTCGCCGCTCCGGCGCTGGCGGTACTGGCCATCTTCTCGGTGGTCTGGCGCTGGAACGACTTCCTGTGGCCGCTGATCGTGCTCAGCCAGTCGCAACTCTATACGCTGCAAGTCGGCCTCAACGTCTACGCCGGCCAGCTCAACGTGCAATGGCACTACATCCTGGCGATGACGGTGGTCACCATGATCCCGGTGGTGCTGGTCTTCGTCTTCCTGCAGCGGTTCATCACGCGCGGCATCGCCACATCCGGACTGAAATGAGGGAACACGCCAAATGAGCCGGATCACGCTCGAAAAAGTCTGCAAGTCCTATGGCGCACATGGCGTGCTGCACGACATCGACCTCGACATCGAGGACGGCGAGTTCGTGGTCTTCGTCGGTCCGTCCGGCTGCGGCAAGTCGACGCTGCTGCGCCAGATCGCCGGGCTCGATCGCCCGACCAGCGGCGACATCCGCATCGACGGCAAGCTGGTCAACAGCGTGCCGGCGGCCGATCGTGGGCTGGCCATGGTGTTTCAGTCTTATGCGCTCTATCCGCATATGAGCGTCCGGCAGAACCTCGCCTTCGGGCTGGAAAACGCCCGCATGCCACGCGCCGAGATCGACAAGCGGATCGCCGAGGCGGCGCGCATGCTGGAGATCGGCGACTATCTCGGCCGGCGCCCCGGCCAGTTGTCGGGCGGCCAGCGCCAGCGCGTCGCCATCGGCCGCGCCATCGTGCGCAATCCCACCGCCTTTCTGCTGGACGAACCGCTCAGCAACTTGGATGCCGAGTTGCGCATCTCCATGCGCGCCGAGCTGTCGGCCCTGCACGACCGCCTCAAGACCACCATGATCTATGTGACGCACGACCAGATCGAGGCGATGACGCTGGCGAGCCGCATCGTCGTGCTGCGCAAGGGCCGCGTCGAGCAGGTGGGCACGCCGCTCGACCTCTACAATCGGCCGGCCAACCGCTTCGTTGCCGGCTTCATTGGTGCGCCCAGCATGAATTTCGTCAAGGGAAGTGTGGTCGAGGTGGGGGAGGCGGCGACGTCGGTGTCGCTGATGGGAACGACGGTGGCGCTGCCGCGCCCGGCGGCGGGCGCCGTGGCGGGGCAGACGGTCAGCGTCGGGCTGCGGCCGCAGCATATTTCGCTGGCCGGCGACGGTGAGGCTGGCGTGCCGGTGGAGGTGGCGCTGGTCGAAGCCTTGGGCTCTGAAACGGTGATCCATAGCCGCACCGCCACTGGCGAGCGCCTGCAGGCGGTGCTGGCCGGCCAGCACGCCTTGCGGACCGGCGAAAACGTGCGTCTCTCCTTCGCGCCTGATGATCTGCATCTGTTCGACGAGGGTGGGCTGAGGCTGGCCTGAGGGCGGCGAGGCCGCCGTATATCGGTGTTATGCCTTTTCCTGCCCGAGGTCCTGGCCTTCGCCAGGATAACGGCGAAACGCTATGTAATTGTTTCCTATATATAAATCTGTCATCCTTGCGAAAGCGAGGACCTCGGGCAGAACAGAGCTCGACGCGGATATAGCGCTCCATCGACGTGAGGGAGCCTGATACATCCCTCGTCACCTTCTCGTCCTGAGGTCCTCGCTTTCGCAAGGATGACAGTATTATATATATATGTATCAATAACTTGTCGGCGCGCGAGTGCCATGTCGAACCGTCTTCGGTAAGACTTCCGGATATCGGCGATCAACAGAGTTGATGGCAGATTTATATACAGAAAACAATAATGTAGGTCATCTTCCTTCGCAAAGGCGACGGATCTCAGGCAGAAAGAGGCGAAGAGGGGGCTATAGGGCTCGGTTACCCGAACGACGTGTTTGTCGCCTCCTATCGCCCATCATTCCTCCGGCTCGCCCACTGCGCAGCCGGCCTCGCTGAGGCGGTCGCGGAGGGATAGCAGGCGCTCACGCAGTTCGGCGATCTCGCCCAATTCGGCGCCCATGGCGCAGCCGAGTTCGACCGGTATGCCCGCCGCCTTTTCCGACAACGCCCGTCCCTCGTCGGTGAGGTGGACGATCACCTGCCGCTCGTCTTCTTTGCCGCGCCGACGCATCACATAGCCGCCTGCTTCGAGGCGCTTCAGGAGCGGCGTCAGCGTGCCGGAGTCGAGCTTCAGGCGCTCGCCGATCTCCTTCACCGTCTGCCCGTCCGCCTCCCACAACACCAGCATGACCAGGTACTGCGGGTAGGTGAGGCCGAGCGGTTCGAGCAGCGGCCGATAGGCGCGGTTGAGGGCATGGGTGAAGGAGTAGGCGGCAAAGCAGAGCTGGTCGGAGAGCTTTGGGGCGCTGGTCATGTCGATCCGGAGTTGGAACCTTTCGGAGACCCCGGCGTTGTCCCGCCGGGCACGGGTTCAATATACGGCGCAAGTCACATTTCCCCAGTGGAAATCGCTAGTGATCACGTGAATGTGAATTGCTCGAAATCAAATTGCGCGCAATTTATATCGGCATCGGAAAACAAACAGGCGAGGAAGCCATGAACGTTCTCTATACCGCCCATGCCCATACGATCGGCGGCCGTACCGGCCATTCGGAAACCACCGATGGCCGTCTCAAGATCGAGCTTTCGACGCCGAAGGAGCTGGGTGGTGACAGCGGTCAGGGCACCAATCCCGAGCAGTTGTTCGCGGCTGGTTACTCGGCCTGCTTCATGGGCGCCCTGAAGTTCGTGGCGTCCAAGGAAAAGGTGGCCATTCCCGCCGAAGCGTCGATCGATGCCCACATCGGCATCGGTCCGCGCGATGACGGCGCCGGCTTCGGCATCACCGCCAAGCTGGAGATCAAGGTGCCGGGCGTCGACCGCGCCGTGGTCGAGGATCTGGTCAAGAAGGCCGATATCGTCTGCCCCTATAGCCATGCGACGCGTGGCAACATCGAGAAAACGCTGGTCGTGCTCTAAGGCGGGTTGCTCCTCCCCCCGTCCCGCCACTGCCGACCATCGACGCGCCGGGCGCCCCACCCGGCGCGTCGTCGTATTCGGCCCTCGATGGCCCTCCCAGCGAACTGTTCATTGAAGGCCATACGTCAGGTTGCGACCTTGATCGCTTCCAGGGGACGTCATAGGGTCTGCCGCTCATTTTGGGAGGAGACGATGGCGGCTCGCTTTGCCAGCATCGGTGAATGCATGGTCGAACTGGCGCCGCAGTCCGGCGACCTCTATCGACGCGGCTTTGCCGGCGACACACTGAACACCGCCTGGTATCTCAGGGCGCTTCTCGACCGCCGGCAGTCGCTGGTGAGATATGTGACCGGCGTCGGAACCGACGCCCTGTCCGACGAGATGGTCCGCTTCATCACCGATGCCGGCATCGATACCTCGGCCATCGAGCGGATCGCCGACCGCACCGTCGGCCTCTATCTGATCACGCTCAACGGCGCCGAGCGCTCGTTCACCTATTGGCGCAGCGAGTCCGCCGCCAAGCTCGTTGCCTCGGTCGGTGCCCGCCTCGACGCGGCGCTCGGCGATGTCGACGTGGTCTATTTTTCCGGCATTACGCTGGCCATCCTGTCGCCCGGACACCGGCGCACGCTGTTCAAGTCGCTCGCCAAGGTGCGGGCGCGCGGTGGCGCCGTGGTGTTCGATCCCAACCTCAGGCCGCGCCTCTGGCCGGACCGCCAGACCATGGCGGCGGCGATCATCGAAGGCTATCGCGCCGCGACCATTGCCCTGCCGACCTCACCCGACGATGCCGAACTCTATGGCGATGCCGATGCCCTGGGCACGGCCGACCGCATCGCGGCGCTGGGCGTGTCCGAGATCATCGTCAAGGCCGGCGCCGATCCGACGCTGGTGCGGGCCGCCGGCGTCGATACGTGGGTGGCGGCCGAGCGCGTCGATCACCCGGTGGATACCACCGGCGCCGGTGACAGCTTCAACGCCGGCTATCTCGCGGCGCGCCTTGCTGGCGGCCGGTCACCGGCCGACGCAGTGCGGCATGGCCACCTGGTCGCCTCGCGGGTGATCCAGGCGCGCGGCGCGCTGATCGACATGGATCTGGTGGCCGATCTGGCGATGGGCGCGGCTGGCTGACCGATAGGCAATTGCCCCAGAAATAGGCGGCCGTTTCCGGGCGAGCGGGGCAAGGCGGCCTTCTATCGGGGCTATGGACCGCTGCTCGGCTGGCATGCTTCCTGCTTTTACTTATTCCGAGTGGGCCGAAGGGCGCACCTTCCAAGGGAACCGGCCCGACAACAGGGCCAAACGCACCATCGCCGCCGGTCGCCGACGCTCCATCTCCCGGGCGTCACTGGCCGGCGGCGAAACCTCCAGGCAACGACGCCTGACCACGAGGTTCGTTTGGTCGGCCGAGAAAAACCTGATTGTCGATCCCAGTATTCGGGCAACGATAATCCGGTTATGGACGGAGAATGGCACGGCGGTTCTTCTGCCGGCCCTCCGTCGATGAGATACTCAGGGCAACGAGGCCCGCCAAACCCTCACCAGGAGACCTGAGATGACCGAGCGCGACGCACGCGCCCCGCTCCGCACCTTTCCGGCCCGCATGCAGCCGCTGGCCCGGCTGCCGCTGTTCGTCGATCTGACGGGACGGCGCGTGGTGGTGGCAGGTGGTTCGGAGGCGGTGGCTTGGAAGGCGGAACTGTTCTCGGCGGCCGGCGGCAACGTCGAAGTGTTCGCCGAGGCGCCGGATGTCGAACTTGTTGCGGTGGCGGAGCGTGGAACGCCACCGGGACGCCTGACGCTCAACCGGCGCAGCTGGGCCGAGGCCGATCTTGCCGGCAGCGCGCTTGCCGTGCTGGACAGCGAAGAAGCTGACGAGATCGCCGCCTTCCAGGCCGCCGGTCACGCGGCCGGGGCGCTGGTCAACGTCATCGACAAGCCCGACGCCTGCGACGTGTTGTTCGGCTCCATCGTCAACCGCTCGCCGGTGGTGATCGGCATCTCAACCGATGGCGCTGCGCCGGTGGTGGGGCAGGCGATCCGCCGCCGCATCGAGACGCTGCTGCCACCGGCCGTCGCCGCCTGGGGCGCGCTGGCCGCCCGCATCCGCGATGCCGTCACCTTACGCCTGGCGCCCGGCGCGGCGCGGCGCAATTTCTGGGAACGCTTTGCCGAGCGCGCCTTCGGGCCGGCGCCGGAGGAGGGCGACGCGGCGCGTCTCATTGCCGAGGCGGAGGGCGCACCGGGGGCGACCGAGCACACCGGCCGGGTGATCCTGGTCGGCGCCGGGCCCGGCGAGCCGGAACTGCTGACGCTGAAGGCGGTGCGGGCGCTGCAATCGGCCGACGTGGTGCTCTATGACGATCTCGTTTCGCCCGACGTGCTGGAACTCGCCCGCCGCGAGGCGCGGCGCGTTGTCGTCGGCAAGCGTGGCGGCAAGGCCTCCTGCAGACAGGAAGACATCAACGACCTGATGGTCGAGCTGGCGCGGGCCGGCGAACGCGTCGTGCGCCTGAAGGCTGGCGACCCCATGGTGTTCGGCCGGGCCGGCGAGGAGATCGACCGCCTCACCGCCGAAGGCATCACCGTGGAGGTGGTGCCGGGCATCTCCGCCGGCATCGCGTTGGCCGCCGCGCTCGGCGCCTCGCTCACCCACCGCGACGCCGCCCATTCGCTACGCTTCGTCACCGGTCACGCCAAGAGTGGCGAGCTCGACGAGGGGCTCGACTGGAAGGGGCTCGCCGATCCCGATACGACGCTGGTGGTCTACATGGGCGGCCGCACCGCCGGACGGCTTGCCGACCGCCTGATCGCCGAGGGACTTGCGCCTGAGACGCCGGTGGCTTTTGGCTTCGCCGTCGGTCAGAAGGGGCAACGTCTCGAACGCCACCGGCTCGCCGATCTCCTGACGCTTGGTTCGGTACCCACCGATCAGCCGCTGGTCATCGGCATCGGCAAGGTGTTCGCAGCGGGAACGTTGCCTGTCGGCGCGCCGGCCGAGGCTGTCGTCCTCTCCTGAGCCTGTTGTTTTTCATCGCCTTATCGCCGTCCGAAGTGTTAGGAAGCATCCGCTCTTTTTACGGACGGACGGCATGGACAAGACGATTGTGACCATCCCCGGCGACATGCCGGGCCTCAGCTATTCCCTGACGGTGCTGCGCTTTGCCGGCTCCGACCCCACCGCGCCCAAGGCCTATCTGCAGGCGGCGCTGCACGGCAACGAGCTGCCGGGCGTCGCGGCGTTGCACGTGCTGATCCCCAAGCTCAAGGCGGCTGAAGCGGAAGGCCGGCTGAAAGGTTCCATCACGGTCGTTCCGTTCGCCAATCCCATCGGCCTCAACCAGTTCCAGTGGGACGACCATCAGGGCCGCTTCTTCTACGGCAGCCGCACCAACTTCAACCGCGCCTTCGCGCTGATCGATACGCCCGATCCGGCGCTCCTCGCCATATCGGATGCCGCCTCCTGCGACCGCCGGCTGAAGGCGACGCTGCAGACGCTGGCGCTCGACGCCGATCTGGTGCTGGACCTCCACTGCGACAACGAGGGGCCGAACTATCTTTACATGCCCGCGGAGCTGTGGCCGCACAGCGCCGATCTGGCGGCGGCGCTCGACTGTGGCGCCGTGCTGACCTTCGAGGGCGGCACCGATGCCTCCTTCGATGAGGCCGCCTTCCGGCCGCATCTCTCAGCCGGCAATTTCGAATGCCGCGTGGTGGCGACGGTGGAGCTGAAGGGCATTCACGATGTTGGGCCGGAGACGGCGCAGAAGGATGGCGAGGGCCTCTATCGCTTCCTGGTGGGGCGCGGCGTGATTACCGACACGGCGGCGGCGCTGGTTGGACCGTTCACCGGCAAGGGCGTGCCGCAATCCTATGTCGAAATGGTCCGCGCGCCGGTCGGCGGCATGGCCTTTTTCCACGTGAAGCCGGGCGATGTGGTCAAGGCCGGGCAGCTGATTGCCGAGCTGATCCCGGTGCCGGGCGATGCCTCGGCCGTGGTGCCGGTGCATGCCATGGCGCCGGGCCTGGTGCTGACGCGCGTGCTCGCCCGCGCCATCCGGGTGGGCGACGACTTGGTGAAGATCGTTGGCGATAGCCGCTCGGTGACGGCGAAAGACGGCGGCGCGCTGGAGAGCTGAGCACTCAATCCATGCAAAGTGTATCATTTGCACGAATAAGCTGAATAAAAACAATTAGTTAAACTGTCATGGTCCGCGAAGGCGGACCACCTCAGGCAGGAAAGGGCGCCTGATGCTGCTGTGGCGTTCCATTCTGCCTGAGGTCCCCCGCCTGCGCGGAGGATGACAACTTATACATATGATTCATAACTGGAATTCGCTCATCACGGTCTATGAGGGCGGGCCATCTCGGATGGGGGAGGGCACCTGATATCCCGTCTTGGGGTGCGAAGGTGGATCATTCCGATCGGCAGGCTGTTTCGTTCATTGCCGCCACCTTCATCGATTGATCCCTTTGATCGGCTTGCATTTGCCGGGCTTATCTGGTTAGGCCCGGTTTCCAGCCACGAGGGGACACCGCCATGGTCGCACAGATTATCGATGGCTTTGCCATCGCCGCCGAGCTTCGCCGGGATATCGCCGCCCGCGCCGCCGAGATGAAAGAGACCCATGGCGTCGTTCCCGGTCTGGCTGTGGTGCTGGTCGGCGACGATCCGGCGAGCGCCGTCTACGTGCGCAACAAGCTGAAGGCGACCGCCGAGTGCGGCCTGCGCAGCGTCGAGCACGTCCTGCCGGCCAATACGTCGGAAGCGGACCTGCTCGATCTCGTCGGCAAGCTCAACGCCGATCCGAGCGTCCATGGTATTTTGGTGCAGTTGCCGCTGCCCAAGCAGATCGATGCCGACAAGGTGCTGGGCCTGATCGACCCCGACAAGGACGTCGATGGCTTCCACCCGGTCAATGCCGGGCGCCTCTCCATCGGCCTGCCGGGCTTCGTGCCCTGTACGCCGCGCGGCGCGCAGATGCTGATCGACCGGGTGCTGCCCAACCTTGCCGGCAGGCATGCGGTGGTGATCGGCCGCTCCAACATCGTCGGCAAGCCGATGGCTCAGCTTCTCCTTCAGAAGAACGCCACCGTCACCATCGCCCATTCCAAGACCGCCGACCTGCCGGCCCTCTGCCGCACCGCCGACGTGCTGGTGGCCGCCGTTGGCCGGCCGCAGATGGTCCGGGGCGACTGGGTGAAGCCGGGCGCCGTGGTGATCGACGTCGGCATCAATCGCATCGAGGTGGATGGCAAGGGCAAGCTGGTCGGCGACGTTGATTTCGCCTCGGCCGCTGAAATCGCCGGCTTCATCACGCCGGTGCCGAAGGGCGTGGGTCCCATGACCATCGCCTGCCTGATGCTGAACACGCTGGATTCGGCCGCCCGGAGCATCGCCGCGGTGAAGTGACCGTCAGCGCTCGTCGAGCCAGTCGAGAATGCCCCTGGCCGCCGCGCGGCCGGTGGCAAGGCAACCGGTGAGGAGGTAGCCGCCAGTCGGCGCCTCCCAGTCGAGCATCTCGCCGGCAACGAAGACGCCCGGCCGTGCTTTCAGCATGAAGCGGGCGTCGATGCTGTCGAAGCGGACGCCGCCGGCCGACGAGATCGCCTCCTCGATCGGCCGGATGCGGGCAAGCGGGATCGGTAGCGCCTTCAGGCGAGCGGCGAGCTTTGCCGGATCGCGCCGCTCTTCTTCCGACGAAAAGAGCCTGACGAGCGTTGCCTTGACGCCGTCGAGACCGGCGCTCTTCCGAAGGCGGTTGCTGAACGACGCCTTGGCGTCCTGCCGGGCAAGATCGCGGGCGAGCCGGTCGGCACTGCGGCCGGGCGCCAGGTCCATGATGAAATCCGCCTTGCCATCACGCTCGAGCCGATCGCGCAGCGCAGCCGAATGGGCGTAGACGAGGCTGCCCTCGATGCCATGGCGCGAGATGACGAACTCCCCGGCGGTCGTCCCTGCGTCGGAGGTGGCGGTCACCGATTTCACCGGCGTGCCGGCGAAACGCTCGATGAAAAGCGCGTCCCAAGCGACATCGAAGCCGGCGTTGGCGGGCCTGAGATCGGCGATGTCGACGCCGATCGCCCTGAAGGGCTCAACCCAGGCGGCATTCGAACCGAGGCGTGGCCAGGAGGCACCGCCCATCGTGAACAGGCTCGCGTCCTCTACAACTTCAAGTGGTCCATCCGGCGTTTCGCAGATCAGGCTTTTTCCTGAGAAACCGATCCAGCGGTGGCGCGTTTTCACGGTGACGCCGAGGCCGGCAAGCCGCCTTAACCAGGCGCGCAACAGTGGCGACGCCTTCATTGCCTTGGGAAACACCCGGCCGGACGATCCGACGAAGCAATCGGCGCCGAGCCCGTTGGCCCAAGTGATGAGATCGTCGGGGCGAAAGGCGTCGAGAGCGGCGTTGAGTGCCGGCGACAGAGGATGATAGCGCGTTATAAAGCGCTGATAAGGTTCGGAATGGGTAAGGTTGAGGCCGCTTTTGCCAGCCAGGAGCAACTTTCGTGCAAGGCTCGGCATGCCGTCATGGATGGTGACCCGGCAGCCGGCCGTCGCCAGGACCTCCGCTGCCATCAGGCCGGCTGGCCCACCCCCGATGATCGCCACGTCCGCCATGACCGTCTCCACTTCACCCGGAGGCGAGCATGTGCGGCGACAGGCCTGTCGGCGCAAGGAAAATCTGTGGGCGCGTGCCACGCAACTGGGCAACTGCTCGATAGACATGCTTTGGAATGCGCGATACGCACTTTGAAAAATGTGACCGTTAAAGTAGAATATATGCGTATAATCGCTGAGGCGGTTGGCGAGGGGCTATAGGATTGGATGAGGCGAGGGCTGTCTTTATCGAGGGCGCGAGTGCTCTCTATCGAAACGCAGGTCTCCTGAACAAGGCGCTCTGCACCCTGCCGCGCCACGTGATTTTCAGTTGCGCGGCGCGTGTCCACGCCCAACATGTCTTCGACCCATCGGCGCCGGCGCTGACGCTGACGCGCCTGCAGAAAATGACGGCCGACTTTGGCGGCGGCATCAGCGCGGGCCGCGTGGCGGCCCAGGTGTCGCTCTTGCGCAAGCTTGGCCTTCTTGAGACGCACCCGGCCGACGACCGCCGCCAGCGCATCCTCGTGCCGACGCAAAAGATGGTGATCGAAGATCACCGCTGGCTGGTGTCCCGGCTCGACCCGCTGGGGCCGCTGGGCCTGTTCCATCTGACCGAGGAGGAGCGCACGACCCCGGAATTCTCGCTGGCCTTCCGCATGGCTTGGACGACGACCGCCGCAGACATGACGGCCTTCAACGGGCGCCATCCGACCGTGGCTTTCTTCTTCATGCGCGACGGCGGTTATTCCATGCTGCTGGAATTGCTGCGGGAATGGCAGAGAACCGGATCGCTCCGTGTGGCGTTCGACGTGATGTCCACCGCGTCGGCCTTCTGCGTGTCGAAGAGCCAGATATGGAATCTCTTGCATGGGGCGCAGGCGCTGGGGCTGATTTCCGCCGAGGCGCCGGCCTGGCGGACGGTCAATCTCACTGAGCGGTTGCTGGCCGATTTCGACGCCTGGTTCAATGACATCATGTTGGGCTTTGCGGCCAAGGCGACGCGCGCACGCGTTTATTGGGAGGATTTCCCGCAAAAATAAAAGCCGGAACAAAACTGTTCCGGCTTTTTGTCAAATATTGCATAGACTATTATTGCTCGCTCGGGGCGTCTAGCTTTACGTCATGAAAAATTGAACTAACGTGTCGTTCTTTTCTGTGTCGCTCGGCCTCAGGCGCTTCCTGAACAATTTCTTTTTATAGTTCGTAAACTTGTTCGCCTACAAATTCATCCTGTCTTAAGAATAGCAAAAACTGCCGGTGGACTCAAAGGGTTTCGACCCCGACGAACATTATTTTTTGCATGTTTCTCCTATTAGGGGTTTTACATGTAAGCCGCCTCTGCCGATGAAGGCCCGGTTTTCCAATGGCTTGGTGCCGCTGACCGGCCCTCCCACATCTGCAGGACGAGGGCGCCAGCGGCGTTTCCTCGCCGCCGCAAATCTGTTAACGGCAAGACCATGATGGACATAGTCAAACCGATCTTCTCCTATCGGAAACACTGGGCCGCCCGCTTCGGCACGGCGCCGTTCCTGCCGCAAAGCCGCGCCGAGATGGATGCGCTCGGCTGGGACAGCTGCGACGTGATCGTGGTGACGGGGGATGCCTATGTCGATCACCCATCCTTCGGCATGGCGGTGATCGGCCGGCTTCTGGAAGCGCAGGGCTTCCGCGTCGGCATCATTGCCCAGCCGGACTGGCGCAATGCCGATGCTTTCAAGGCGCTTGGCAGGCCCAACCTGTTCTGGGGGGTGACCTCCGGCAACATGGATTCGATGGTCAACCGCTACACGTCCGACCGCCGCATTCGCCACAACGACAGCTATACGCCTGGTCGACTCCAAGGCCGATATCCTGCTCTACGGCAATGCCGAGCGGGCCATCGTCGAGGTGGCGCACCGCATCGCCCGGGGGGGCGATCCGCAGACCTTTGACGACGTGCGCGGCGTGGCGCTGATGAAGCACGCCGTTCCCGAGGGCTGGACCGAGGCGCATGCCGACGACATCGACAGCGCCGACGAGGGCGCCCGCCAGTTGGGGCCGAACACCGTGCTGCGCCTGCCGGCCTTCGAGCAGGTGGAGGCGGATTCCGAGACCTATGCCCGCGCGTCCCGCGTGCTCCACCGCGAAAGCAACCCCGGCAACGCCCGGCCGCTGGTGCAGCGGCACGGCGACCGCGAACTCTGGGTGACGCCGCCGCCGATCCCGCTGACCACCGAGGAGATGGACGGCGTCTACGAGCTGCCCTATGCGCGCGGCCCGCATCCCATCTATGGCGACGCCAAGATTCCCGCCTGGGAGATGATCCGCTTCTCCGTCACCATCATGCGCGGCTGCTTCGGCGGCTGCTCCTTCTGCTCGATCACCGAGCATGAGGGCAGGGTGATCCAGAGCCGGTCGGAAGGTTCGATCCTCAAGGAAATCGAGCATATCCGCGACAAGACCGAGGGCTTCACCGGCATCATCTCGGACATTGGCGGCCCCACCGCCAACATGTACCGGATCGGCTGCAAGGACCCGAAGATCGAGAGCGCCTGCCGCAAGCCGTCCTGCGTCTATCCGGACATCTGTCCCAACCTCAACACCAGCCACGAAGCGCTGATCCAGCTCTATCGCAAGGTGCGGGCGGTGCCGGGCGTCAAGAAGGTGATGGTCGCCTCCGGCGTGCGCTACGACCTCGCCGTCAAGAGCCCGACCTACATCAAGGAACTGGTGCGCCACCACGTCGGCGGCTACCTGAAGATCGCCCCCGAGCATACCGAGGAGGGGCCGCTCTCCAAGATGATGAAGCCGGGCATCGGCGCCTATGACCGCTTCAAGCAGCTGTTCGACGCGGCGGCGGCCGAGGCCGGCAAGAAATACTTCCTGATCCCCTATTTCATTGCGGCCCATCCCGGCACGTCCGACGAGGACATGATGAATCTGGCGATCTGGCTGAAGAAGAGCGGCTATCGCGCCGATCAGGTGCAGACCTTCCTGCCGTCGCCGATGGCGCTATCGACGGCCATGTACCATTCCGGCGTCAACCCGCTGAAGGCGGTGCGGCGCGGCGGCTCGGAGCGGGTGGAGACGGTGAAGGGCCTGAAGCAGCGGCGCCTGCACAAGGCCTTCCTGCGCTATCACGACCCGGAAAACTGGCCGCTTCTGCGCGACGCGCTGAAAATGATGGGCCGCGCCGACCTGATCGGCAATGGCAAGCAGCACTTGATTCCGACCTTCCAGCCGGCCGGTACCGGCCTTGCTGGCGGCGAGGGCCGCCGCACCGGCGCCAAGCACGGCACGCAGAAGTTTGTGACCAAGGGGACCTTCGGTGCGCCGAGTAGTGGGCCGGCTCGGAAGCCACGTGCCCGGTAAATTCTGCTTCGGTGGCCGATATGTGCCTAGGTGCTCCATTCTGCCTGAGGTCCTACGCCTTCGCGTAGGATGACAGAATTATATAAATAAAAACAAATACATAGATTGTCATCCTACGCGAAGGCGTAGGATCTCAGGCAGGAAAAAGTGGGAGGCGAATATAGGTCTCCCATCAAACTGGAGCCCGGTTTGACATCGCCGTGTTTGGCGGCCGTACCCCCCTCCCTGGTCCCTTTCCCGCAGCGGGCGAGGGATCAGGGAAAGGGACAGAGCTCCATCCCTCACGCAGCGCGGGCGTCGCGGGAGAAGGACTCGATCAGGCCGCGCATGCGGACGATTTCGGCGTGAATGGTACCGGCGGTGGCGGTGACGTCGCCGGCCACGGCGCGGGTGCGATTGGCAGCCTCGGTCAGTTCGCCGGTTCCGGCGGCCATGTCGTCGGTGGATGACGCCGCCATGGCGGCGCTGCCGGAAATCTCGGCCGTGGCATCGCCCTGACCCATGACCGATTCCGACAGCGCGCCGGCGGCATTGTCGATGTCGGCCATCGAGGCGGCGATGTCGCGGATCAGTTCGACCGCCGAGCGGGTGGCGTTGCCGATACCGTCGATCAGGGACCGGATATCGTCGGTGGCGCGCGTCGTCTGGTTGGCGAGGCTCTTGACCTCGCCGGCCACCACGGCGAAGCCCTTGCCCATTTCGCCGGCCCGTGCCGCCTCGATGGTGGCATTGAGGGCCAGAAGGTTGGTCTGCGCGGCGATCGAGCCGATCAGATCCACCACTTCGCCGACGCGCGAGGTGCTTTCCGACAAGCCGGCAATGACACCGCTCGCGGTGCGGGCGTGTTCCGCTCCAGTGCCGGCCACGCTCACCGCCGCGCCGGCCTGGTCGCGTGTGACGGTCTGCGAGCGGGCGAGTTCGCCGGCGGCCGCCGCCATGGTGCGAACGCTTTCGGCGGCGCTGCCGGCGGCCAGCGAGGTGCGCTGCGCAAGCTCGGCCGCGTGAGAGGCGGCGCCCGACAGATCGGCTGTGCCACGTCCGAGCTTGCCGGCGAGGTTCTCGACGGTTGCAACAATCCCTGCCGCGGCGTCGTCAAAGCTTGCGATGGCAGTTTCCAGGGCGGCGCGGCGCTCCTCGCGCTGGGCCTGGTCGCGCTCGGCGGCGCGGCGCAGTTCCTCGCGTTCGCGGCCGCTTGCCTGGAACACCAGAAGTGCCTCGCCCATGGCGGCGATCTCGTCGCCGCCTTTGCGGACGGGGACGGCGACGTCGAAATCGCCGTGGGCCAGCGCGTGCATCACCTTGGTGAGGGCGCGCAAGGGGCGGGCGATGCGGCGGTTCAGGAGCAGCGTCACCCCGGCGGCCACGCCGACGATGCCAATGATCACCGAGAGGACGATCAGGCTGACGCGGTCACGGTCGGTTTGCGCGGCAGTCGCCACCTCATCGGCCGTCTGATGCAGTCCCCCGGCCGCCGCTGCCGACAGGCGTATCGCGTCGGTGCGCGCCGCCTCCAGAGCCTCGGTCGCCCGGCGAAGGCCGGTGACCGCCTTGCGATAGTCGGCAAACGGCGGCGCCACGTCCTTGGCGGCATCGGCGCCGAGTGCGGTGATGGTGCCGCTCACCTGATCGAGTGCGGCATCGATCGCCTTGCCGTGCCCGGCGTCCGGGTGCAGCCGGTAGTCCTCGGTGGCCAGCAGCAGTTCATAGGCGGCGGTGCGGAAATCGCGCACGCTGGTTCCGAAGGCGGCGGCGCGATTGCGACGGATCGACAGACCGGCGGCGCGATTGAACGCCTTGTCGGCGCTGGCGCGCGCCTCGGCGTTGACCGCGTCGATGCGCTGGTTGATGGTGGCAAGGCGCGGCGACAGGCGTGGCCATTCGGCGGCAAGATCGATGAACTGGCTGTTGTCCCCCTTGCGGGCAACCATCTGGTAGAGGTCGCCCGTAAGGTTGGAGATGGCTTGCAGCGCCTCGGCAAAAGCCGGGTTCTCGTTCTGAACGCGGGTATCTTCGACGAGACGGGCGGCGGTGGAGAGCGCGTTCTGGCCGGCCGTCAGCTGAAAGAAATCGCCGGTGCGGAGATAGGCTTCGAAAGTGGCCTGTCCCCGGCTGAGCCGGAGTTCGGCGTCGGTCAAGCCTGACACGACGCTCCGCGTGCCGTCCAGCTCGGCATTGACCGTTTCGAGATCGTCCTCGGACTTGCCGAGGTCTTCGACGGCGCGCGCCTCGAGTTTGGCGGCGGTGGCGGCAAGCGCCGCGAAAGCACGGTCGATGGCGGCGCTGACGCTGTGGATATCCTGCCAGCCGGAGGAGAGTTCGTGGACGGCATTGGTGAGACCGGAGGTGACGCCGGCCAGCCTGCCGGCGGTGCCTTGCTCGACGGCGGTTATGCCGGCAAGCGCCGCTTCGGCATCTTCCGGCTTGCCGGTTGCGTAGAGCGACTGAATGGCGGCGGTGGCGGTGTTGATGTCGGAAAGAGCTGTCGATACGTCGGTGACCGCGTCGATCGCAGCGCCGGTGCGCATCAGGCCGAAAAAGCCGGCGCCGCCGGCAGCGCCGGCGAGCAAGACCAGCAGGAGTGCGAAAAAGAAAAGCTGCGCGGTGATGCTTTGGCCTGATCGCATCGTATTGACCTCAGTGATGTCGCGTTTCGTGCTGAATAAGCCGATCTCGAATTAATGAGGAATAAAGAATCCAAAGTAATCGTATGAATTTTATATGACATACAAGGAGAATGATTCTCCCTATGTTGGCCTAGGCAGCAAGGGGCGAAACCAAGTTGTATCGCGAATAATGCTTAGAAGCATTCTTCCTCCAGACGGCGAAGCGCCGCGAGGGCGTCGGCATCCTCATTGTCCTCGAACAGTTCGGCCATGGTGTAGACATGGGCGTGCATCAACAGCAGCCGGTCGGCGACCGGCCGTTCGGTTTCCTCGGCCTCTGCGAGGCGCCGGCGGAAGCGGTCCCAGAAAGGGTTGGCAAAGGCGGGATCGTCGATGTAGCGGCGGAGGTGGACGAGTACCGCGTCCATATTGCCCTCGAAGTCGATGCTCTGGAAGGTGACGTATCGGTCGCTGCTGCTGTGATCGCCGGGCGGCATGGTTTCTCTCCGGTATCCGTGTCGAGGTGCCGCCCTGACCTGCAATCACCTTGCCAAGCCGTGATGAGTCCTTGATATCCGGGGTTTTCCTGAAGAAAGACGCCCTGCCGACTGGAAATTTCCCGTCCGATCGATGTTGCGTTTGTGACAGTGATTGCCAACTACATCGATATAGTAGTTGTTAGCCCCCCGATTTACGCGTTTAAGCTCCTGCGGGCAAAGACGACGTCGTGTTTCTACGGAAGATTTCCTGACGCAAAAGGGGCAGTAAGTGGCCCGAAAAGCGGGGGAGGCGACCGCGCCGAACCTGCGCGTGTTCCGCCAAAATGGCGGGCCCGGTTCGATACAGAGAAGGATGGAGCAGCAGATGACCGACGTGATCCTCAAGGACGCCGTCAAGGCGATCCCCACGAGCCAGGCCCTCATCGAAGACCCGTTGCTGAACAAGGGCACGGCCTTCACCCAGGCCGAGCGCGATGCCTTCAAGCTCAACGGCTATTTCGCCGACGTCGTCGAGACGCTCGACACGCAGGTCGCCCGCGCCGTCGAGACCATCCGCGCGCTGCCGACCAACCTTGACCGTTACGTCTATCTGCGCGACCTGCAGGACACCAACGAGACGCTTTACTTCGCGGTGATTACCCGCAACCTCGACGAACTGCTGCCGATAATCTATACGCCGACCGTGGGCGCCGCCTGCCAGCAGTATCATCACATTTCCCGCCGTCCGCGTGGCCTGTTCATCTCCTATCCGAACCGCGCCAAGATGGACGAAATCCTCGCCAACCCGCGCTATGACAATGTCGAGTGCATCGTCGTCACCGACAGCGAGCGCATCCTCGGTCTGGGTGATCAGGGCGTTGGCGGCATGGGTATCCCGGTTGGCAAGCTGGCCATCTACACCGGCTGCGGCGGCATCGCCCCCAGCACCGTGCTGCCGATCACCTTGGATACCGGCACCAACAATGCCGAACGCATCGCCGACCCGCTGTATTTCGGCTGGAAGCACGAGCGCGTCCGGGGCGAGGAATACGACAGCTTCATCGACCAGTTCGTTCAGGCCGTGAAGAAGCGCTGGCCGAACGTTCTGCTGCAGTGGGAAGACTTCCACAAGAACAACGCCAACCGTCTCCTCGACAAGTATCGTGACGCGCTCTGCCAAGTATCGTGACGCGCTCTGCACGTTCAACGACGACATCCAGGGCACCGCGTCGGTTGCCACCGGTACGCTGCTGGCCGCCATCCAGATCACCGGCAAGGCCCTGAAGGACCAGCGCGTCGCCATCCTCGGCGGTGGTTCGGCCGGCGTCGGCATCGCCGACCTGATCCGCATGGCCATGGTCGCCGAAGGCCTGTCGGACGAGGAAGCCCGCAAGCGCTTCTTCATCGTCGGCCGCTACGGCCTCGTCACCGAGAAGACGCCGAATCTCGACACCTTCCAGCTTGGCTTCCGCCAGGACAGCAAGATCATCGACGGCTGGTCCGTTGCCGAAGCCGGCAAGGCCTCGCTGTTCGAAGTGATCAAGAACGCCAAGCCGACCGTGCTGGTCGGCGTGTCCGGCCAGCCGGGCATCTTCTCGGAAGAGATCATCCGCGAGATCGCCAAGCACACCGAACGTCCGATCGTCTTCCCGCTGTCCAACCCGACGTCCTGCGTCGAGGCCCAGCCGTCGGACATCATCAAGTGGACCGAAGGCCGCGCCATCATCGGCACGGGCTCGCCGTTCCTGCCCTTCGAATACGAAGGCAAGACCTACCACTTCGCCCAGACCAACAACTCCTACATCTTCCCGGGCGT
>JAGSYV010000246.1 GCA_018262505.1 Pseudomonadota bacterium
CCAGCCGACGAGATCGTCGGTGGCGCAGCCGGCGAGATCTTCCACCGTCTTCACGCCATCCTTGCCGAGGGCGACCATCATGGCGGTGGTGACGCCGGGGATTTCGCGCAGCGCGTCGTCGACGCCGAGCTTGATCCGCTCCTCGTCGAGTTCGCGCTCCTTGGCGTCAAGGAAGTCTTGAGCGCGGGCCTGGATCTCCTCGGCGGTCTCTTCGTCGAAGCCCTCGATGGCGGCAAGCTCGTCGCGTTCGACCGCGGTGAGTTCCTCGACGGTGGAGAAGCCTTCGGTGGCGAGCAACTGGCCGACCACTTCGTCGACGTTGAGCGCGTTCATGAACAGCTCGGTGCGCTCGTTGAATTCCTTCTGGCGCCGCTCGCTCTCTTCCTGCTCGGTCAGGATGTCGATCGCCCAGCCGGTCAACTGGCTGGCGAGGCGCACATTCTGGCCGCGGCGGCCGATGGCCAGCGACAGCTGATCGTCCGGCACCACCACTTCGATGCGCTCAGCATCTTCATCGAGCACCACCTTGGCAACTTCCGCCGGCTGCAGCGCGTTGACAATGAAGGTGGCCGGATCGGGCGACCAGGGAATGATGTCGATCTTCTCGCCCTGCAGTTCCTGCACGACGGCCTGCACGCGGCTGCCGCGCATACCAACGCAGGCGCCGACCGGGTCGATCGACGAATCCTTGGAAATGACGGCGATCTTGGCGCGCGAGCCCGGATCGCGGGCCACCGACTTCACCTCGATGATGCCATCGTAGATTTCCGGGACTTCCGAAGCGAACAGCTTGGCCATGAACAGCGGGTGGGTACGCGACAGGAAAACCTGCGGTCCCCGCTGCTCGCGACGCACGTCGTGAATGATGGCGCGAATGCGGTCGCCGTAGCGGAAGCTCTCGCGCGGGATCAGTTCGTCGCGGCGGCAGATCGCTTCGCCACGACCGAGGTCGACGATGACGTTGCCGTACTCGACGCGCTTGACGACGCCGTTCACCACTTCGCCGGTGCGGTCTTTGAACTCATCGAACTGGCGGTCACGCTCGGCTTCGCGCACCTTCTGCACGATCACCTGCTTGGCCGACTGGGCGGCGATGCGCCCGAAGTCGATCGGCGGCAGCGGCTCGGAGATGAAGTCGCCAACGAGGGCGGCCGGATTGCGGCGCTGCGCCTCGACGAGGTCGACCTCGGTCGAGAAATTCTCGACGTTTTCGACGACCTGCAGAAGGCGTTGCAGCTTGATCTCGCCGGTGCGCGGGTTGATCTCGGCGCGGACGTCGGTCTCGGAACCATAGCGCGAGCGGGCCGCCTTCTGGATGGCGTCCTCCATCGCCGCGATGACGATCTGCCGGTCGATCGACTTCTCGCGGGCCACCGCGTCGGCGATCTGCAAGAGTTCCAAACGGTTCGCACTGACGGCCATTATCTTCGTCTCCTACCCTCGATGGGGTTCCTAATCCGTCCTTCGGGGGTGTCCCCGGTTTTCTTCGGGCGGCATGACCGCCCGTCGTTCTCAGCTCTTGCCTGCCTTGAGCGCTTCGCGGATCAGGGCTTCGTTGAGCACGAGGCGCGCCTCCGACACGGTATCGAGCGGAAATTCGATGTCCTTGGTGCCGTCCTCCAACGCCTGCAGGAGGCGCATGCCCCCCTTGTCGTCCTTGACGCCGGTGAGCCAGCCGCGAAAACGTTTGCGGCCCATCAGCGGAACGGCCAGTTCCAGCTTGGTCTCGAAGCCGGACCAGCGAATGAAGTCCGATCGCCGCACCAGGATGCGATCCATGCCGGGCGACGACATCTCGAGGCTATAGGCCTTGCCAATCGGGTCATCGACGTCGAGCAGCGGCGAGATCACGTTGCTCGCGATTTCGCAATCTTCGACACTCATCGTCCCGTCGGCCTTCTCGGCGAAGATCTGCAAGGTCACGCCATTGAGACCGCTCATCCGCACGCGGACAAGGCGATAGCCGAGGTCGATCAGTGCCGGCTCGATGATAGCCGCAACCCGCGCCTCAACGCCCGTTTCGGTCACCAGACGCGGCTCATCGAGCGTCGTTTCGACACTCAGGCCGCCGAGCGGCGGAAGGGGCGGCTGGTCCGGCAGTATCCCTCGCGGCGCGCCGTCACAGGCAATAAAAAAGAGCGGGACCTCTCGGACCCACTCCCAACCCGCTTTGTAAAGCGCATCAGAACTGATGCAACCCATATAGGCCGCTTTTGCGCGGAAATCAATGGCAGGCGCAACTGTCGTCTACAAGGCCGCCGCTGCGGCTGCACGGCGGCGGAAACGAAGAGTATTTACCCCTCACGCGGCAGACGTCGAAAGGTAAGATAGGCCGAGCCGCGTCCCTCGCGGCGCGCTTTGGCCTCATAGCGTGTTCCCGGCCAGCCTTCCCAGGGTTGCCGCCAGTCGTCGGGCGCTGAAGCGGTCCAGACGAAAGCTGGGTTGGCACGAACGTGACGCAGCGTCCAGTCGACGTAGGTGTCGATGTCGGAGGCAAACCAGAACTCGCCATCGTCCTTCAATACGCGGGCGAAACGGGAGACCGTGTCGGCCCCAACGAAGCGGCGTTTCCAGTGGCGCTTCTTCGGCCAGGGATCGGGGTAAAGCAGCAGCACGCGATCAAGCGAGGCCTCGGGCAGCCAGTCGAGCACCTTCACTCCGTCCTCACCGCAGAGGCGGATATTGGTGGAGCCCTCGGCGGCAATCCGTCCGAGCGCCTTGGTCATGCCGTTGACGAAAGGCTCGACGCCGATAAATCCGACGTCCGGCCGCTCGGTCGCCCGGTGAATCAGGTGTTCGCCACCGCCAAAGCCAATCTCCAGCCGGATCTCGGCCGGTGTCGAGGGGAAAAGGCCTGCAAGCGGGTCGGGGGCGGGCGTCGCGAGATCGAGCGACAGCTTGGGCAGATCGGCCTCAAGCCGTTCGGCTTGGCCTTTCCTGAGTGCCTTACCTTTGCGGCGTCCGAAGAAGGCACTCTTGCGTGGCTCGTCGGGCCTGTGCTCCGCCCTATGGTCGTCGTCGCTCATCATCGTCCGCTGCAAGAAACCCTGGCAGATGGTCGCCCAGGAACAGAAAACCCCGGCAGCGAGGCTGCCGGGGCGCTGTCTAGCTTATTTCTCTGCCTCAGGCGAGGGCAGACTTCAGGGCACCGACGAGGTCGAGCGCCTCCCAGGAGAAGCCGCCGTCCGCCTCGGCCGCCCGGCCGAAATGACCGTAGGCGGAGGTGCGGGCGTAGATCGGCTTGTTGAGGCCGAGCCGCTCGCGGATGCCGCGCGGGGAGAGGCGAATGAAATCGCGGTCCCCCAGCACCTTCTCGATCTTGGCCGGGTCGACGTTGCCAGTGTCGTGCAGATCGACGTAGATCGACAGCGGATCACTGACGCCGATGGCGTAGCTGAGCTGGATGGTGGCACGGTCGGCAAGGCCGGCGGCGACGATGTTCTTGGCCAGCCAACGGGCGGCATAAGCAGCCGAGCGGTCGACTTTGGTGGGGTCCTTGCCGGAGAAGGCGCCGCCACCATGCGGCGCCGCGCCGCCGTAGGTGTCGACGATGATCTTGCGGCCGGTGAGGCCGGCGTCGCCGTCCGGGCCGCCGATCACGAACTTGCCGGTCGGATTGACATGCCAAACGGTCTTGTCATCGACCCAGCCGGCCGGCAGGGCAGCGGTGATATACGGCTCGACGATGCGACGCACGTCGGCCGACGTGAGGCCGTCGGCATGCTGGGTGGAAAGAACGATCTGCGGCGCCCGCACCGCCTTGCCGTCCTCATAGGCGACGGTCACCTGGCTCTTGGCGTCGGGCCTCAGCAAGGGCTCCTTGCCGGACTTGCGGACTGCCGCCAGATCGCGAAGGATCTTGTGGGCATAGTAGATGGGCGCTGGCATCAGCTCCGGCGTCTCGCGGCAGGCATAGCCGAACATGATGCCCTGGTCGCCTGCGCCCTCGTCCTTGTTGGTCGCCGCGTCGACGCCTTGGGCAATATCGGACGACTGCTCGTGCAACAGGATCTCGATCCGGGCGGTTTCCCAGTGGAAGCCATCCTGTTCGTAGCCAATGTCGCGAATGGCCTCGCGTGTCAGCTTCTCGATCAGTGCATTATCGATGGACTTCGGTCCGCGCGTCTCGCCGGCAATGACGATACGGTTGGTGGTGGCGAGCGTCTCTGCCGCCACGCGCGCCTGCGGTTCGGCGGCGAGGAAGGCGTCGACGATAGTGTCGGAAATACGGTCGCAGACTTTATCGGGATGTCCTTCCGAGACGGACTCGGAAGTAAAGAGGTAGTTCTGGCGAGACATAGGGTTGACCCCTCAAAGAAGACGTCGACGCGGTCGACGGAAGACTGTTGTGTCGCGGTGGCAATCCGTCGCGGCGTCCTCTTTTCGCAAGTTGCCGAGAAAAGTGCAAGCACTGCTCGCTGCTCCACGCGCGTTTGAAAAGCGCTGTGCGCCCCGTGCCACGGTGGCTGCGCATTTGTTTTCAGAAAGCGTCCTGAGTGCCAAACTCTTTCCTGTAGGAAGAGTTTGGTGAGCACTATAAGTCTAGTAAAAGAAAAGCGGATCGATCGACCTAGGTCGAGACGATCCGCCATGGCTTAAAGCCGCTTTTGCTTAGGCCTCGCCATCCTCGGTGGCCAGCGTCTGCACGAGGTCGACAATGCGCCGACGGATACGAGCATCCTTGATGCGCACGAAAGACTTGTTGAGAGACAGTCCTTCGGTCGACGATAGGAAGTCCACGACATAGGAGTGGCTCGGGCTTTCAGCGAATCCCGCCGCCTCATCAGGTGTGCCGGGTGCATCTTCGAAGAAGAAGGACACCGGCACCTTGAGAACGGTGGCGATATGCTGAAGTCGGCTGGCACCGACACGGTTGGTGCCTTTCTCGTATTTCTGGATCTGCTGAAAAGTGATGCCGAGTGCTTCGCCCAGCTTCTCCTGGCTCATGCCGAGCATCATGCGACGAAGCCTGACACGGCTTCCAACATGG
>JAGSYV010000247.1 GCA_018262505.1 Pseudomonadota bacterium
GCTCGAGGTGCTGAGCGAGGACTATGTGCGCACCGCCCGCTCCAAGGGCATTCCCAACTATCAGGTGGTGATGCGCCACATCATGCGGCCCGTGTTGACACCGGTGGTCAGCCAGATCGGCCTGCTGGTCATCGCCACGCTCAACAACTCAATCCTCATCGAAAAGGTCTTCGGTCTGCCGGGCCTTGGCCGGATGACGGAGACCGCGATCAAGTCGTCGGACTACCCGGTCATCATGGCCATCGTGCTGATCTTTTCCATCGTGGTCATGGCCTCGAACCTTCTCGTGGACATCTCCTACCCCTTGCTCGACCCCCGCGCCGCCGCGAAGAAGACGGAGGATGAATGATGACTGACCAAGCCCTCCTTTTGCCCGAGGAAGAAAAGCAATTCAGCCTGGCCAAGGACGCCTTCATCCGTCTGGTTGCCAACCGTCTGGCCGTCGTCGGCATGGTGCTGGTCGTCTTCCTGTTCTTCATCGCCATCTTCGGCCCGTATCTCACGCCCTATGATTTCCTGAGCCAGGATCTCCTGGCGCGCAACAAGCCGCCGTCATGGGTGCACTGGTTCGGCACCGACGATCTCGGCCGCGATGTTCTGAGCCGCGTCATTTATGGCTCGCGCACCGCCGTCATCGTCGGCTTCTCGACGGTGTCGTTCAGCCTGGTGATCGGCTTGTTCCTGGGGTCTCTCGGCGGTTACTTCGGCGGCAAGATCGATGCCTTCATCGTCTGGCTGATCGACATCACCATGTCGATCCCCTCGCTGCTGCTGGTCATCGTGATCAACGTGTCGCTGAAGCCGCCGTTGGTCAACTGGATGGACGCCCAGTTCGTGGCCACCGGCAACCAGTTCTACCGCAATACCATCTGGGTCGACTTCGTACTGGTGTTCGGCTCGCTGGCACTGATCAAGTGGCCCAAGGCGGCCCGCATCATCCGTGGCCAGATCCTGTCGATCCGCAACAAGAACTATGTGGTGGCGGCCGAGGCGATCGGCGTGCCGACGTCCAGGATCGTCCGCCGCTACGTCATCCCCAACGCGATTGGCCCGATCATCGTCTACATCAGCGCCGCGCTGGGCGAGGCCATGGTGCTGGAATCCTCCTTCAGCTTCCTCGGCGTCGGTGTGCGTCCGCCCATTCCGAGCTGGGGCAACATGATCAGCGACGGCCTGCGCACCTGGCAGATGTACCCGCACGTGCTGGCCGCACCGGCGGCGGTGCTGGCCATCGTTACCATTGCGTTCAGCTTCCTCGGCGACGGTCTCAACGACGCCCTCAATCCGCGGCAGTGGAAATGAGCCCGCAACAACAACAAGAAAGGGAGGGCGCTGTGACCAAGCTTCTGGAAGTCAACAACCTGCACACGCGCTTCAAGGTTCGGAACGGCTATCTCCACGCGGTCAACGGCGTCTCGTTCAGCCTCGACAAGGGCGAAATGCTGGGCGTGGTCGGCGAGTCGGGTTGCGGCAAGAGCGTGTCGATGATGAGCCTGATCCGGCTGCTGCCGCCGGCGGCGCAGATCACCGAAGGCGAAGTGCTGATCGACGGCGAGGATATCACCCACGCCAGCGTGAGCCGGGTCAATGCCATCCGTGGGTCCAAGGTCGGCATGATCTTCCAGGATCCGATGACCTCACTCAATCCGTTCATGAAGATCGGCGACCAGATCATCGAAGGCATCGTCTATCACAAGAAGATAACCAAGGCCGACGCGCTGAAGCAGGCCGCCAAATACCTGAAGATGGTCGGCATTTCCAACGCCGAACATCGGCTGACCGAATATCCGCACCAACTGTCGGGCGGCATGCGCCAGCGCGTGATGATCGCCATGGCCTTGCTCAACGAACCGTCGCTCGTCATTGCCGACGAGCCGACCACCGCGCTCGACGTGACCATCCAGGCGCAGATCGTCGAACTGGTGAAAGGGCTGCGCGAAAAGCTCAACATGTCGATCATCTGGATCACCCATGACCTCAGCCTGCTGGCCGGCATGGTCGACCGGATCATGGTCATGTACGGCGGCTATGTCGTTGAAGAAGCGGTGCTCGACGACATCTACAAGTCGCCGCTGCACCCCTACACGATCGGTCTTCTGAAATCGATTCCGAGTCTCAAGACCGCGTCAGGCAGCCGCCTGCCGTCGATCCCGGGCGCGCCGCCGAACCTCTTCTCACCTCCTACCGGCTGCCCGTTCGCCCCTCGGTGCCTTCACAAGATCGACCGCTGCCAGAGCGAAGTGCCGACGCTGGCTGCCGTGCCAGGTGCGACGGGCGAGCGGCCGCATCGCGTGGCCTGCTGGGTCGACATGCGTGGCAGGGGAGTGGAACAATGAACACGCGCGCGCAACAGAAACCACTCGTCGTCGTCGAGAACCTGGTCAAGCATTTCCCGGTGAAGATCGGGGCTTTCGGAGGCCAGTCGGCGGTGGTCCATGCCATCGACGGCGTCAGCTTCGAGATCTATCGGGGCGAAACCCTTGGCCTGGTTGGGGAGTCGGGATGCGGCAAGTCGACCACCGGCTTCGCGCTCCTGCAGTTGCACAAGGCGACGTCCGGCAGCGTCAAGTTTGACGGTATCGATCTTTCCCGGCTGCCGGCCAACGAGCTCCGGGCCATGCGCAAACGGGCTCAGATCGTCTTCCAGGATCCCTATTCGACGCTCAATCCGCGCATGACCATCGGCGAGGCGCTGGCCGAGCCGATGCGCGTGCACAAGATTTGCCCCGAGAAGGACATCCACCACCGCGTCGCCCAACTCATCCGCGACGTCGGCCTCAACCCCAACGTCGCCAATCGCTACCCGCACGAGTTCTCGGGTGGCCAGAGGCAGCGCATCTGCATCGCCCGGGCACTGGCCAGCAATCCCGAGTTCATCGTCTGCGACGAGCCGATCTCCGCGCTCGACGTATCGATCCAGGCGCAGATCATCAACCTGCTGATGGACATCCAGGAAAAGTACAATCTGACCTACCTGTTCATCGCCCATGACCTTGCG
>JAGSYV010000156.1 GCA_018262505.1 Pseudomonadota bacterium
GTGGTGTTGACGAAGACGCGCGGATAGGGGCTGCCCTTTGACTTGGCCATCACAGGGCCTCCCTCTTGTTGAACTGGCGGAGGTTGTAGACCATCACCGGAACGACGGTCAGCAACAGGACGATGGCAATCGCCGAGCCGAGGCCGAAATTGCGGTTGACGAAATACTGGTTGTAGAACTGGGTGGCGATCACGTCCGTGCCGTACTGGCCGCCGGTCATCACGAGGACCACGTCGAAGATCTTCAGTGTGAAGATGATGACGGTGGCCGACACCGTGACGATGGTGCCCATGATCGAGGGAATGATGATCGAGAAGAAGATCCTGAACTCACCGGCGCCATCGACACGGGCCGCCTCGATGATGTCGGTTGGCACCGACTTGATCGCCGCGGAAAACAGCACCATCGCATAGCCGGTCTGCATCCACACCACGATGACGATCAGGAACAGGTTGTTCCATGGCTGCAGCATGGCGATCCAGGCCTGCGGCTCGCCGCCGAAAGCCACGACGATGGCATTGAGCAAGCCGATCTGCACGTCGCTGGGATCGCGGACGGCGTAGATGAACTTCCAGATGACGCCGGCGCCGACCAGCGAGATGGCCATCGGCATGAAGATGATGGCTTTGGCGAGGTTCTCGAACTTGCTGCGGTCGGCCAGCGCGGCCACCAGAAGGCCGAACATAATGGTGAAGCTGGCGCCGAACACGATCCACAGCACGTTGTTGCGGAAGGTGACCAGCATGAACGGCTCGGTGAACACCGTTATGTAGTTGGCCAGCCCGACAAAATTGGTACCGTCGCGATCGAACAGGCTGGCGATGAACGTGCGCACGGCCGGCAGCGCGAGGAAATAGACCACGAAGGCGATCGCCGGCAAGACGAAGACGATCGGCGTCAAGCGTCGCTGCCATTGGGACGACGTGAATTCCACCAGCTGGTTGGCGATCAGGTAGAGGATCGCCATGCCGCCGCCGCCCCAGATCATGGCGAACAGGGCAACCACCAGCTTCGGCGCCTGGCTGTCGCGCAGCATGAAGAAGCCCTCGAACAGCACGAGTGCCGCGACGATGCCGCCGAAGAGGGTGAGAAGTGCGCGGTTTCGCCGTCGGCGCGCGCGCGCAAGTTCGGCGGAGTGCTCGTCCGCGTCGGGATTGAGAAGCGTCATGTCTGTCCCCCGGAGCGCGACCCCGTGGCGGCCGGCTCTTCCTTATGCTCAGCGGCGTTTGAAAAACCGGGTGTGCCGACCGAACCTTCCCAGTCCGATGTCAACCCGATCAACGGATTCAGGCCAAGTATCCGATACGGAGGCTGGCTCTGGCTGGGACGAAAGGCAATGCTCTGTCCGAGGAATCCGCGTGAAAAGTCGGTCTGGAGGAAGACGCTTGCTGCAAGCATCATCATATTCCGTCCCGCCTTTTTGGGTCGCGGCCCCCACTTAATCGAGCGGGGGCACGCTTGTTGTAAGTCTTAACCGAAAGTCAACCGTGTTGACCAGCCGGATTAAGTCGATGGCTTACTTCTTAGGCCAGGAAGCGTCGATGTCCTTGAGGGCCGTGTCGAGGTCGGTGGTGCCCGACACCCAAGCGGTCATCTGCTTCCAGAACGAACCGGCTCCGACTTCGCCCGGCATCAGGTCCGAACCGTCGAAGCGGACGGCGGTGGCGCCGGCCAGGATGGCGGCGACGCCCTTGTCGACTTCGTTCTTGTACCAGCCGAGATCGGCATCCTTCTGCGGAGCGATGGCGCCGCCAACGGCGAGCCAGGACTTCAGATGCTCGGCCTTGGCGAAGTACTGCATGACGGCCCGAACTTCCGGACGGTCGTTGAAAGCGCCCCAGATGTCGCCACCGACGAGAACCGGCTTGCCATAGGCTTCGTCGATGCCCGGCAGATAGAAGAAGGAGTAGTCAACGTCGGCCTTGGCCTTCTCGGGGAAGAAGGCGGTGATGAAGTTGCCCTGCTTGTGCAGCCAGCACTTCGGCGGGTCGGAGAACATGTTGACCGGCGAGTCGCCGAAGCTGGTCGACACGATGCCCTTGCGGCCGCCGTAGACGTACTTCTCGTCGAGCCAGATCTTGCCGATCATCTCGGCGGCGTGCTTCACCTCGGGCGAGGCGAAGGGCAGCTTGCCTTCGGTCCACTTGTCGTAATTCTCGAGCGAGGTCGTGCGCAGCATGAACTCCTCGAGCCAGTCGGTCGCCGGCCAGCCCGTGGCAGCGCCGGACTCGATACCCACGCACCACGGGGTGTCACCGTCGGCGACGATCTGGTTCTGCAGGGCCTCAAGCTCGGTCCAGGTGGTCGGCACCTTGTAGCCGGCGGCATCGAAGGCCTTCTTCGGATACCACACCAGGCTCTTGACGTTCACGCGCTCCCACACGCCGAACAGACCGGGCTTGCCATCCTTGCCGGCCTTGGTGGCCATGTCGATCCAGCTGGGGATGTACTGCTGAAGGTAGTAGTCCTTCTGCGCAGAGAGGTCGACCAGCTTGCCGGACTTGGCGAAGTTGGCAAGCAGGCCAGGCTGCGGGAAGTCGGCGATATCCGGCGGGTTGCCAGCGTCGGAACGCGTGGCGATCGTCGCCTCGAACTGCTTCGAGCCCTCATACTGAATGTCGATGCCGGTGGCTTCTTCGAACGCCTTGACGGTGTCATTGAAGCGAACTTCGTCGCCTGCGGTAAACGGACCGAAGGCGGTAACCTTGGTGCCCTTGAACTTGCCGGCAAAGGCGTCGGCCAACTCGGACGGGGCATTGTCCGCCGCGGCGGCGGCCGTGACGGCGGCAAAAGCGACAAAAGCCGATGCCATCAGGCAAGCGTTAAACGATTTCAGTTTCATCCAAACCTCCCAACTCGGGTCTTCCTAAAGAATGATCGCGCACCTCGCACGATCTTGACGCCTTCCCCCTCGACGGAAAGCGGCGGCGTCATCAGCGTGGCGGAGCAGTCGTCCGGCGCACGATGAGTTCGACGGGCATTGAGTCGCAGATCGGTGCCCCCTCCGGCTCCACTATTCGCCTGAGAAGGGCTTCGACGCTGCGGCGCCCGGATTCAAAAAGTTGCTGACGAACCGTTGTCAGCCCCAGGAAATCAGCCATCTCGATGTCGTCGTAACCGACAATCGACAGGTCTCCCGGCACGTCGAGTCCCATTTCGCGGGCTGCCTCGAGAATGCCGAGGGCCTGGGTGTCGTTGGACGCGAAGATCGCCGTGGGGCGCTTGGACAGGCTCAACATTTGATGGGCGAGCCCCCGAGCCACTTCGCGGCCGAAGCGGCCATCGAGATGGTAGTCGGGACGAATGACGATGCCCGCCTCAGCCAACGCATGGCGATAACCTTCGAAACGATCTTCGCCCGCGGTGAAGTTGAAACCGGCCTGCGGGACGTCGCCGATATAGCCGATGCGCCGGTGGCCGAGATCGATAAGGTGTTGGGTGGCCATGCGGCCGCCCTCAACGTCGTTGATAACGATACGATCAAACGGCTGGCAAATCGGATTGCCGACGTCGATGAAAACAACCGGAACGGACGAGCGCTGGAAGCGCGCAACATCCAATGCCGATGGCGGCAGGGATATGACGATGACGCCGTCGACGCGGCGCGGATCGGGAACGGTACGAAAGTAACGATCTCGCTTCTCGGTGGCGTCGACATTGTAGATGACAACGTCATAGCCATTGGCGGACGTCGTCTCCTCAATGCCGTGCAGCCGCTCGACGAAGACCGAGCGCGTAAAGAAAGGTGCAATGACCGCAATGCTTTGCGTCTTGCCCAGCGAAAGACCGCGCGCCGCCAGACTGGGGACATAATTGAGATCGCGAACGGCGCCCATGACTTTGGCGCGCGTTGTTTCTGACACGCGTGGATGGTCGTTCAGCACTCGCGAAACGGTGCCAAGGCCAACTCCAGCCCTCTCAGCTATATCCTTGATCGTCGGGCGCATGTGGGCAAACATGTTGTGGAAGCGTTTCCATGGGGTAGCACAGGAGACGTCGCTGAGCAATAGACGCAACTTCGACTTATGTCCAAGGGGGCGGTTGAGCGGGCTGACGGCCTCCTTTGACTGGGGCATTGAAAACGCGGCATTCTTTGGCGAGGTCATCGAAAACGATACGACTAAAGGTCTAGGCCCATTTCGGGGTCCGATGCAAGCGCACCTTGGGTTTGTACTTAGAAATGGTCGCTGTCGCCAAACGGAGCGGGCCGGTTTAGCGCCTTTTTGCGGGGTAGGGCATTCTCGGCCGCAGCCACTTGGGTCTCTACGGTACCGGCTTTTTGGGGTAGGCCTTTTTGTGGATTTGAAACGTTGGCGGAAACTGAATATCGTCGGCTGCGGCCAATTTCTTGCCCCTCGGAGAGCGTCGCTGTGGACGGGAGCCAGTCGAGATAGGTTTTGCTGCTCCGAGCAATCAAGAGTAGAATGAAGGGTGGTGCGCACGGTGGCGGGAAGTTGCGTGTCGCCGAGCACGACCTTTAGGAAGCTATTGACCTGACGTACGTCTCAATGGGCGAAGATGAGGAAGCCCCTACTTGTTCGGTGATGCCGCAACGGGAGCGCTTCGATCGTCGAGACGGAGTCGCTGGAAGATATCTCCGGCAGTGTGGAGCGTCGGTAGACGCTTTTATGCGTGCTGCGAGGGGGAGGACCACGGTGTTTGGATATTTTGGAAGACGTTCGCCGCTACGTCCGGTCTGGCATCGGGCCGACGCCGACCCGGAGGCTCTTCGGGAATATGACGCCTTCGGACCGTGGCTTCTGCCGGTCAAGACGGCGGCCGACATGCCTCATCGGTTCCGATCGGCCTACGCCGGGCTCGAACACGCGGACTACCTGATCAAGGTTCCGCGGTCGATCGATCGGCGGGACGCCTATCCTGGCGCCGACCTTTATGGTGCGGTCTTTGCGGTGGATGCCGAAGGCTTTACGCTTCTTAACGCCGGCGACGGTGCCGAGGGCTTCGTCAGCCGTCAGGTCGCTTGGGACGATGTCGCCGCCATCAGGGCCGTGACCAACCTTCTGCATGCGGACTTCGTGCTGCTGCTCAAGGAAGGCGATGCCCTGACGGTGACCTACAATTCCGTCTCCGCCGACCTCATGACCCGCGTCGTCGCCTTCTCTCGTCAGCATTTCACGGAACCGGACGACCTTGCCCCCAGCCTGGCCAACGATGCCGAGGAGTTCGAGGATTTCTTTTTCAGCGCCATGCTCGCCGAGGAGCGCTATGGCGGACAGTTCATGTTGCCGATCCACTTTGAACCGCCGGGGAAGTCCTGTCGCAATGCCCAAAACCGCCGGCGCGTGACCACCGGTTTGTTGATCCTGCTATCGGGAGGCGAACTCGTCGTCATCGATCGCGACGCACCGATGAGGCGGCGCTTTTTTGCGCATTATATCTACCGCAAAACGTACCTCAGTCTGAAATCGATCCGGGCGTTTCGCCTGCAGCCGCCGCCCGACGACATGCCCGGCCGCTTCATGATACTGGAACTGATCATCGAGCAGCAGCGCTTGGGCATTCCCTGTTTCAAGACACCCGATCGGGTGATCGAGCTTTTGCGCCGACGTGGCATTGATCGGCTTTGAGGCGCTGGCTCAGCCCGCCCGGCGCCGCATGAGGCTGCCGACCTGCAGCAGGGTGGCCAAAAGTCCGAAGATGGTTCCGAGCGCCGACACGGCGAACCAGCCGCCGCTTGGCCAAACGGCACCGGCAAGCGCCGAGCCGGCTGCGCCGCCGAGGAACATCAGCCCCATGAAGAGCGTGTTGATGCGGGCTCTTGCTTCCGGGCGTAGCGCATAGATGATGTGCTGGTTGGAGATCAGTGCGCTCTGGACGGCGAAATCGAGCACGACGACACCGACGACGAGGCCGGCGATCGACAACCACAGGCCAAAGACAGCCCAGGCCGTCAGCGTCAGAACAGCGCCGAGGGCGATGACCCCGTGGGGGCCGCGCCGATCGGCAATATGGCCAGCCAGCGGCGCTGCCAGGATGCCGACTAGGCCAACGACGCCGAACAGACCGGCCACGTCGGCACCAAGACCGAAGCGCGGATCCTCAAGGCGCAGCGCGAGCACGGTCCAGAAGGCGGAGAAGGCAGCGAACAACAGGGCTTGGGTGATAGCAGCCAAGCGCAGTTCGGAGAACTCTCGAAAAAGATGGACGAGCGAAACCATCAGGCGGCGATAGCCGAGATCACCGCCAGGATGGCTTTTGGGGAGGCGCACACCCATCCAGAGCGCCGCGCCGAGGGCGAGGGGAACGCCGAGCCAGAACATGGTGCGCCAACCGGCATGCTCGCCGACGAACCCGGCCACGGTGCGGCTGAGCAGAATGCCGGAGAACAGCCCGGCCATCACCGTGCCTACGGTGGCGCCTCGCCGCTCCGACGCGGACAGATGGGCCGCGAGCGGCACCACTTGCTGGGCTACGGTCGCGGCAAGGCCGACCACAAAGGACGCTACGAGCATCAATGCGGCACTAGGCGCCATGGCCGTTGCGGCCAGTGAGACGGCCAGCAGGAGAAACTGTCCGACGATCAGTGCGCGCCGTTCGAGAATGTCGCCAAGCGGCACCAGAAGAAATAGCCCGGCGGCGTAGCCAAGCTGCGTGGCCGTCGGGATATAGGGTGTGAGCGGGCTCTGAAGATCGCTTTGCATCACGCCGAGCAGCGGCTGGTTGTAGTAGATATTGGCGACAGCGAGACCGGCGGCGGCGGACATCGCGATGGTGAGGCCGCGGGAGAGGCCGTGCGGCATCGCGCCAATAGAGTGGATGGAGGAGGTCATGGCGGGCTCCGCGCCATTTGGCGCCGGTAGGGGGATAGGGTCTGGCGCTGATGGTACAAACCATAACGGGATTGCGTATAGTGCGATCCATCGATAGGCCCGCATAACGGAAATCGATGGAATGAATGTGGATTGCATTGCCGTTTTCGTGGAGTCCACTCGGACGGGGAGCCTGGCCGCCGCCGCCCGCAAGCTCGGGCTGGCGCCGATGGCGGCTTCGAGACGGCTGGCGGCCCTTGAAGAGGAACTGGGCGTTCGGCTCGTGCATCGCACGACGCGAGCGCTGGCTCTGACTGTCGAGGGGGAAGCCTTCCTGCCTTACGCCGAGGCCATGATGGAGGACGCCGCCAACGCCCGCGCCGCTGTCCGCCCCTCGGCGGCGGGAGCTGCGGGGCTGTTGCGCGTCACGGCCTCCGAGCCGTTTGGCCGCAAGGTGGTGAGCGCCATGCTGCCGGCGTTTCTCGCCACCAATCCCGACCTTCGCGTCGATCTGCTGCTGACCGACGCTCTGGTGGATATTGTGGCTGCCGGCGTCGATGTCGCCCTCCGCATCGCCCCACTGCGTGACAGCACGCTGGTTGCCCGTCGTCTCGCCGACAGCCCCCGCCGTCTTTATGCGTCGCCCGCCTATCTCGCCGCATCTGGTGCGCCGCGCCGGATTGCCGACCTGGCCGACCACCAGTGTCTGGTGCTGTCTGGCGCCACACATTGGACCTTTGCGGTTGGCGAACGAATGCGACGGTTGCGCGTGGCGGGACGTTGTTCGAGCAATTCGGTCGAGGCGCTTCGCGAGGCCTGTCTCAGGGGCCTGGGTTTGGTGCTGCTCTCCGAGTGGAACGTGGCCGAAGACGTTGCCGCCGGTCGTCTCGTGCCGTTGTCGCTCGACGACGCCGAGCCGGAGACGCTCGGTATCTGGGCTCTTTACCCGACGGCGCGGCTGGTGCCGCCCAAGGCGCGACTGTTTGTCGAAGCGCTGAAGCAGCATCTTGAACAGGGCAGGGCATAACCATGTTGCGCTGGCCGACCCCGCCGAAAGCGTCGAATTTTATCCAAATTTCTCTTGCGCCGGTCGGGTAGCCGGACTATATGCCGCCCGCCTGGGCACTTGGCCCGAAGCAGGACGGATACTGACCGCAATGAACGACAGCCTGATCGCAGACCTTATTTTCCCTGCCATCAGGACTCGTATTCATGCCCGTTTCCATCACGCTTTCCGGTCTCAGCTATTCAACGCTCGGTGGGCGTCTTGCCGTCTTGCGACAGATTGTGGCGCCGCCGTCCGAGATGACAGTTGCCGACCTATTCGGCGTTCGCGAAGGCCTCGCCTTGCTCGACCGTGCCGAGGTGGGCAAAGCCAACCTTTCGGAACTGACCGCCGCCGACTGGACATTGCCCGCGCGCCTGGAGACATCGCTCTCCCGTGTCAATCTCGACGCTCGACCGGATACGCCGCTCGTCGCGCTGTCGGGCGGCGAGACGACGCGGGCCGCCTTGGCCGCGCTGACGTTTGACGCGCCCGACATGCTGCTGCTCGACGAGCCGACCAACAACCTCGATCGTGACGGTCGACGGGCGGTGATCGAGCTGCTGGCCGGCTGGCGTGGCGGAGCGGTGGTGGTCAGTCACGACCGCGAGCTTCTGGAAAGCATGGACGCCATCGTCGAACTCACTTCGCTTGGTGCCTGCCGCTATGGCGGTGGCTGGAGCGCCTATCGAGCCCGCAAGGCGATCGAGCTCGCCGCGGCGCATCATGATCTCGATGACGCCGAGCGGCGGTTGAAAGGCGAGCGGCAAGCCGCGCAGACCCAGGCGGAGAAGCGGGCGCGACGGGCAGGTGCCGGCGCACGCAAGGCGGCGAAGGGCGATATGCCGAGGATCGTGGCTGGCGGTCTGGAGCGCAAGGCCGAGGAAACGCGCGCCGCCGACGCCCGCCTTGCCGAGCGTCGTTTGGCGGCCGCCACCTCGGCCGCCGACGAAGCGCGCGGCAAGCTCGAGATCCTCGTGCCCTTCTCGGTGTCCTTGCCGCCGTCGGGGCTCGTTGCCGATCGTCTGGTTTTCAAGCTCAACCATCTCAGCGTCGGCTATGACAAGAGAATGCTCATTCGCGACTTGGCGTTCGAGGTGAGGGGGCCGGAACGTATCGCCATCACCGGTCCCAACGGCTCCGGCAAAACGACGCTTCTGCGGGTGATCACCGGCGACCTCGCGCCGTTCTCCGGCACGGTCGACCGGCGCGTCGACTTCGCCTTTCTCGATCAGCGAGTCTCGCTGCTCGATGAGGCCGAGACGATTCGCGACAATTACCGCCGCCTTGATCCGAGCGCCAACGAGGAGGCTTGCCGGGCCAGCCTTGCTCGGTTCAAGTTCCGGGCCGATGCCGCGCTCAGAATGGTCGGCAGCCTGTCGGGTGGCGAACGATTGAGGGCGGGACTTGCCTGTGTGCTCGGCCGCGCTCGCCTTCCACAGCTTGTCATCCTCGACGAGCCGACCAATCATCTTGACGTGGAGTCGGTGGAGACCGTCGAGGCCGGCCTTCGGGCCTACGACGGATCACTTCTGGTTGTGAGTCACGACGAGGCCTTTCTCGGAGCCATCGGCATCAGTCGGCGCTTGATTCTGAGGCAGTAGAACGAGCGTCTTGCCGCGCCCGGACCCGCTCCGACGCCAACATGGCGCCGGAATCGTAATCGATTGAATGTTCCCAATCCCGGCTTTTGGGCAGAGAATTGCTCGAAGGCGACGCGTTACCGAAAGCTATTCTTCCTTTTGTAATACAAAATACGTATTTGATACGTACTGGCACGTAGAACTTTTGGCGAAATTCGTAACCGGATCGTTGGAGGCAGGGAAAAGCGCGGAAACTAGCCGAAATGCTCAGTTGACCCATACTTCGGATGCCAATTTGTTCCCCAAATGTTCAGATGTATGCCCATCGCTTCCGTCGTGTCTGTACGGTCTTACAACGATTGATCCCTCATACTTCAGTCGGTATTGTCTTTTTTCAGGAACGCTAATCCGGGCCACTCGGTTATGGGTGCCGGGCTTTGGAGAGACTGGTAGGAGAGTCGACTGTCATGGGGTTATCTGATGGGAGCCACTCGGTTCCCGGTGATGCTCTTTTATGGTGTAGTCACCAAGGCGGAAGTCTCTTTATTCAGGCTGCGAACCTTACTCACCCCTGTCGGCGCATCGTCTCATGAGTCCTCTCTCTCTTACGAATGAGACCGGAACGGGCGGCGATATGTCCATCGGAGAAAGCTGATGTCACAAGCTCCTACCAAGAATGCCAAGCTGATTGCCTGGGTCGACGAAGTCGCCAAGCTGACGACCCCGGACCGCATCTACTGGTGCGATGGTTCGCAGGAAGAATATGATCGTCTCTGCCAGGAGCTGGTTGACGGCGGCACCTTCACGCGCCTGAACGCCAAGAAGCGTCCGAATAGCTTCCTCGCTCGTTCCAATCCGTCGGACGTCGCCCGCGTCGAGAGCCGCACCTTCATCTGCGCCAAGACCAAGGATGAAGCTGGCCCGACCAACAACTGGGCCGATCCGGCCGAGATGCGCGCCACCATGTCAGGCCTGCTCAAGGGCTGCATGAAGGGCCGTACCATGTACGTGATCCCCTTCTCCATGGGGCCGCTCGGCTCGAAGATCGCTCAGATTGGCGTTGAGCTGACCGATAGTGCCTATGTCGCCGTGCACATGCGCATCATGACCCGCATGGGGACCAAGGTGCTCGACGTGCTCGGCAATGCCGACTTCGTTCCGTGCATCCATTCGGTCGGCGCGCCGCTCCAGCCCGGCCAGAAGGACGTTGCCTGGCCTTGCAACGACACCAAGTACATCGTCCACTTCCCCGACACCCGTGAGATCATGTCCTACGGTTCGGGTTATGGTGGCAATGCTCTGCTCGGCAAGAAGTGCCTGGCGCTCCGTATCGCCTCGGTCATGGCCCGCGATGAGGGCTGGCTGGCCGAGCACATGCTCATCCTCGGCGTCAAGAACCCCAAGGGTGAGAAGTCCTACGTCGCCGCCGCTTTCCCGTCGGCCTGCGGCAAGACCAACTTCGCCATGATCATTCCGCCCAAGGCCTACGCCGGCTGGGAGATCACCACCATCGGCGACGATATCGCCTGGGTGAAGCCCAATGCCGACGGCGAGCTGCGTGCCATCAACCCCGAGAACGGCTTGTTCGGCGTTGCCCCCGGCACCAACGAAGTGTCGAACCCGAACGCGCTGCGCACGCTGCACGCCAACTGCATCTTCACCAACGTCGCGCTGACCGACGACGGTGACGTGTGGTGGGAAGGCATGACCGACGAGGCTCCCGCGCATCTCATCGACTGGACCGGTCAGGATTGGACCCCGGGCTGCGGCCGTCCCGCCGCTCACCCGAACAGCCGCTTCACCGCTCCGGCGAGCCAGGTGCCGTCGATCGATCCGGACTGGGAGAACCCCGCCGGCGTGCCGATCTCGGCCTTCATCGTCGGCGGCCGCGTCGCCACCGCCTTCCCGCTGGTCATGCAGTCGTTCAGCTGGAGCCACGGCGTCTATCTTGCCGCGACCATGGGTTCCGAGCAGACGGCCGCGGCCGAGGGGACCGGCATGCGTCGCGATCCCTTCGCCATGCTGCCCTTCTGCGGCTACAACATGGGCGACTATTGGGCGCACTGGCTCAAAATGGGCCGTAATCTGCCGAAGGCGCCGGGCATCTTCCGCGTCAACTGGTTCCGCAAGGACGATAACGGCAAGTTCATGTGGCCGGGCTACGGCGAGAACATGCGCGCCCTCGAGTGGATCGTCGG
>JAGSYV010000038.1 GCA_018262505.1 Pseudomonadota bacterium
ATCTTCATCCGCCCTCCTGCTGCATCTCGTAACCCCTGACATCAATGTCAGGGTCAAGAGCCAATTGATCAAGGAGCAATCGGCTTCGATTTGTGCCGATTGGGCACAGCATCCACGAGCCGATGGCGATCGTCAGATTGGGGATATCGGCCTCCCGCATTCATTGAGCAGGTACAGCGTTGAGCAACGCCGACCGCCTCAAGATGAGTATGGAATCCCGCCGATCGCCGCCGTTTCTTCGCCAAGGCCGCATGTCACCAAATCTTTGTTGAATCAGCCCAATTCCCGGCTCTTTTAATCGACCCCGTCTGGGGACTGTCTGACTTCTCCCCGACAGACACGGGGATCGAATGGCGGCTTCGCACCACAATTCTGAAGGGCTTGCACGCGGCGCGCGGATGCTGCGCACGGCGCTTGGCCCCGCCATCACCCGGCTTCTGGAAGATGCGTCCGTCGTCGAGGTGATGCTGAACCCGGACGGGCGCATCTGGATCGATCGGCTTTCCGAAGGACTGTCGGACACCGGCGAGCATCTGTCGTCGGTAGATGGCGAGCGCATCGTGCGCCTGGTCGCGCACCATGTTGGCGCCGAGGTTCATGCAGGTCGCCCGCGCGTTTCGGCCGAGCTGCCTGAGACCGGCGAACGGTTCGAGGGGCTGTTGCCGCCCGTGGTTGCCGCGCCGGCCTTCGCCATCCGCAAACCAGCCGTCGCCGTGTTCACGCTCGACGATTACGTGCGCGCGGGGATCATGTCCGCTGCGCAGGCCGAAGCGCTTCGCCAGGGCGTCGCATCCCACGCCAACATTCTCGTCGCGGGCGGCACCTCGACCGGCAAGACGACGCTGACCAATGCGCTGCTGGCCGAGGTGGCGAAGACATCCGATCGCGTCGTCATCATCGAGGACACGCGCGAGCTGCAATGTGCGGCGCCCAACCTCGTCGCCATGCGGACGAAGGATGGTGTCGCCTCACTCTCCGATCTCGTCCGCTCATCGCTGCGCCTGCGCCCTGACCGCATCCCGATCGGCGAGGTGCGCGGCGCGGAGGCGCTTGACTTGCTCAAAGCCTGGGGCACCGGCCATCCGGGGGGCATCGGCACGATCCACGCCGGCGGCGCCATCGGTGCTCTACGGCGCATGGAACAGCTCATCCAGGAAGCCGTCGTCACCGTTCCGCGCGCGCTGATCGCAGAGACGATCGATCTCGTGGTCGTGCTTTCCGGCCGTGGTGCCGCGCGCCGGCTCGCCGAACTCGCCCGTGTCGATGGCCTTGGCCCGGACGGCGATTACCGCGTCACGTCCGCCGTCGACGGCGCATCGAACACGATCAGCATCAGCCCGGAAGGAGAAACACCGTGATCCAAGTCGCACGCCTCGCGCGCCAACGTTTCGCAATGACCGTATCCATCGTCGCGCTCAGCGTGGCGCTGACGGCGCCCGCCTATGCCTCCGGCTCGTCGATGCCGTGGGAACAGCCGCTGCAACAGATCCTGCAGTCGATCGAAGGCCCGGTCGCCAAGATCATCGCCGTCATCATCATCATCACCACTGGCCTGGCGCTCGCGTTCGGCGACACCTCTGGCGGGTTCCGCCGCCTGATCCAGATCGTGTTCGGCTTGTCGATCGCCTTCGCGGCCAGCTCATTTTTCCTCAGCTTCTTCTCGTTTGGCGGCGGGGCGCTGGTCTGATGGCGGGTGTCGGCGACCAGAGCGGCGAAGTGCCGGGTTTCACCGTGCCGGTTCACCGGGCGCTGACCGAACCGATCCTGCTCGGTGGCGCGCCGCGCGCCATCGCGATCATGAACGGCACGCTCGCCGGCGCGGTGGGCCTTGGTCTGCGTCTCTGGCTGGTCGGCATCGCCATCTGGGCGATCGGCCACTTTGCGGCCGTGTGGGCGGCCAAGCGCGACCCGCTCTTTGTCGAGGTCGGCCGCCGCCATCTGCGCATTCCCGCGCACCTTTCGGTCTGAGGGGAGGCGGCCATGATGAACCTCGCCGAATATCGCAACCGCAACCGCCGGCTCGCCGATTTCCTCCCCTGGGCCGCATTGGTCGGCCCCGGCATCGTGCTCAACAAGGACGGCAGTTTTCAACGTACCGCGAGCTTCCGTGGTCCCGATCTGGATTCCGCTGTGCCTGCCGAACTGGTCGCCGTCGCGGGCCGCCTCAACAATGCCTTCCGCCGTCTCGGCAGCGGATGGGCGATCTTCGTCGAAGCACAACGCCATGCAGCGGGCGTCTATCCCGCGAGCCGCTTTCCCGATGCCGCCTCGGCCTTGGTTGATAGCGAGCGGAAAGCCGACTTCGAAGAAGCGGGGAGCCATTTCGAGTCCAGCTACTTTCTGACCTTCGCCTATCTGCCGCCGGCCGAGGACGCCGCGCGCGCCGAGACCTGGCTCTACGAGGGTCGCGAGAAGACCGGCATCGACCCGCAGGAGGTAATGACCAGCTTCGTTGATCGAACCGACCGGCTGCTGCATCTCATCGAAGCCTTCATGCCGGAATGCCGATGGCTCGATGACGGCGAGACACTGACCTACCTGCACGGCTGCGTCTCCACGCACCGCCACCGCGTCCGCGTTCCCGAAACGCCGATGTATCTCGACGCGCTCTTGGCCGATCAGCCGCTTACCGGCGGGCTGGAACCGCGGCTGGGAGCGCAGCACCTGCGCGTTCTCACCATCACCGGCTTTCCGGCCGCGACGACGCCGGGCCTGCTCGACGAACTCAACCGGCTGGCCTTTCCCTATCGCTGGTCCACCCGCGCGATCCTGCTCGACAAGACCGATGCCACGAGGCTGCTCACCAAGATCCGCCGTCAGTGGTTCGCCAAGCGCAAGTCGATAGCCGCGATCCTGAAGGAGGTGATGACCAACGAACAATCCGTGCTGATGGACACGGATGCCTCGAACAAGGCGGCGGACGCCGATCTCGCGCTTCAGGAATTGGGTGCCGACTATGCAGGCGTCGCTTACGTCACCACGACGGTGACGGTGTGGGATGTCGATCCACGCACCGCCGACGAGAAGCTGCGGCTTGTCGAGAAGGTCATCCAGGGCCGCGACTTCACCGCGATGGTGGAGACCATCAACGCGGTCGATGCCTGGCTCGGCAGCCTGCCGGGGCAGGTCTATGCCAACGTCCGACAGCCACCGATTTCCACACTCAATCTCGCCCACATGATCCCCCTCAGTGCCGTGTGGGCGGGGCCGGAACGGGACGAGCACTTTGGCGCCGCCCCCTTGCTCTTCGGCAAGACCGAAGGCTCGACCCCGTTCCGGTTTTCCCTTCACGTCGGTGATGTCGGCCACACATTGGTGGTTGGTCCGACCGGCGCGGGCAAGTCAGTACTGCTGGCGCTGATGGCTTTGCAGTTCCGCCGTTATGCCGGGGCTCAGGTCTTCGCCTTCGATTTTGGTGGTTCGATCCGCGCCGCCGCGCTCGCCATGCGCGGTGACTGGCACGATCTCGGTGGCGGTCTGACCGACGGCTCTGAGACCTCAGTCAGCCTGCAGCCACTCGCCCGCATCGGGGAGACCGCCGAACGCGCCTGGGCCGGGGACTGGATCGTCGCCATCCTCATCCGTGAAGGCGTCGCCATCACGCCGGAGGTGAAAGAGCACATCTGGACGGCGTTGACTTCACTGGCTTCCGCGCCAGTCGAGGAACGCACCATCACCGGCCTCTGCGTCCTGTTGCAGTCGAACGACCTGAAACAGGCGCTGCGCCCGTACTGCATTGGCGGAGCATGGGGCCGGTTGCTCGACGCCGAGAGCGAGCATCTCGGCACTGCCACGGTGCAGGTGTTCGAGACCGAGGGGCTGATCGGCACGGAAGCCGCGCCCGCAGTACTCGCCTATCTGTTCCATCGTATCGAGGATCGGCTTGACGGATCGCCGACGCTCATCATCGTCGATGAAGGCTGGCTGGCGCTCGACGACGAGGGCTTCGCCGGCCAACTCCGCGAATGGCTGAAGACGCTGCGCAAGAAGAACGCCAGCGTGATCTTCGCCACGCAGTCGTTGTCCGACATTGACGGCAGCGCCATCGCGCCCGCGATCATCGAAAGCTGTCAGACCCGGCTGCTGCTCCCGAACGAACGCGCGATCGAGCCGCAGATCACCGCCATCTATCGCCGTTTCGGTCTCAACGACCGCCAGATCGAGATCATCGCGCGGGCCATGCCCAAGCGCGATTACTACTGCCAGTCGCGGCGCGGCAACCGCTTGTTCGAGCTGGGCCTATCGGACGTGGCGCTGGCACTCTGCGCCGCATCTTCCAAGACCGATCAGGCGGTCATCGCGAATATCGTCGCCGAACATGGTCGCCACGACTTTCTCGACGCCTGGCTGCGTCATCGCGGCGCCGGCTGGGCGGCCGACCTCATTCCCGACCTTACCAATCTGGAGATCCACCCATGACATCGCGCCGTTCGCGCGCGGCGCACTTCGCCGCCGCCTTGCTTTCAGCCTCCGTCGCCGTCGCACCGATACTGGCGACGCCCGCGCACGCCATCATCGTCTTCGATCCCTCGAACTATGCGCAGAACGTCCTTCAGGCGGCGCGCGCCCTCCAGCAGATCACCAATCAGATCACCTCGCTGCAGAACGAAGCGCAGATGCTGATCAATCAGGCCCGCAATCTGGCGAGCCTGCCGTATTCGTCGCTCCAGCAGCTTCAGCAATCCGTGCAACGCACGCAGCAGCTTCTGGGGCAGGCGCAGAACATCGCCTACGACGTTCAGCAGGTCGATCGGACCTTCCAGCAGAAGTACTCGACCGCCTCGATGTCGGCGTCGGACCAGCAACTCGTCGCCGACGCCCGCTCGCGCTGGCAGAATACGGTCGGCGGCTTGCAGGACGCCATGCGCGTGCAGGCCGGCGTCGTCAGCAATATCGATACCAACCGCGCGCAGATGTCGACGCTGGTCGGTGCCAGCCAGTCGGCGACCGGTGCGCTCCAGGCAACGCAGGCCGGCAATCAGCTTCTCGCGCTCCAGGCGCAGCAACTCGCGGACCTCACGGCTGTCGTTGCGGCGAACGGCCGGGCGCAGGCGCTCACCGATGCCGAGCGGGCGGCCGCGGCGGAGCAGGGCCGCGAGCAACGCCGCCGCTTTCTGACGCCGGGTGTGGGCTATCAGTCCGGTTCGGCCAAGATGTTCTACGGTAGCAACTGAGGGGACGGCGATGGACGGCAAGACCCTCGCACGCCTTGGTGCCGTCGCCTTCGTCGCGGTGGCGGTCACCGCCTCGGTGATCGAGCTGACCAACAAGGAAGAAGTGACGGAGATCCGCACCGTCAGCCGTCCTCACGTCGGTGATCCCGGATCGCTGCGAGCCACGCTCCGGCATTGCCGCGACATGGGCGAGGCCGCCAGCCGTGACGCGACCTGCCTCAAGGCATGGGCGGAGAACCGCGATCGGTTCCTCGGTTCGGCCTCGGCGGAGGCGCATTGACCATGGGCGGCTCCGGCGTCATCGACCACTTCCTGGAGGTCTTCACCCGCTATATCGACAGCGGCTTCGGCCTCTTGCAGGATGAGGTGGCCTTCATCGCCACGACGTTGATCGTCATCGACGTGACGCTGGCCGCGTTGTTCTGGTCGTGGGGCGCCGACAACGACATCATCGCGCGGCTGATCAAAAAGACTCTGTTCGTCGGTGTCTTCGCCTACATTATCGGCAACTGGAACAACCTCGCGCGCATCGTCTTCGAGAGCTTCGCGGGCCTCGGCCTGAAGGCGTCGGGCACGGGGTTCTCGACCGCCGACCTTCTGCGCCCCGGCAAGGTGGCGCAGACCGGCCTCGATGCCGGGCGGCCGCTGCTCGATTCCATTTCCGACCTGATGGGTTGGGTGTCGTTCTTCGAGAACTTCATCCAGATCGCCTGCCTTCTCTTCGCTTGGGCGCTGATCCTGCTCGCCTTCTTCATCCTCGCCGTCCAGCTCTTCGTCACCCTGATCGAGTTCAAGCTGACGACGCTCGCCGGTTTCGTGCTGATCCCCTTCGGCCTCTTCGGCAAATCCGCCTTCATGGCCGAACGTGTGCTCGGCAACGTGATCTCGTCGGGCATCAAGGTGATGGTTCTCGCCGTCATCATCGGCATCGGCTCGACGCTGTTCTCCGAGTTCACCGCCGGCTTCAACGGCGCGACGCCGACCATCGACGACGCGATGGCGATCGTGCTCGCGGCGCTGTCGCTGCTGGGCCTCGGCATCTTCGGTCCCGGCATCGCCAACGGTCTCGTCTCCGGAGGCCCGCAACTCGGCGCCGGCGCGGCGATCGGAACCGGGCTCGCTGCTGGCGGCATGGCGATGGCGGGTGCGGCGACGGTCGGTGCCGCCGCCTCCGGTGGTGCGGCGTTGGCGGGAGGTGCTGCCGCAGCGGCGCGTGGTGGGGCTGCTCTCGCGGGGCGCGCGTCCACCGCCTACAGCCTCGGTGCCGCCGGACACACTGGCGCGTCAGGCGTCGCCTCTGGCCTCGGCAATGTCGCCAGCACCGGCGCCTCCAAACTCGGCGCCGCCATCGGTAGCCCGTTCAAGCGCGCCGCCGCGTCGATGAAGGAGAGCTTCGGATCTGGTGGCCAGTCGGTCACCGGCGAAGGCGGCGCAACGGATGCAGCCGCATCTTCTTCCGCAACCACGGACGGCCCGCCCGCTTGGGCCAAGCGCATGAAGCGCTCGCAAGCGATGTCGCACGGCGTCCAGGCCGCCGCCCATGCGGTCAAGTCCGGCGACAGCCATGGCGGCGGCTCGTCCGTCCATCTTTCTGAAAGCGACCGCTGATGTTCAAACGACCCTCCACCCACTACGGCAAATCTCCCGAACCCGAGACGCCCTATCAGCGCGCGGCCCAAGTCTGGGACGAGCGCATCGGTTCGGCTCGTGTGCAGGCGAAGAACTGGCGCTTGATGGCCTTCGGATCACTGGCCTTGTCGGCGGGCCTCTCCGTGGCGCTGGTCTGGCAATCGCAGAGCGGCTCGGTCGTGCCGTGGGTGGTGCAGGTCGACAAGCTCGGGGCGGCGCAAGCCGTGGCTCCGGCCACCGCCGACTATCGGCCGACCGATCCGCAGATCGCTTTCCATCTCGCGCACTTCGTCGAAGAGGTCCGCTCGATCCCGGCCGACGCCATCATCGTCCGCCAGAACTGGCTCCGGGCCTACGACTTCACCACGCAAGCCGGAGCGCTGGCGCTCAACGATTACGCCCGCGCCAACGATCCCTTCACCAAGGTCGGCAAGACGCAGATCGCCGTCGATGTCTCGAGCGTCATTCGCGCATCGCCCGACAGCTTCCGCGTCGCCTGGGTTCAGCGGACCTATCAGGACGGCTCGCTCGCCTCCACCGAGCGCTGGACGGCCATCTTGACCGTCGTCGTGCAGGTGCCGCGCGACGCCGAAAAGCTCCGGGCCAACCCGCTCGGAATCTACGTCACCGCCATCAACTGGTCGAAGGAGTTGACCCAATGACGCCGACCTTCCGCAAAGCCGCCCCCGGACAAGCGGGAAGTCCGGCTTTCCGTAAATCCGCCTTGCCGCTTCTCTTGGCTTTCACATCCGCGCTTGCCGGCTGCGCCACGGCGCAGAAGCCGCCGGAAATCTCCTATGACGATGCGATGCCGGCCGTTCAGACCGCCGATCCGCCGGCGTCGGTTCGGGTGGTGGAACTGCCGAAGCCGCTTCCGCTGCCCGGCCAGTTGAAGCCGGTCGGCAAGGACGGCAAGCCGACACCCGAACTGCCGGACCCTGCCGCCCGGGTGAATGAGGCCAACGCCGCCGCGCGGATGCAGCCGGTCAGGAACGGCTTCATCAACGCCATCCAGGTCTATCCCTTCGTCGACGGCGCGCTCTATCAAGTCTACACCGCGCCCGGCCAGATTACCGACATCGCCTTGCAGGCCGGCGAAACGCTGGTCGGCGCCGGTCCGGTCGCTGCCGGCGACACGGTGCGCTGGATCATCGGCGACACCGAGAGCGGTGCAGGCGCGACGAAGCAGGTCCACATCCTCGTCAAGCCGACGCGGCCCGAGCTGATGACCAACCTCGTCATCAACACCAATGCGCGCACCTACCATATGGAGCTGCGCTCGACCGAGAAGACCTACATGGCCTCGGTATCCTGGCAGTATCCACAGGACCAGCTCATCGCGCTGCGCCGCCAGAACGCCGAGGCGCAGGCCGTCCAGCCGGTGGCGACCGGCATCGATCTCGCGCGCGTCAACTTTCGCTACGAGGTGACCGGCGATCGCGCGCCGTGGCGGCCGCTCCGCGCCTTCGACGACGGCAAGCAGGTGTTCATCGAGTTCCCGCGCGGTATCGGTCAGGGCGAGATGCCACCGCTCTTTGTCGTCGGCCCGGAGGGCGATACCTCGGAACTGGTGAATTATCGCGTCCGCGACAACTACATGATCGTCGACCGGTTGTTCGCCGCCGCCGAATTGCGCTTCGGGGCCGACAAGAACCAGAAGCGCGTTCGCATCTCTCGCACCGACGGGAGGCCGGCATCGTGAGCGAGATCGAGCCTGATCGTCATAGACCAGAAGCGGACGCCGATGCCCGGCCGCTGACCGGCGAGCCGGTCGCCCCGATGCGGCTGCGGCCCGAACCGCCGCGCGTGACGCGTCTGTCGCGAAAGGTGCTGATCGCCCTCGGCTTGCTTGCCGGCACCGGTATCGGCGGCACGTTGATCTACGCGCTTCAAACCCAGCGCGGCGGCAAGACGAACGAGGAGCTGTATTCGACCGACAACCGGACGACGCCCGACGGCCTTGCCGCCTTGCCGAAGGACTATGCCGGTATCCCGAAGCTCGGTCCGCCGCTGCCGGGCGACCTCGGCCGCCCCATCCTCAGCGCCCAAAATGCCGGCCAGCCGGTGCCAACGCCGGGAATTGCGACGCCCAATCCGGGGATCAGTCAGGAAGAGCAGCGCCGCATCCAAGAGCTGGAGGCCGCGCGGACGGCACGTCTCTTTGCTTCGACCGAGACGCGGCCAGCCACCACCGCTGTCTCGCAGCCGCAAGCGACAGTCACGCCGCAGCCGGACCTCGCCAACCTTGGGCTCGCACCACAGCCGGCGACGCCTTCCGCGCAGGATCGTCAGCTCGCGTTTTTGAACCAGGCACCAGACAAGCGCACCGTCTCGCCGGATCGTGTCGCCGCTCCCGCGTCGGCCAATGTGCTTCAGGCCGGGGCGGTGATCGCGGCGGCGCTCATCACCGGCATCCGCTCCGATCTTCCCGGCCAGATCACTGCTCAGGTCACGGAGAACGTCTATGACAGCCCAACCGGGCGCATCCTGCTCGTGCCGCAGGGCACGCGGATCATCGGTCAGTACGACAACGGCGTCGGCTTCGGCCAGCGCCGTTTGCTGCTCGTCTGGAACCGGCTGATCTTCCCCAATGGCCGCTCGATCGTATTGGAGCGCCAGCCGGGTGCGGACGCCGAAGGCTATGCCGGGCTCGAAGATGGCGTCAACTACCATTGGGGTGAGTTGTTCAAGGCCGCGGCGCTGTCAACGCTGCTCAGCGTTGGTGCCGAGGCGGGATCATCGGGTCAGGAGGGTGACATCATCCGCGCGCTGCGCAACGGCGCATCCGACAGCATCAACCAGACCGGTCAGCAGATCGTGCAGCGCCAGCTCAACATCGCGCCGACGCTCACCATCCGGCCGGGCTTTCCCGTCCGCGTGATCGTCACCCGCGATCTCGTGCTTGAGCCCTATGGAGGCTGACATGGCAAAGCTGAAACTCGGCCCGATCGCCGACGACAAGCCGGTGAAGGTCACGCTGGAGCTGCCCGCCAGTATCCATCGAGACCTGACCGCCTATGCTGAGATCCTCGGCCGCGGAGGAGGGCAGTCTGCCGCTGATCCCGTTCGGCTGATCGTGCCGATGCTGGAGCGGTTCATGGCAACCGACCGGGGATTTGCGAGGGCGCGGCGGGGTAAATCTGATGCCTAGATTTTCGGACCTGTTTCATCGGTTGCAGTCCGGCTTAGTTGCCTGATTGTGTTGCGGCATGCCTTCCTTCAGGAAGAGAGGCGTGATACAAAAGCTCGGATAATAGCACCAATCCTCCGAGCTGACGTATCTTGTCCGAGCCCGTGTCCCAACGCCGAATTGCCCAAACCGTGCTGAAAGCGCGTGGCATCGCGCGCCTGGCGGAACTGCGCGCGGAGGGCGTGACGGCCGCCACCATGAGCCGCATGGAGCGTGATGGCGAGGTGCTCCGGCTCGCGCGGGGGCTATATCAGCTCTCCGATGCCCCGTTCGACGCTCACCATAGTCTCGCAGAGGCCGCAAAGCGCCTGCCAAAAGGGGTTGTCTGCCTCGTCTCAGCGCTCGCGTTCCATGACCTTACCGATCAACTGCCCAGGCATGTGTGGATGGCCATTGGCCAAAAGGATTGGGCGCCCAAGGCTGACAGCGTGTCAATTCGGCTCGTACGATTCACGGATCGCCTGTTAGCGGATGGTGTCGAGTCCCACACCGTCGAGGGGGTGTCAGTGAAGGTCTTCGGCGTAGCCAAGACCATCGCAGACTGCTTTCGGTATCGGAACAAGATCGGCCTGTCCGTGGCGATTGAAGGCCTCCAGGAAGCGCTACGTCAGCGCAAAGCGACCCCAGATGAAATTGCCAAGCAAGCCGGGCGTGGTGCGGTCGCGACCGTCATTCGACCATATCTCGAGGCGCTGATCGCCAATGGCTAAAGAGCCAAAGAATATCGGTGCCTCGGTGCGCACCCGCCTGCTGCAACTCGCCAAGGCGAGTGGACAGAGCTTCGATCTCGTCCTGACGCGCTTCGCCCTCGAAGGGCTACTCTTCAGGCTCGGTCAATCACCGCATGCCGACCGCTTCGTTCTGAAAGGCGCGATGCTGATGATGAGCTGGTTTGACGACCCTCATCGGGCACGCGCGACCTTGATCTGTTGGGTTTTGGAAATTCCGAAGCCGAACCAATGCTGGCAACGTTCCGCGAAATCATGGCGCTGGAATTCGCCGACGGCGTGGAATTCGATGTCGGCGCACTGAGGGTCGATCGTATCCGCGAGGAACTGGAATATGGCGGACTGCGACTGCGGACAACAGCCTCGATCAGCGGTGCCCGTATTGGTCTGACCATCGACATCGGCTTTGGCGACGCGACGGAGCCAGGGGTTGACGTACTGGACTATCCCTCCATGCTGGAGTTTCCCGCGCCACGCCTGCGGGCCTATGCGCGTGAGATGGTGATCGCCGAGAAATTCCAGGCAATGGTGGTGCTGGGACGCGCCAATAGCCGGATGAAGGACTTCTACGACATCTGGATTCTCAGCCGGCAACAATAGTGCGATTTTGTGCAAATGGATAATGGTATACGAGGTGTTGCGTATCCTTTTTTGTAAATTGTGCACAAAGACGCGACCATCAATCGCCGACTATTCTGGATGTACCTTGACCGGACGTTTAGGAGCGACCTTCAGGGACAACGACGCGTATGTGCATCGTGGGGGAAAACTTGCTCAGGGAGTGAGATATGAGCACGACCGTGACATCCGATGGGGTGGCCGCGAATGGGATTGAGGTGACCTACAAGAAAGTTGCCTCTAGATTGATCCCTTATATTTTCGTCTGCTACCTTTTTAACTATCTTGACCGCGTCAATGTCGGCTTTGCCAAGCTGAAGATGTTGGACGATCTTGGTCTTAGCGAGACAGCCTACGGCCTTGGCGCAGGCATCTTCTTTCTCGGCTATGTCGCCTGCGGCGTGCCGAGCAACCTGATGCTGCATCGCTTCGGCGCCCGACGCTGGATCGCGCTGATCATGGTGTTGTGGGGGCTGTTGTCCACCAGTCTCTTGCTCGTCCGATCAGCCGAAGCGTTCTACGCCCTCCGCTTCCTGACTGGCGCAGCCGAGGCCGGTTTCTTCCCAGGCATCGTTCTCTACCTCACCAAGTGGTTCCCGTCGGCGCGGCGTGGCCAGGTGATGGCACTGTTCATGTCGGCCATACCCTTATCGGGCGTTATTGGTGGACCGTTCTCCGGCTGGATCCTCGGCCATTTCTCGGACGGCCAAGCAGGCATGCACGCCTGGCAGTGGTTGTTCTTGTTACAGGGCCTGCCGACGGTGGTACTTGGCTTTGGCATCCTCGCCGTGCTTAGCAACGGCATCGACGATGCGAGCTTCCTGTCCTCAGATGAAAAGGCCGCGCTCAAGCTGGCCCTCATTGAGGACAACAAGAACCAACCCACCACGGTATCGGACAGCTTCGCCTCTGTCGTCCGCAACAAGGGCGTCTGGGCGCTGGGTGTGATCTATTTCTCGATCCAGAGCGGCGTCTACATGATCAATTTCTGGCTGCCGTCGATCATCAAGGCTAGCGGCCAGACCGATCCGGCGTTAGTGGGCTGGCTGAGCGCCATTCCCTATGTCGCCGCCAGCTTCTTCATGCTGTACGTCGGCAGATCGGCGGACCGACACCGGGAGCGCCGGCTGCATCTTGCCGTTCCTATGCTGATGGGTGTCGGGGGATTGCTAATCGCGGCCAATTTCAGTGCCAGCCCCACCATCGCGCTGATCGGCCTCACCATCGCCACCATGGGAGCGCTCACCGGCCTGCCAATGTTCTGGCCGATTTCCGGTGGCTATATGTCGCCAGCTGCGGCGGCTGGTGGTCTCGCGCTTATCAACTCCATCGGCCAAATTGCTGGCTTCGTTAGCCCTTATATGGTTGGCTGGATCAAGGACATGACCCAGAGCACCGACACGGCGCTCTATATCCTGGCCGCCGTCATCCTGGTTGGCGTGGTGCTGGTGCTGCGTATTCCCGGAAAACTTGTCAACCGGTGATGTGGACCTGCCTGGGGGCTTTGATACACGCCCTCAGGCCTTTTCAAGTTCTGTGCTCCGGCGTCGGCCTTCAGCACCGAACCAACTATCCAGCTCATGCAAACGACGAGGAACACGACGATGAAAATCGTCATAGCCCCAGATTCCTTTAAGGAAAGCCTGTCGGCCTTTGAAGTCGCGAACAACATCCGCGCCGGCTTTAGCGAGATCTTTCCCGACGCCGACTATGTCGTCATGCCAGTCGCTGACGGTGGTGAAGGAACAGTCGAAGCTATGGTTGCCGCCACCTGTGGGAAGATTGTCAATCTTTCTGTGACCGGCCCGCTTGGTAGCCCCGTTAATGCTTTCTTCGGGATTACAGGCGACATGCAGACCGCCGTCATAGAGATGGCGGCGGCGGGTGGCCTAACGCTCGTTCCGCCTGACGTGCGGGATCCAGTGAGCACCACCACTTTTGGCGTCGGCGAAATTATTCTGGCCGCACTAGACAAAGGTGCCCGCCACTTGATCGTCGGTATTGGCGGTAGCGCAACCAATGACGGCGGTGCCGGCATGCTTCAGGCTCTCGGCGTGCGTCTGCTAGACGCCGAAGGCAAAGCGCTTGGGCACGGTGGCGGTGAACTCGGTCGCCTGGCAAGCATTGATGTTTCTGATCTCGATCCGCGCCTTGCCGAATGTCGAATCGAAGTAGCCTGTGACGTCGATAACCCACTTGTTGGCCCACGCGGTGCATCCGCCGTATTTGGCCCGCAGAAAGGTGCGACGCCGGACAAGGTAGCTCTCCTCGATGCTAATCTCGCCCACTATGCTTCACTCATAAAGGCTGTGCTTGGCGTAGACGTAGCCTATTTTCCGGGCGCTGGGGCAGCGGGTGGTCTCGGTGCCGGTTTTAAGGCGTTTCTAGGTGCGGTGCTCAAGCCGGGGGCAGAGATCGTCACCACGGCAGTGGGACTCGATGCGGCTGTGATCGATGCTGATTTAGTCATTACTGGTGAAGGGCGCATCGACGGCCAGACCATTCATGGCAAAACGCCAGTTGGTGTCGCCAACGTGGCCAAACGCTACGGCAAACCGGTAATCGGTATCGCCGGATGCCTCGGCAAAGATGCTGATGCAGTTTACAGTCACGGTATCGACGCCGTATTCAGTGTGCTGTCACGCTCTTGCTCACTCGCCGAGGCATTCGCTGAAGCCGGCGAGAATCTTAGGGGGACCGCGCATAACGTCGCGGCAACACTCAGGCTCGGCGGTTTTGGTTCAAAGCATTTGCTTCGACCGTTGAGCGAAATCCCGCCCGATCTAGCGTCAGCTGGAGCCCCCCCGGCTGTGCCGGGGTGGCAGTAGGAGTTTGACGTTTCCGGCAGTCCATCGGCGAAGACATTCGTGTTGCTACCATGCAGACACGAAAGATCTCAACCGATGGACAAGTATGAAAGCCTAAGCCACAGCATCTGGGACTACATCCCCGTCTTCAACAATAGTGACGAGAAAAACTCAGATATGCTGTTTGCGTAGGTCGGCATTCCATCCCGAGCACTGAAGCTCTCGGCAGAAAGTTGATCAATAACTGTTTCGGACAGCTGAGCGTCATCGTCCAACCTAAACGGAGCAGTCCCTGAGATTCCGGCCAGACACTCGATATTGGGTTCAATGTCGCTGTAAATTACTCTCAAAGCACGATGCCCGAAGAAAAGTGCCTCAAGCGGTGCTATGGGCGCATACTCGCGCCGAGACGCAAAAATTGCCATACGGCAACGTTGCCACCCAACCATAGCGATCGGAAGAACGTCGTCGTACTCATATATGATTGTATATCTACCTTCCGGTATATACTTCACCAAATCTTGCATGCGATCATATTCATCCCTATGCCCAACAGAAACTGGCGCTAGTATAACCAGATGTGTGGAAGGTGACCCCGCCATAATTCTGGCGAACGCTTTCAAAATTGTCGTATGCCCCTTCTGCGAGTCACATCGTCCCCAACTGAATAAGACGTCAGTTTGTTCTGGCGGAATATTTAATTGAGAAATTCTGCTGTCGCGTTCCAGCTCCGCCGCCCTCTGCTGGCGAGAATAATTGTGAGGGGAGATTCTGTTTCTCAGCATCACGAACTTCTCGTCCGGAAGGGAGAAAATCCGCTGCATTACGTCCTTAACGTAGTCTCCAATGCATGCGACATAATCATCATGGCAATCCACAAGCCGACTATATGCGTCTCGCTCAATCTCGCCGTGAACAGTTACTTTTGAAGAATCATGATGATGATTCCAAATAAAATGCGGCACCGTCATAATGTTCACATTGTCCCGGTCGACAAACCGTCGCAGCAAGAGAAGCGGAGAGCCGTGGGCGAATACAATGACGCGCTCGTATGCTTCACATCTTTCTAAAATAACCCGCATGCAATTTTCGGCTAAACGATACCACAAATCGGGGTTCTTCCCCGCCCAGACAGTTGAAAGCTTGTCGTTGCCGTGCTCGCTATCGAATAGTAACACTTCTCCGCCGTACCTGCGGCAGGTCTCGCCAATGGACTCAAACAGTTCGCGGTCGTAATCCGCGCTTGAAGGATCAAGGTTTGGGGCGGCGGCAAATAAGTTCCAGCTCAAGCTAGAAAGGGGCGGTTTCGTCTTTGCCTCGTCGATAGAGCTAAAAAAAGCCCGCGCGACACTTCCGATACCAGACTGGCTCGAAACAATGCCGTCCGTCGCAGCCACGACAATCGCTATCTTGTTCATCCGCGTAGTCACTTCCCTATGGCATTTTCCACTTGGCGCATCACTGCCGACCAAGTTCAATCCCGACGAGTTTCTTTATGAGCTCGCCGTATTTAACGCAGGAAGGAGATGCAACGTTAAACGCTCCGGCTTTGTCGTTATGACCCGACGCCGGGCAACCGGTACCGCAGATGTACCGATATTTACATTGCTTACATTCTTCTATGCGATTAACAGCTCTTCTCAGCCAAAAATCAGATAACGTTCCGAGCCCATTCCGAATTGTTCCGACAATATACTCATTATTTCCGATGCCATGCCAACACTTATATACTCTTCCCTGGGCATCCAGAACGTATTGATTCATCGCGGCGCCGCAATGTCTTAGAGCAGGGTTGAATTTTCTATCCTTCAATATACTCTCGACAAAGTTTGTGGGATGAAATGACTTTTTGAATATCGACATCGTTGGGTTTTCTTGCTCGATAGCGTATACTTCATCGATCCCAATTTCCTCGTCGACTACGTTGCTCTCACCGGAGCAGCCGCCATCGTGAAGAAGGTAGATATAAGCCGAGAAATTACCAAACGTTCCAAACTTCTCAGCCAGAAGTCGGGAAAGGTCTGGAAGACCCTTCAGGTTGCCCGCGTCGACGTTAACACGCACTACGATCTTAAGACCAGCTCGAAGGCACTTGCCGATATTGTCCATTATTATATCGAAGCTGCCGCTCCCGTCGTGAAATATCCTTCTGGCATCATGTATTTCCCGATCGCCATCAAGCGTGATTTGGATATGATCGACATTCTTGTCCCGAAGTAAATCGATGTATTGTTCAATATCTACGCCGTTGGAAACAACGCAATATGAATACCCGATACTCTCGATCTGATTAACAGCATCCTCGATTGTATTATAATTAGATCGAAGCAACGGTTCGCCGCCCATCAGCGTAATCATTATATCAGCGGGATCATAATCCGCGCCGCGAATCTTTAGATCCGCAATCCTATCGCCTATAAAATCAAACCAGTCGTTTACCGTACTGCGCTGATGCTCGACGCGGTTATTAATTTTATACGTTTGTTCATAGCAGTAGATGCACTTCAGATTGCACGCATAGCTCGGAATGAGAACGAAATTCGGGACGGATTTGATCTCCATATCTTCGATTTCGTTATCCAGACCCGCAATAAACCTCTGGTAGTCTTCGTCGCTTTCAAACGCGTACCGGCGCGCTAGTAATTTGTCGGCGGTCTCGGCATCGAGAGCGGAAAAATTCTTCTCGGTAAGCGCGAGATATGTTTCTCTGTTGAGGATGTCAGCTGCGGCATTAATCAGATTGATCATTATGACGTCCCCAGAGGTCATTTCAACAAAATCAATCTCGTTGGCAAGCAACATCCTCTTAACTCCCTGAGTAAAGTTGGAAAAAACGAGGCGCCATCAAAAAGAATAGCGCCTCGCCGACTTCGGGTGATAATCAGTCCTTGCTCAGGACGTGATATTTGCAGCCTTGCCCATTGACATGGTACTTGCAGCCCTGGCCGTTACCGCTGATTTCAGAAGCAAGAACGATAATTGACTTATTCAGAGATGTCATGATTGACCTCCATTAAGTTGCCGTCCTATAAGACGACAACCAAACGTAGCTTGAGTGTCGTTTCCGGCAATTCGTTAAAATTCCTATAGCCCTTAGTATAATATGAGTAGTTGTAAGTATTGTTCATGCTTTAAGTGCCTATAAATCAATGATATAGCGCTTAAAAAATCTCATAATATAAACAAAGAAAATAAACAGACATATGAAATGAGTTATACGATAGTATATGGTATGGGATTTGATATTGTTAATATTATGTAGGAGTTTTACTGAAGACATTCTGAGGATGGGAAATACGATGTGATGCTACGCTGTTGCGCGGAAAGTTCGTCGCGGACGGCGATTGCGTGCGGAGCATTTAGGAGGTCGATGTGTTTTCGGCTTTGTCAGCTAATAAAGAAATCGCGCACAGGATGCGTTGCTGGAATATCGTTGTTCCGGTGTGGCTAACGTTCCTTATAAGCACGTTGATGTATCTATCAGTTACGGTGATACTATCAGTAGTCAATGTTGGCGTTTTAGGGGTGTACTCAGTATACTTCTCTAGCGCGCATATGATTGTTGGGATGATATCATTGATTGTGGGAAATATAGGCGCCGGATATGTAGTGCGCTTGAAGAAGTCTGGTGACCGTGAGCGGGTACCCGCTGCGCGGGGCAGGGCGATTGTGCTGTCCTTGGGTGCGTCCTTAGTTTTGTCTGGCCTCTTTATATATTTCGGTAGCTGGGTGACGTCCTTATTCGGGAACATAGATATTCCCCATAAGGCGCTATTTTTCTGCCTACTATGCGCTCAGTTACCCCCTATGGCGGCGAGACGCGCGTTGTCGAGTATATCGTCTACGGAGGGGGCGCCAAAGCTCGGACTTAAGGCGTCTGTCGTATTGCTCGTTGCGGTACTGGCGTTATTGCTAGGGGCGTATGTGTCGGGTCTAGTTGGCGAGTATTATTTTATAACGTTACCTTCGATTTTTTTTCTGGGAGAAACGTGTGTCGCTGTGTTCCATTATGTGGACGTCAACAGAAAATTTTCTATTCGATTTGATACTGGATTCCTAGTTGACACTTGCCGGGAGAGTCTGGTGCTTTTGCGCTCAGGGGCGATTTCAATCTTGGAAGTTGTGGCGGCGATATCGTGCGGTTTCATTTTCCTAAAGTTCTTGGCTGAGATATCCGAGACTGCGTTTAACGTTAGAAATGCGCTATTTCCGTTATTCTCGGTTGTCACAGCGCTTTCTAGTGGATGGTCGCAATTCAATAATAGAACGTTTTCTTCTCTGATGCATAGAAGTGGCAGTGTCCTAATGATGCGACACAAGACGAACATCTCGTTTGCACTTGGAGACGTTTGTGCCTTGAGTTTAGTAGTATTTTCTGTCGATTGGATCTATGGGGCTCGTATTCTACAGCTTCCTACGACCGAGATAGTTCTAATATGTATTTTCGGTGTCGTTATGTGTGTGATTCAGTGCGTGAATCTTATAAATTTGGTTGGTCTTCAACTGCTAAATCGTGTGACTTACGCATCGGTCATTGCAGTATGTACAAATGTGGCAACATCCGGACTGATGTATGCACTTTGCAGGCAATGGACTGCTAGTCAGATGGCGAAGGTCGTGCTGATTTTGGTTGCGATGTGCCTTGAATCTTATGTCAGAATGATATTGAATCAAAGATATTTAGATGGGCAGCTGAAAGGCAAGTAAGCGATTTGCGTGACTGATGGATGTAGCCGCGGCAGCTTCTGGATACGCTTCGGATGGTCGCCAAGCGACTCTGGCTATCGCCATTTTTCAGGGCGTCATGGTCGCACACGAATATGCGGAATTAATTCGTTTAACCTGAACAGTCCGCACGCAGGGCGTTTTCACCAACCGGCCCTCCCGGACTGGCACCCAATCTACTGGATTGACCGAAACGGAAGAGTCCAAAAAGGGATTCCGCTTTTTGAACGTATGTGCGAGTCTGGCGCATGCGCAATGGGATATCGATCACTCTCGACGAAGCTGACCGGCGGCGACTTACCGCTCTGGTTGCCGATCACAACACACCACAGAAACACGTCTGGCGTGCGCAGATCGTGCTGCTGAGCGCCGACGGTGTCGGCACGAGCGCGATCATGACCGAGACCGGCACAGCGAAGGCGACCGTTTGGCGCTGGCAGGCGCGTTTCATGGCAGAAGGTGTCGAGGGGCTGCTGCGCGACAAGACGCGCCCTCCCGGGAAAGTTCCCGTAGCGGAGAACAAAGCCTCTGCCTTGGTCGCCATGACGCTGAAGCCGCCACCGTTTGAGGCGACGCACTGGACGGCTCGCGCCATGGCCAAAGTCGCCGGTTTGGCCGTCTCCACGGTTCAGAAGATCTGGAAGGCCCATGGTCTGGCTCCGCATCGGTGGCGTCGGTTCAAGCTCTCCAACGATCCAGCCTTCGTCGAGAAACTGCACGATGTTGTCGGGCTCTACGTCAGCCCGCCCGCTCATGCCATCGTCCTCAGCTTCGACGAAAAGTCCCAGATCCAGGCCCTCGACCGCACACAGCCGGGGCTGCCGCTGAAGAAGGGGCGTGGCGCCACCATGACCCACGACTACAAGCGAAACGGAACGACCACGTTGTTCGCCGCGCTCAATGTCCTGACCGGCGAGGTGTTCGGGCGGAACATGCAGCGCCACCGGCATCAAGAGTTCATTCGCTTCCTCAATGTCCTTGAGCGCGATATCCCGGCTGGCAAGGTCGTCCACGTCATTCTCGACAACTACGCGGCCCACAAGCACGATAAGGTGCGTGCCTGGCTCGATCGCCATCCCCGCTGGACGTTCCACTTCACGCCGACCTCAAGCTCGTGGCTGAATGCCGTCGAAGGCTTCTTTGCCATCTTGACGCGCCGCCGGTTGCAAAACGGCATCTTCCGATCCGTCGTCGATCTCCAGGCCGCCATTAACCGCTTCATCGACGAACACAACCAAGAACCCAAGCCATTCGTCTGGAGAGCCGACCCACAGGCGATCATCGCGGCTAGAAACCGACGGTTCCAAGCGTTGGAGTCGAACCACTCTTATGACCGGATTCAAGAGCTCTGACAGTATTCTGCCTTCGGCTTCCGATTGAGAAGCCGGGATGGTGTTTGCGGACTGCACAA
>JAGSYV010000157.1 GCA_018262505.1 Pseudomonadota bacterium
GTCGCCGCCATCGTCAAGCGGTCGCGCGGCATCGCCCAGCAGATGAGCCAGGGCGTCGGCTTCCTCTTGAAGAAGAACAAGGTCGACCTGATCTGGGGCGAGGCGACCATCACGGCGCCCGGCAAGGTCAAGGTGAAGGCGATCGACGGCGCGCCCAAGGGCTGGCTGCCGGCCGGCGACTTCGAGGCCAAGCACATCATCTTGGCGACCGGCGCCCGCCCGCGCGTTCTGCCGGGTCTGGAGCCGGACAAGAAGCTGGTCTGGACCTATTTCGAGTCGATGGTGCCGGAGGCGCTGCCGAAGCGTCTCCTGGTGGTCGGCTCGGGCGCCATCGGCATCGAATTCGCAAGCTTCTATCGGGCGCTCGGCTCCGAAGTCACGGTGGTCGAGGTGATGAGCCAGGTGATGCCGGTCGAGGATCACGAGATCGCCGAGTTGGCCAAGAAGCGCTTCGAGAAGGCCGGCATGAAGATCCTTCTGGAGGCCAAGGTCGCCGCGCTGAAGAAGGGCGCCAACGAGGTGACGGCCACCGTCGAACTCAAGGATGGCACCAAGCAGGAGATCGTCGCCGATCGCGTCATCTCGGCGGTGGGCGTCGTCGGCAATGTCGAGAACCTCGGCCTTGAGGCGCTGGGCGTGAAGCTCGATCGGGGCACCATCGCCACCGACGGCCTCGGCCGCACCAACGTGCCGGGCATCTATGCCATCGGCGACGTCGCCGGCCCGCCGATGCTCGCCCACAAGGCCGAGCATGAAGGCACGCTGTGCGTCGAGGCAATCGCCGGTCTGCATCCCCATCCGATGGACAAGCTTCAGATCCCGGGCTGCACCTATTGCCACCCGCAGGTGGCGTCCGTCGGCCTGACCGAGAAGAAGGCCAAGGAGGCTGGTTTCGAGCTGAAGGTTGGGCGTTTCCCGTTCATCGGCAACGGCAAGGCGGTAGCGCTCGGCGAGCCGGAAGGCCTCGTCAAGACCATCTTCGACGCCAAGACCGGCCGCTTGCTCGGCGCCCACCTGATCGGCGCCGAGGTGACGGAGATGATCCAGGGCTTCGTCGTTGCCATGCAGTTGGAGACCACCGAGGAAGAGCTGATGCACACGGTGTTCCCACACCCGACGGTCAGCGAGACCATGCACGAGAGCGTGCTTGCCGCCTACGGTAAGGCCATCCATATTTGAGGCTTGATTGGGATTTAACACGGAGGCCGGCAGCAATCTCGCTGGCCTCGCTTTTGCGACGTCATTCCAAACGCAAAAACCGCAACATCCGTTTGTTGTCAGGAGATAGCTCGATGCAGGGACATGCCTTTCTGATCTGGGGGGCCGTCGGTCTTCTCGCCGGCTGGCTGGCGAGTTTTATTGTCGGCGGCGGCGGCCTCATCCGCTATCTCGTCTCCGGCCTGATCGGCTCGTTCGTCGGCGGGCTGGTGCTGCAATGGACCGGTATCAACATTCCTATCGCCAGCCCCTTCCTGCATGAAGTGGCCGTCGCGACGATCGGCGCGATCATCTTCGTCTTCTTGGCCCGCATGGTGGTCTGAGCAATAGGTGTGCGCTGCTGTGCTGTCGCTCTGACTGGTTATTCTGCAAATAAAAGCAGCACTTCCATATGTAGTTCCTCGACCATTGCTTTTATTTTATTAACGAGGTGAATGCGACGCTTCGTGAGGTGAAATTGCGATGATCCGGGGGACGGGATGACAGCTTCGGTTGTATCCATTCGCGACATTTCTTCTAAGTCCGCATCCGTTCGGGAAATTGCCTTTAGCAAGGTTCGATATTTGGTTGTGCGATCCCCAGGGCAAGGTCATGGCATCCGGTCGCGGCGTACGCTTCCCGGTCGCCGGGACCGATGTGTCGTTGCGTTCCTGGTTCCGGACCGGTATGGGGCTTCGGACCGGTGATGATTTTCATGCCGAGGATATCGCGCGCGAACCGCTTTGGGCCGATACGATGGTCGGTACCTTCGTGACGCCGGTGCGGACCGGCGGCGACGCGAACGGCCGCCCCATCGGCCTGCTGGCCATCCATTTCGACTGGGAGCCGCAATCGCGGGCCATCGTCGAGGGCGTGCGCCTGACCGACGAAGAAAGGGCGTTGAGCCGGGTGCTGATCGTCGACCGCGACAACCGGATCATCGCCGCATCCGACGGTACCGGCCTTCTGAACGAGCGGCTGCCAGCCTTCAGCAGCGGGCAGGCCGGCTGGCAGGTGCGTGACGGTCGGATCATCGCCCAGCACGTCACGCCGGGCTACGAAACCTATCGGGGCCTCGGCTGGCGCGGCGTGATCGAGCAGCGGCTCACCGTTGACAAGCCATCGGCGACGGTGACCCTGCTCAAGGGGCGACGGTCGTGGAGCGGGTCGATAAACGTCGGGCTGTAAGGCGTCGTTTCCAACCCGGGTTCCTGGCAGTATGATCCTTCACAGGAGAGGGCACGGCATTGGACCGGCCCCGGAGAGGGATAACGCCATGCCCGTAGAACTCAATTTTCTCAGCCTTCTTACCGGTTGCTTTGCGACCCCGGTCGCCGAGAACCCGACGGTTGCCATGGTCGAAGCGGCCTATCGCGCCATGGGTCTCGACGCTCGCTATATCAACTGCGACGTGGCGCCGGCCGATCTTGGCGATGCCGTGCGCGGCGCGCGTGCCATGGGCTGGCGCGGTTTCAACTGCTCGCTGCCGCACAAGGTGGCGGTGATCGACTTCATCGACGAACTGGCTCCCTCGGCCGAAATCATCGGCGCGGTCAACTGCGTGATCAATGACGACGGCCGGCTGATCGGCGAGAACACCGACGGCAAGGGTTTCCTCACCTCGCTCAAGACGGTGATCGACCCCAAGGGCAAGCGTGTGGTGGTGCTGGGCGCCGGTGGCGCTTCGCGGGCCATCGCCATTGAGACGGCGCTGGCCGGCGCGGCGTCGATCACCATCGTCAACCGCGACGAGGAGCGCGGCAAGGCCGTGACGAAGCTCGTCGCCGCGCATACGTCGGCGGCGGCCGAGTTCGTGCCCTGGCAAGGCAAATACGCCATCCCCGAGGATGCCGACGTTCTCATCAATGCGACGTCGATCGGCCTGTTCCCCGGTGTCGACGACATACCCCCCGTCGCTTTGTCGACGGCCCGGCCGGGTCTGGTGGTAGCTGACGTGATCCCCAATCCGCCGCGCACAGCTTTTCTGAAGCAGGCAGAGGCGCGCGGTGCCGTGACGCTCGACGGGCTCGGCATGCTGGTCAATCAAGGTGTCATCGGCATTCGTCTATGGACCGGCCGCGAACCCGATGCCAAGGTGATGCGCAGCGCGCTGGAGGCGATCTTCGGCGTTTGAATTTTCGCTGAACGCCTGCTTGCGGCGGCTGGCGGGATGACTACATCTTCCGCGACGCTTCGCGGACGTTTATCTGCGTTTTTGGTGACTGGGGGAAACGGCCTTGACCACGACCGACATTGTGAAGACGCCCATGCAGTATCTCGACAAGGCGATGGGTGGATTGCGCGACCTCGGCCTGTTGCCGGCCCGAACCGAGGAGGCGCCGATCGTCGGCCTTCTCGAGAAGATCACCGACCTCGACCCCGACAGGATCGCCGTCATCACCCGCACCCTCAGCCAGATGAGCGTGTTCAACGAGGTGGTGCGCGAGCAGATTTCGCAGATGTCGATCGGCGAGCGCTACGAGAAGATCACGCAAGGGTTCAATTCGATCCGCGACGACGCCAAGGCGATGGTCGACCAGATATCCGATGGCAAGCTCGACCTGTTCGAGCGGGCGACCAATACCTGGATGAAGATCTCGCGCGGCGACATTGCCAGTCGTTTCGACGGGATCCGCGATACCTATGTCGAGGTGGCTCGCGATACCAAGGCCAATATCGAACGCGAGCAGATCATTCTCGAGGCTTACCGCGACTTCCGCGGTGCGTTGAAGCAGGCCGAAGTGGCGGCGCTGGAAGTATTGAAGGCGGCCGAGGCCAAGCTGGCGGTTGCCAAGGACGAACTCGGCAAGGCCTCTGAGGCGGTGGCCGGCTTTGCCGGCACGGAAGCTTCCGAGCGGGCGAAGCTGGAACTCGTTCGCGACGAGAAGCTGCGGGCCATGCAGAACGAGGAGGGCCGCTATCAGGTGGCCAAGGATCTCGCCGACAACCTCACCATCGGCTACAACACCTCCGAAGTGATCATGGCGCGTCTGTTGCAGACGACGTCTGCCAAGGAACGCGTCTACCAGCAGTCGGTCTCCTTCTTTACCACCAATGAATCGGTGTTCACGGCACTGAAGGCGTCGTTCACTGGCGTGTTCGGCCTCCACGAGTCGACCCAGACGCTGAACTCCATGAAGGAGGGCGTCTCGAAATCCCTGGAAGTGCTCGCCGATATCGGCGGCAAGGTGCAGGAAGAGGCGCTGAAGGCCGGCTATGGCCCGACGGTGCGCGCCGATGCAGTGAAGAAGCTGGTCGACAGCGTCGTCACCTATCAGGAGCGTTCGACCGAGATCATCGCCGAGATGCGCACGCTGGCCACCAAGAACTCGGAGGAAATCGCTGGTGCTCAATGGCTGATATCGCTCAGGGCGCCGCCGCCGCCCCCAAACTCGACGAACTGATGCTGGCGATGGACGTGGTCGACACGCTCCGTCACCAGGAAGGGGTGGTCGAGAAAGCCCTCAGCGAGGACAGCCGTGACGCCACGCTGAAGGAACGCCTCCGGACGCTCTACGAAGGGCAGGGGCTCAAGGTCTCCGACCGCATTCTCGACGACGGTATCCGGGCGCTGAAGGAAAGCCGCTTCGCCTACGATCCGGCGCCGCCGTCCTTTGCCCGGACGATGGCGCTCCTGTGGGTCGGGCGCGCCATGGCCGGCAAGATAGCGGCGGCAGCGCTTCTCGCGCTCGTCCTGCTCGGCGGTGTCACCTACTGGCGCGTGGCGTCGACGGAGCGGGCGGCCGAGGCGGCGCGGGCCGAGATGACCGTCACCTTGCCCGAAACCGTCGACGCGGCCGAGAAGGCCTTGGCGACGGAAGCGCTCACCTCGGACGCCCAGGCGGAGGCGCGAACGCGCGTTGCCGCTGCCCGCGCGGCGATCACCGCCGGTGATGTCGCCGCTGCCCGACAGGCCATCACGGCGATCGCCGATCTTCGTGCGAAGCTGGCGCAGGCCTACGAACTTCGGATCGTGTCACGGCCGGGCGAAAAGACCGGCGTCTTTCGGGTTCCCGACGTCAACACCCAGGCCCGCAACTACTATCTGATCGTCGAGGCGGTCACGCCGTCGGGCGATGTCCTGAAGATGCCGGTGACCAACGAGGAAGACGGCAAGGTCAGGGCGGTCGACAAATGGGGCATTCGCGTACCCAAGGCGACCTATGACAAGGTGGCGGCCGACAAGAGCAACGACGGCATCGTCGAGGACAATATCCTGGGCGAGAAGCCGCGCGGCAGCCTTGAGCCCGTCTATGAAATGGATGTTCTCCCAGGTGCCATCACCAGTTGGTAAGCGCCGGAGCAAAATCCGATCAGACCGGATCGGCTCTCGGTCCGGCTGTTTTCGGGCGTCCGCCTGGTCCGAGAAGTCTCGAACCTTTCGGGCGGATGCCTTTCCTGAATTCGAGGACGCAGCATGATTTCCGCCCGACAGGCGCTCAACGACATCGAACGGGCCATCCTCGGCGTCCGACGCGACGAGGACCGTCTGGTCGCCATGCTGGCCGACACCAAGGCCGAGGGCGACCGCCTGCGATCCGAGAAGGCGGATGCCTTCCGGGCATTGGCTCGCCTGAGGCTCGACGCCATCGCCCGTGACGAGGTCGTCGGAGAGCTCGACACTGTCGAGCGAAGGGCTCGGGTTGTCCTCGACAAGCGCCGCGATCGTCTCGCCGAACTCAAAGCCGGCCGTGAGGGTGCGTCGAAGAAGCTCGAAGGTCTCGAAGATCAGCGGGCTGCGGCCGTCAAGGTACGCGACGCGGCAATCGACGAGGTCGAAGCGAAGACCGACGCCGTGGAAGCGCGGCTTGCAACCGAGGATGAATGGCGGCGGCTCACCGCTGGCGTCGAAGCCGCCGAGGCAACCGCGGCCGCCGCCGAGGAAAAGCGGCGGCAGGCGGAAGAGGACCGCGCCATCAAGGGCAAGCCCTATGAGGCCGATCGCTTGTTCATGTATCTCTGGCAGCGAGGCTATGGCACGTCGACCTATAGGGCAGGGCCTCTGGCCCGCTATTTCGATGGCAAGGTGGCCCGGCTTGCCGGTTATGACGCGGCGCGGGTCAACTACTTCATGCTGACCGAGATCCCCTTGCGCCTTGCCGAACACGCCGAGCGCCTCAAGGCCGATTTGGCGACGGCGGTTGCCGCCCGTCAGGCCCACGAGCGGGCAGCGCTCGAGGCCGATGGCATCAGGCCACTTGAGGTGGCAGTGGCCGAAGCCGATCGGGCTCTTGCCAAGATCGAGACCGATATTGCCCGCGTCCGGTCGGACGTCGACAGCATCGACAAGGAAACGGCGACGGCGCTCGACGACAATGGCGACCCGGCGGTGCGTGGTGTGATCGACGATCTGGCCGGTACGCTGGCCCGCGCTGATATGGTCGAACTGGTCCGACAAGCCGAGGCGACGCCGACACCGGAAGACGACCGCATCGTCAAGTCGTTGCGCCAGATCGAGCGTGATCTTGTTCGCGTCGATGCCCAGGTGGAGGAACTCCGGCGCACGTCGATCGATATGGCGAACAGGCGGCAAGAGCTTGAGCATTCGCGCGATATGTTCCGTCGTAGCGGCTACGATCGGCCCAACGGCAGCTTCTCCAACGGCGATGTGATCGGCGGCGTCATCTCCGGCGCCATCACGGCAGCCGTGTTGGAAGGGATCTTTCGCGATGGCTATCGGTATAGCGGCTCCGGTCGTCGCGACGACTTCGGCGGCAGTTGGGGCGGCGGCGGGTCGTGGGGGGACAGTGGTGGGTTCGGCACTGGCGGCGGGTTTGGCGGCGGTGGTGACTCTGGCGGTGACGGCTTCAATACCGGTGGTGGCTTCTAAAGGGACTGCATGACAAAGGCGCAGCCCTGCTGCGACGGGACCGGCATGGCCCAGCCCTAGTAGTTTTGCTAGGAAGATATTGATAGAAGACCGGTCGAGGCCGGCTGTACGGCAGGAAAGCGACAATGGTCACCATTCTCGACACCGTGAAGATCGCCCCCAAGGCACGCCATCCCGAGAAGGCCAACCGTCCGGACAACCCCATCCAGCGCAAGCCCGAGTGGATCCGCGTCAAGGCGCCGGGTTCGCCGGTCTACAAGGAAACGCAGAGCATCGTGAAGGAGAATGGCCTCTTCACGGTGTGCGAAGAGGCGGGTTGCCCCAACATCGGCGAATGCTGGTCGAAGAAGCACGCCACCATGATGATCATGGGCGACACCTGCACGCGCGCCTGCGCCTTCTGCAACGTCAAGACCGGCATGCCGGCGCCGCTCGATCCCAATGAGCCGGAGAACGTGGCGCTGGCCGTTGAGAAGCTTGGCCTGCATCACGTGGTCATCACCTCGGTCGACCGCGACGATCTCCAGGACGGCGGCGCCGAGCATTTCGCCCAGGTGATCCGCGCCATCCGCGCCCGCTCGCCCTCGACCACCATCGAGGTGCTGACGCCGGACTTCCTCAGGAAGGAAGGCGCGCTGGAAGTGGTGGTGGCGGCCAAGCCGGACGTGTTCAACCACAATCTCGAAACGGTGCCGTCGAACTATCTCACCGTTCGGCCCGGTGCCCGCTACTTCCATTCCATCCGCCTGTTGCAGCGGGTGAAGGAACTCGACCCCACCATCTTCACCAAGTCCGGCATCATGGTCGGCCTCGGCGAGGAGCGGACCGAGGTGTTGCAGTTGATGGACGACCTGCGGTCGGCCGACGTCGATTTCCTGACCATCGGCCAGTATCTGCAGCCGACGTCCAAGCACCATGCCATCATCCGCTTCGTGCCGCCGGACGAGTTCAAGTCCTACGAGACCGTCGCCTACACCAAGGGCTTCCTGATGGTTTCGTCGAGTCCGCTCACCCGCTCGTCGCATCACGCCGGCGAGGATTTTGCGCAGCTGCGTGCCAATCGTGAGAAGAAGCTCGCCGAGGCAAGAGGCTGAGAGCTGGGCAGGATTGCCTTTCGGCGCGAAGTCTGAAAAGCGTAGGGCGGCCGTAAAGGCCGCCTTGCTTCATTCTGTGCTACAGGACGCTACCGGATAATGCCGACCTTCGAGACCGTGCGCCACGCCAACCACAGCCCGGAGCGGATGTTCGATCTGGTGGCCGATGTCGAGAAATACCCCGAGTTCGTACCGCTCTGCGAGCGACTGGTCGTCCGGCAGCGGCGCACCGACGAGGACGGCCACGAGGTGTTGATCGCCGATCTCACCGCCGGTTACGGACCGGTACGGGAAACCTTCACCTCGATGGTGACGCTCGACCGGGCGGCGCTGGCCATCAAGGTCGAATATGTCGACGGCCCCTTTCGTTTCCTCGACAATCGCTGGACCTTTACGCCGCGCGAGGGGGATGGCGCCGACGTCCATTTCTGGATCGACTACGAGTTCCGCAGCCGGATGCTGGGCGCCCTGATGGGCTCGATGTTCGACCGGGCGTTTCGCAAGTTCTCCGAGGCCTTCGAGAAGCGCGCCGACGCCATTTATGGTGTGGGCAGCGTCTGATCCGCGCCTTGCTGGCTGAGGGGAGTCGCCATGAGCCTCGCCGTCAATCTGCCGATCATTCTGTCCGCCGCGTTCATCGCCACCGCCAGTCCGGGACCGGCCACGCTGGCTGTCGCCTCGATGTCGATGGGGGCGGGTCGTCGGCGTGGGGTCGCCATGGCATGCGGGGTGGTGACCGGCTCGCTCACCTGGTCGGCGGCGGCGGCGCTCGGCCTCGGCGCGATCATGCTGGCCAATGCCTGGATCCTCGAGGTCATTCGCTATCTCGGCGCCGGTTATCTTCTCTATCTCGCCGTCAAGTCGGCCCGGAGTGCCGTCAGCCCGAAGGCGCTGACGTTCAGCGCCGTCGATGACCTGACATGGGGCGGGGCCTATCGCAAAGGGCTGGTGCTGCACCTCACCAACCCCAAGGCCATCCTGTTCTTCGGGGCCCTCTATTCGATCGGGGTGCCGCCGAGCGCGCCGATGGGGACGCTTCTGGTGGTGATCGCCGCCGTGGGTTTGCAGAGCGCCGCGATCTTCCTGACCTACGCCCTGGTTTTCTCGTCGATCCGGGTGGCGCGCGGCTTTGCCCGCATCCGCCGCCTGTTCGACGGGCTGCTCGCCGTCGCCTTCGGCTACGCCGGTTTCAAGGTGTTGACGGCGCATCTCCGTTGAGTAGGGAGTAAGACGTACTTCCGATGCGTCTGCCCTTCCTGCCGATGTCAGGACAGCTTACATTGGCAACCATAGTGGGTCATGGAGGGGCAAAATGGCAGGCGTCGGTATTCTCGGAACCATCATCATCGGGCTGCTGGCCGGCTGGCTGGCCGAACGCTTCACCCGGTCCAACCATGGTCTTCTCACCAACCTGATCCTGGGCGTCGTCGGCGCCGTGGTGTTCGGCTGGGTCGTCAGCCATTTCGGCATTTTCCCGCGCGGCTGGATCGCCAACCTGGTCGGCGGCACCATCGGTGCCGTCGCCCTCATCTGGCTCTATCGCCAGTTCAAAAGGTGAGGCTAGGCCGAGGGTCGTAGCCTCACCGCTTGGCGTCAGGCTTTGCCGATCGCGCCGAGCGCCTGCAGCCGAGGTGGATCTGGCGCTCGACGTCGTCAACGGCTACCGCGAGCGGATCGCTGGGCGGCTGAAGCTCAACGTGCCCGTCAGCGCGGCGCGGCTGGTTCTGCCGGACATCCTGCCACCGTTCCTGGCGGCCTATCCCGATATTCAGCACCATGCGCTTGCCGCTTCGCCGGCCTATCTCGACCGGCGCGGCCGGCCGACCCATCCGCGCGATCTTCTCGCCCACAATTGCATCCGTGGCCGCTTTCTGAGCGGCGCCATCGCCCCTTGGGAACTCGAGAAGGATGGCGAGGTGTTCACCGTCGATCCGGTCGGTCAGCTGATCATCGGCCTCGGTGGCGGGGCGGATCTGATGATCGACACGGCGATCGGCGGCGTCGGCATCATGGGGCTGTTCGAACAATGGCTACGGCCGCATTTTTCAAGCGGCGCGCTCGAGCCGGTGCTGGAGCCGTGGTGGCCGAGCTTTTCCGGCCCCTTCCTCTATTATCCCGGCCGCCGTCTGGTGCAGGCGCCGCTCCGGGCGTTCATCGACTTCGCCAAGGCGCGTGGCGCCTTGCAGATGGCCGATCAGGCCGTCAGGCTCCAACCGGCAACGGCCTCTTCCAGCATGGCGAGCGCCTGAACCACGGCGGCATAGCGCACGCCGGATCGGTCGAGGCTGCCGAAGCGTCGCTCTGCATGGACGGTCGGTCGACCGATACCGGCGCAGGCGAAATGGACGAGGCCGACCGGCTTGTCGGCCGTGCCGCCGGCGGGGCCGGCGATGCCCGTGATGGCAACGGCAAAGGTGGCGCGCGCGTGGGCGAGCGCGCCCTCGGCCATGGCGCGGGCGGTGGCTTCCGAAACGGCGCCGTGGGCGATCAGCGTCGCCTCGGGCACGCCGAGCATCTCCACCTTCGCCTCGTTGGAATAGGTGACGAAGCCGCGCTCGACCACGTCCGACGAACCGGCGATTTCGGTCAGCAGACCGGCGACGAGGCCGCCGGTGCAGCTTTCGGCGGTGGCGATCTTCACACCTTTGGCGCGCGCTTTCTCAAGCAGATGTTGGGCGCGAGGATGGAGCGGCGAAAGGTCGGTCATGGTGGATCTCCTCTTCGGCATCGGCTGCTTGGCCCGCCTGGGTATTCCCGCACATATAAGTCGCCGTCGGTCTCGGGACAGACGACATGGGCAAGGCGCGCTCGGTTCACACACCTCCGAGCGGTAGCCTCACGGTGGCGGTGGCGATGGCGGCGATGCCTTCGCGGCGACCGGCAAAGCCCAGCCCCTCATTGGTGGTCGCCTTGACGCCGACCCGATCGACGGTGATGCCGCAGGTGTCGGCGATCGCCTGCCGCATGGTTTCGCGGTGCGGCCCCACCTTGGGCGCCTCGGCGATGATCGTGACATCGCAATGGGCAAGAATGCCGCCGCGCTCGGCAACGCGGCGGACGGCGTCCTTCAGGAACAGCGCGGAGGCGGCGCCGCGCCAGCGATTGTCGGAGGGCGGGAAGTGCTTGCCGATATCGCCATCGCCGAGGGCGCCCAGGATGGCGTCGGTCAGCGCGTGCAGGGCGACATCGGCGTCGGAATGTCCCTTGAGGCGCTGGTCATGCGGGATGAACACGCCGCAGAGCGTCACGCCGTCGCCGGGTTCCAGCACGTGGACGTCGTAGCCTGTGCCGACCCGGACGTCGGGACAGGCCAGGAAGGCCTCGGCGGCGAGGCGCTGTTCGGCCATTTGGAAATCCTCCGCGGTCGTCAGTTTGATGTTGTCGGCGCCGCCGTCGACCAGAAGCACGCGGTGGCCGGCCAGTTCGGCGACGGCTGCATCGTCGGTCACGCCGGTGATGCCGCGCGCCGCAAGCGCCTTGTGGGCGGCGGCAATCTCTTTGTAACGGAAGCCCTGCGGCGTCGCGGCGCGCCACAGCCGTTCGCGTGGCACGGTCTCGGCAACGTAGCCTGCTTCATCAGCGCGCTTGACCGTGTCGATCACCGGTACGCCGCAGAGTACAGCCACTTCACGGCCAAGGGCTTCGATCACCCGGTCGATGGCGTCGTGGCGAATGAATGGCCGCACGGCGTCGTGGATCAGCACGTAGTCCGGCGCAGTCGCGGCGAGCGCCGCGAGGCCAGCGAGACAGCTCGCCTGCCGGTCGGCACCGCCGGGAACAGGAAGCACGAGGCGGGGGTCGTCGAGCCCGGCGACGGCCTTGGCGTAGAGATCGCGGTCGTCGGGATGGATGACCGTCAGCACCCGATCGATGCCGGGATGATTGAGAAAGGCCTCAATCGTCCGGGCAATGACCGGTCGCCCTTGCAGGTGCCGGTACTGTTTGGGTGGTTCGCCGGTGCTGGCGGCGCGAATCCCGCGCCCGGCGGCGACCAGAATCACCGCGACGGTCGGACGAGCCGCAGGACGGCTGGGAGAGGTTACGCTGGAGGGCATTGCCGTTTGCTGGACTCCGCTTGGCGACCTCATGGCGGTCGCGGCAAAAATGTGCATTCTCGTTACGTTATCGGCCGGATGCGCCGCAAGACGCTTGCGTCAATTCTTCCGACCGGTTATCAATTGCGTAAATTGTATGCAGCCGTATTCGATGCACAAGGTGTAAGCATGGTGGTTTCCAGCGTCGGGTAGCCCGCCGCTATGGCGCCGGCCTTACCGTGTCGGAAATGGTGGCCTCCGAAACTCTGCTGGAAGGCCATCCGGAAACGACGGCGCGCGCCGAGGCCGACGATGAAGGATTGCACGTCGTTCAGCTTGCCGGCCGCGAAGCGCGCTGGATGGGCGAGGGCGCCCGGGCGGCGGAAGCCGGCGGCGCCGACATTATCGACATCAACATGGGATGTCCGGCCAAAAAAGTAGTGTCCGGCTATTCCGGTTCGGCGCTGATGCGTGACCTCGACCATGCATTGACGTTGATCGAGGCGGTAGTGGGCGCGGTCAAGGTGCCCGTGACGCTGAAGATGCGTCTGGGCTGGGACGATGGGTGTATCAACGCCCCGGAGCTGGCTCGGCGGGCGGAAGCTGCCGGCGTCGCCATGGTCACCGTCCACGCCCGGACCCGCAATCAGTTCTACAAGGGCGTCGCCGATTGGTCGAAGGTGAGGGCGGTGCGGGAAGCCGTGTCCATCCCCCTGGTGGTCAACGGCGATGTGGTCGACGCGGCCTCGGCGCGCGATGCGCTTTATCAATCGGGCGCCGATGCGGTGATGATTGGTCGGGGTGCCTACGGCCGTCCCTGGTTGCCGGGTCGGATTGCCGCTGCGCTCGTTCATGGCGGCGAAGCCGAGGCTCCGGACTGGGACGAGATCCTCACCTCGCTCAAGATGCAATACGAGCACATGCTTTGCCACTACCGCGAGGGTTTGGGCCTCAAGATGGCCCGCAAGCATGTTGGCTGGACCTTTGAGGCGGTGCCGCGTAGCGATGCCGCGGCTTCGGAGATCCGGCGGCGGGCGCTGACGACGGAAGAGCCCAAGGTGGTGATGGAAGCCATTGGCGAGTGGTTCGCCGACGGCGGAGCGAGTTTCGAGAGGGTTGCCGCATGACGACGTCATCATCCGCACCGGGCGCGGAGACTCAGGCGGAGCGGGATCTCGGGGTGTCGATCCTCAACGCCTTGCCGCATCCGGTGATCATGCTCGATCCGGAAGGAAGGGTCTGCTCGGCCAACGACGCGGCACAGAATTTCTTCCAGTCGAGCGCCGCCGTGCTCGGCCGGCATTCGCTCCGGCACTTCGTGCCCTTCGGCAGTCCGTTGTTGCAGCTTGTCGAACAGGTGCGCGAGCGCGGTGCTTCGGTCAACGAATATCGCGTCGACGTCGGCACGCCGCGCAATGGTGGCGAACGGGTCGTCGATATCTACGCTGCTCCGGCATCCGACCGTCCCGGCCATGTGGTGATCATGCTGCAAGAGCGCACCATGGCCGACAAGATGGACAAGCAGCTCACCCATCGCGGCGCCGCCCGTTCCGTCACCGGTCTGGCCGCCATGCTCGCCCACGAGATCAAGAACCCGCTCAGCGGCATTCGCGGCGCGGCCCAGCTCTTGGAACAGGCGGCCGACGACGAAGATCGGGCGCTGACCCGGCTGATCACCGACGAGGCCGACCGCATCGTCAAGCTGGTCGATCGCATGGAGGTGTTCTCCGACGAGCGGCCGATCGAGCGCGAGCCGGTCAACATCCATGCCGTGCTCGAGCACGTGAAACGCCTGGCGCTGACCGGTTTTGCCCGCGATATCCGCATCGTCGAGGAATATGATCCGTCGCTGCCGCCGGTCTATGCCAACCGCGATCAACTGGTGCAGGTGTTCCTCAATCTGGTGAAGAACGCCGCCGAGGCGCTGACCGATACGCCCGACGCCGAGATCGCGCTGACGACGGCCTTCCGCCCGGGCGTGCGGCTCTCCGTGCCCGGTACGCGCGAGCGGGTCAGCCTGCCGCTGGAATTCTGCGTGCGCGACAACGGCCCTGGCGTGCCGGAAGAAATCCAGACGCACATGTTCGATCCCTTCGTCACCACCAAGACCAACGGCACCGGCCTCGGCCTCGCCCTGGTCGCCAAGATCGTTGGCGACCATGGCGGCGTCATCGAATGCGAGAGCCAGCCGCGCCGCACCACCTTCCGTCTCCTCCTTCCCGCCTATGTCGACAAGACCGCGGACTGAAAGGGTCTTCTCCGATGCCTACCGGCAGCATACTCGTCGCCGATGACGACTCCGCAATCCGCACGGTGCTCAATCAGGCGCTATCGCGGGCAGGCTATGAAGTGCGTCTCACGTCCAACGCGGCGACGCTGTGGCGCTGGGTGAGCCAGGGCGACGGCGACCTCGTCATCACCGACGTGGTGATGCCGGACGAGAATGCCTTCGATCTGCTGCCGCGCATCAAGAAGGCGCGTCCCGATCTGCCGGTGATCGTCATGAGCGCGCAGAACACCTTCATGACGGCGATCCGTGCCTCCGAGAAGGGCGCCTACGAGTATCTGCCCAAGCCGTTCGACCTCAAGGAGCTGATCTCCATCGTTGGTCGAGCGCTTGCTGAGCCCAAGGGCAAGCAGCGGCTCGATGCCGGCGAGGACGGTTCGGAGAACATGCCGCTGGTCGGCCGTTCGCCGGCCATGCAGGAGATCTATCGCGTCCTCGCTCGCCTGATGCAGACCGATCTGACAGTGATGATCACCGGCGAGAGCGGCACCGGCAAGGAATTGGTGGCCCGCGCGCTGCACGACTACGGCAAGCGCCGCACCGGCCCCTTCGTGCCGATCAACATGGCGGCCATCCCACGCGACCTGATCGAAAGCGAGTTGTTCGGCCACGAGAAGGGGGCTTTCACCGGCGCGCAAGCCCGTTCGGCCGGCCGGTTCGAGCAGGCTGAGGGCGGCACGCTGTTTCTCGACGAAATCGGCGACATGCCGATGGACGCTCAGACGCGCCTGTTGCGCGTGTTGCAGCAGGGCGAATACACCACGGTTGGCGGCCGCACGCCGATCAAGACCGACGTGCGCATCGTCGCCGCCACCAACAAGGATCTGCGGCTGCTGATCAATCAGGGTCTGTTTCGCGAGGACCTGTTCTTCCGTCTCAACGTGGTGCCGATCCGCCTGCCACCGCTCCGGGAGCGCATCGAGGACATTCCCGATCTCGTGCGTCACTTCTTCACCGTGGCCGACAAGGAAGGCCTGCCCTCCAAGCAGATCGAACCGGCGGCGGTGGAACGGCTCAAGCGCTACCGCTGGCCGGGCAATATCCGCGAGCTGGAAAATCTCGTTCGTCGCCTTGCCGCGCTCTATCCCCAGGACACCATCACGGCGAACCTGATCGAGGCGGAACTGGCGACGCCGATGGTGACGCTGATGGAGGAGGAGACGCCGACCGACGAGGATCTGTCGGA
>JAGSYV010000039.1 GCA_018262505.1 Pseudomonadota bacterium
CCTCTCGATGCTTGTGGCCATCCGACATGGACCACGTTCCATCATCTTGAAGGGAGCAGCCACCCCCGCGACGGGAACCCCAATCACCCCATCTATATTTTCCTCATGCCCTTTCCGGCCTGAGGTCCTCCGCCTTCGCGGAGGATAACAATCTATAGATAGGCTATATGACTGATTCACATATATAATTTATCTCTCATCCTCGCGCAGGCGAGGACCTCAGGCAGAATGGAGCAATCGGCCGATATAGGGCACAATGAACGAGGGGAACGAGGGCTCCTCACCCACCCTCCTCCATGAAGAACGCCGCCAACTCCTCAGCCAGTTCCTCCGGCGCCTCCTCGGCCATGTGGTGGCCGCAGTCGATGGCGGCGCCGGTCACCGGCAGCTCGGCCCAGGGCTGCCAGATGGCGAGGAGGTCGCCGTAGAGTTCTTCGAGGTCGTCCCGCTTCGACCAGAGAACATGCACCGGGCATCTCAGCCGCACGCCCGCCTCCAGGTCGTCGAGGTCGTGCAACGGATCGATGTAGAGGCCGGCGCGATAGTCGTTGAGCATGCCGGTCACCGTCTCCGGATCGTGGATCGCCGCGCGATAGTCCTCGTAGTTGCCGGGGCCGAGCGCTTCCGGCGTGCCGCCGTACCAGGCGTCGGGATCGGCGAGGATGGCGCGCTCCGGCTTGTCGGGCTGGGCATAGAAGAACCAGTGCCACCAGCGAACGGCGAAGCGGGCGTCGCAGCGCTCCAGCGCGGAGAGGATCGGGACACCGTCGAGCACGGCGAGCTTCATTACCCGCGTGGGATGATCCATGGCAGCGCGGAAGGCGGTGTAGCAGCCGCGATCGTGGCCGGCGAGATGGAAGGCGCCAAAGCCGAGATGCTGCATCAGGTCAACGCAGTCGCGCGCCTTGGCTCGCTTCGACGACGCCTCGTGGCCATGCGGATCGACCGGCTTCGAAGATTTGCCGAAGCCCCTGAGGTCGGGGCAGACCACCGTGAAGTGGCGGGCCAGAAGCGGCGCCACCTTGTACCAGGTGGTGTGCGTTCTGGGATGGCCGTGAAGCAAGAGCAGCGGCGGACCGGAGCCGCCATGGCGCACGCGCAGCGTCGCCTCGGGCAGCTTGATCATCTCCAGCGTGAAATCCTCGAACATCGCCGTCCCCAGAGCATCGGCGGAACGGGCAGCCTGGCGGCCGCTCAAGCGAGCCCGATCCCCTGAGGGAATCAACGAGCAAGCACGGCGGCCGGTTCCGGAGATCACCGAAAGTCCAAGTTGCACCCGTCTATTGCGGTTGTGAGCCGAGCTGTTTGTTTATAAACTAAGTCTTTATCGGAGCGGCGATCGTCATGAACGTGGAAGATCTATACCGCCTCCTTCGCACGGGACATATTCAGGCGCAGGGCATCGTCGACACCGTTGCCGACCCGATGCTGTTGCTTGATGGAGATCTTCGCGTCCAAAGCGCCAATCGCGCCTTCTTCGAGACCTTCAAGGTTGACCGCCAGGAGACGATCGGCAAACCCATCGACGAGCTGGGCGACGGCCAATGGGACATTCCCGACCTGCGCCTGTTGCTGTTGCAGGTGATCCCTCGCAGTTCCGCCATCATCAATTATGAGGTCGAGCACGACTTTCCCGGCCTTGGCCGGAAAACCATGCTGCTGACGGCGCGCACGCTGCACCACCCCGACAACAGCGGCCACACCATGCTGCTGTCCATCGTCGACGTCACCGAGCGCACCCGCAGCGATGCCGTCAGGGACATGCTGTTCGGCGAACTCCGGCACCGCATGAAGAACCTGCTCAGCGTGGCGCAATCGATTGCCCGCCGCACCACCACCGCGGGCCGCACGGCGGAAGAATATCGCGAGGACCTGCTGGGCCGCTTCGGCGCCCTGGCCGACGCCCACGACATCGGCTTTGCCGAGCAGGGCGAGACCGGTCTGGCGATGCTGATCGAGCGCGTGCTCGCCCCCTATTCGACCCCCGAGACGGCGGTGATCCAGCCCGGCCCGGCGGTCATTCTGGGGCCAAACATGCTGATGGCGCTCGGCCTCGTGCTGCACGAGCTGGCCACCAACGCCGCCAAATACGGCGCCCTGTCGATCCCGAGCGGCCGCTTGTTGATCGGCTGGCAGCAGGACGAAGCCAAACGCGAGCTTCGCCTCACCTGGGTGGAGAGCGGCGGGCCGCCGGTCACCCCACCGGAAGTCACCGGCTTCGGCAGCAAGCTGATCCGCTCGGCGATCGCCGGGGGCAAGGTCGCGCAGACCTATACGCCGAAAGGCCTCAAGGCAGAGATCGTCATTCCGCTCGGCCCCGCCTCACTCGCCGAGTGAGGTGGTCTTTCCATAGCCCGCCAGCGCCACGTCCAGCAAAAGCCGTTCGCGGTTTGCAACCGCGACGCCTGACGACGAGGGGGCGGACCTTTTCCAGTGATCCCGCGTTCGCCGGACAAGCGCTAGGCAACACCCAGGTGCCTCAGAGCCTGAGGCGCCCCGCACGGAGAAACCGCTCCACCCGCGCCCGCACTTCATCCAAATGAGTGAACAGGCTCACGTGCCCGCCGCCGGGCACGACGCAGAACTCCGCCCCGGCAATCAGCCGCGCCGATCGCTCGCCGTGGGAAAACGGCACCACCGCGTCGCTGTCGCCATGGATGACCAGCGTCGGCGCCGACACCTTGTCGAACGGCAGCGGCGGCAGGTCGGCAAAGCCCAGCGTCTCGGCCACCGTGCCCGGCAGCCCGCGCCGCCGCCTTTTCGGGATTCCGTCCGCTCAGCCAGGCGAAGACCGACAGGAGGCCCGGAACGCGGACGAGCCATCCGAACCACCTGAGCCTTTTCACCACATAGGCCGGCACGTCGAAGCGGCCGCCGGCCGTCGACACCAGGATCAAGCCGGCGCAGCGTTCGGGATGGCGGGCGGCGAAGGCGATGGCGCTGGGGCCGCCGGCCGACACCGCTGCCACCACCGCCCGCTCGATGCCGAGCCTGTCGAGCAAGGCGGCGAACAGGTCGGCCTGCGCGGCGGCGCTATCCCCGGAGGCGCGCGGCGTGCCGAGATAGCCGGGGCGCGATAGGGCGATCACCCGATAGTCGGGTGCCCTTCCGAGCAGCGCCTCGGCCAACACCAGGCTCTGGTCATAGCCGCCCATGCCGCCATGCAGCGCCAGAAAGGCCGGCCCCTCGCCGCCATCGGTGTGCTGGACGACGCCCAGCGGCGTGTCGGTCAGCAGGACGGGCGGCTTTTCGGTGAGCGGAACGAAACGGGGCGACCGACGCGCGTCGGCCGCTTGAGACTTGATCGTGGACATGACTCATCCTCAAGGCGTGCCGAAATCAAAGCGATTGTCGCGGTCGCTGCCTTACGACGCGGCACGAGAGGGTGTCCGTCAATGGCTCAAATGGGCAGGTTTAGCCTTCCCAAAGGGAACAGCGACGCCTCGGTGAACTGCCGACCGAGCGGATAAATAGCGCGAGAGGGAGATGGGGGCAAGCCACCCCAATTTCAGTTTCGCTTCAGTTACGGCTCTTACAAGGTTCGGCGCCCTCGGGCGCCACGCGTTGCCTTGCCACGCAGGCTCAAAAAAGGCTTCGCAGAGGTCTGGCAAAGCGGTCGGTCAGTGCCCGCGGCCAGCAGGGCGGTGGCGGCTCGGTCAAGCCAGTGACCGGAAAGCCGCCGCCCGCAAGCCTTCTTGCGGAAAGCCGCCACGATCCGATAGCGACGCTTCGGTTGACCCTCCGCGCGGGAGTCCATGGGAGTCCACCTGCGTCTATGCGGAGTCGGCGCCGCATCCCCGATCTCCCTTCAGCCCCGCTTCATCTTGCCCGCCTACAAGCCTGAGGCGCGGTTTGAAGACCGGAGCGGAAATAACCAAAGGCGGGTGAACCGAGTGCAAGCTCGGGCATTATTCGCCTTGCATCCGGGCTGGGTGGATGGAGGCGCGCATGTCTCGTCTGGAAACATCGATGTCGTCCCGGCGTTGGAGACTGGAGGCCGCTGGCGCGGCTGTCTCGGCGCTGATCGCCCTCATACTTGTTTGTGCCGGCCTCATCGGTCCGGCGCGGGCGCAAAACGGCCCGGAAAAGCGGATCGCCTTCGTCGTCGGCAACGCCGCCTATACGGCCGGCGCGCTGCCGACCACCGCCAATGATGCCGGCCTGATCGCCCAGACCCTGCAGGCCGCCGGCTTCGACGTGATCGGCGCCCGCGATCTCGACCACAACGGCCTCAGCGACGCCATGCGCGACTTCCTCTCCAAGGCCAGCGCGGCCGGGCCGGACGCCGTGGTGTTCGTCTATCTCGCCGGCTACGGCCTGCAATACCAGGGCGACAACTACTTCCTGCCGGTGGATGCTGAGATCGCCAACGCCACCGATGTGCCGATCCAGGCGCTGAGGCTATCCGACTTCACCAAGTCGCTGGCCACGCTGCAGAACCACGGCAGCATCGTGGTGCTCGACGCCGCCCGCAGCTATCCGTTCCCGCAATCCGGCGCACCGGAACTGGCCGGTGGCCTGGCTCTGGTCGACCCCGACGCCAACCAGTTGATCGCCTTCAACGCGGCGCCCGGTACGGTGGCGCCCCAGGAGAACGGCCCCTACGGCGCCTATGCCCACGCGCTGGCCGAGATGATCCGCGCCGGCGGCCTGCCGCTCGCCGACGTGTTCGACCACACGCGCCTCCGCGTCAGCGACCTCACCAAGGGCGCCGAAGTGGCCTGGGACGCCTCGAAGTTCACCGCGCCCTTCACCTTCTTCGATCGCGCTCCCGACGCACCAGCTCCGGTGGCCGAAAGCGACGCGGCGATCCGCAGCAAGCCGATCCGCGAGTTCGACGAGAAGGACGCCTATTTCGCCGCGCTCGATCGCGACACGCTGTCCGGCTACGAGGACTTCCTCGCCGCCTATCCGAACGACGCCATGGCCAAGCGCGTCCGCGCCATCGTCGCCGCCCGCCGCGAGGCGATCACCTGGCGCGAAACCTGGCGGGCCGACACGCCGGAGGCCTACTGGTCCTACCTCCGCCGCTACCCGCACGGCCCGCATGGGTGGGACGCCCGCCGGCGCCTCACACATTTCGAAGCGGCGCTGGAGCCGCCTCCCACCTTCGCGGCGATCGCCTATGACGTGCCGCCGCCACCGCCGCCGGAGGTGGTCTACGTCGAGCAGCCGGTGATCTACTTTGGCGATCCCGATTTCGGCTACGCGCCACCGCCGCCGCCCGTGTTCCTGGCGCCGCCGCCGCCGGAATTCGTGGAGCTGCCGCCACCGCCGCCGCCCACCGAGGTCTACGTGCTGCCGGTGCCGGTGTTCGTGCCGGTACCGCAATGGGTGGAGCCGCCGCGCAACGTGGCACCGCCGGAAAACAACATCATCTTCAACGACATCCACAAGACGATCATCAACAACGTGACCATCGATAACACCACGGTCAACGCGCCACCGGCAGCGGCTGGCCAGACCACCGGCCAGACCACTGGTCTGACGACGGGTCAGACGCTCGTCGGCGCGGCGGTTCTCGGCGCGGCCGGCGCCGCAGCGCTGCATGTCGCCCTGCCGCCGTCGGTTCAGAAGAAGGCGCAACAAAGTTCTGGCAAGGCGGACGCTCGGGCGCCCATAGCCAGCGAGGCGGTGGCGGCCCCGGCCAAGCCAGAGGCAGGGAACGCCGCCGCCCACACGCTTCCCGGCCTCGGCGGCAAGCCGCTGCCGCCGGCTGGCAAACTGCCGCCGGTCGCGCCGCAGGTGACCAACGCTCAGCCCAAGCCCAACCAGCCGAACGGTGCCCCGCTCAACACAGCCCAACCGAGCGGAACGCCAACCGGCGCAGGCAAGCCGAACGCCGCCAAGCTGCCTCTGCCCGACACGGCCTCGGCCGCCAAAGCCCCGGCTGCCCCATCGGGCAACAAGGGGGCGCATGTCCTGCCCGGCACTAACGGTCAGGCTCTCCCGGTCGCGGCCAATCCGCCGCAGCCGAAGGGCCACAAGCACATGGCCAAGGCGCCGGCACCGCAGGTGATGCCCAACCTGAAATCGAAGTCGCCGGGGGCGATCGCCAACGCGCCCAGCCGGCAACCGAAGGCGGCCCGGACTGCGCCGAGCTTCGCGCCGCCGAGGGCGACGCAGATGCGCCGGGCCATCGCCAGAGCCCCCGCCAACGCTCCAGCCAGGGCTCCAGCACGCGCCCCGGATGTCGGCCGGCCGCCAGCCATCCTCCAGCCGCATGTTGCCGCGCCGATGGTGGCTCACGCCCCGAAGATAATGCCGCAGGCCCACACCCAGCCGCAGCCGGGGCGCCCGCAACCGGCTCAAGCCGCGCCGGGCAAGCCGCAGCAGAAGAAGCCGCCCTGCGGCGCACCAGGCCTGCCGGCCTGCCACGGCTGAAGTTGAGCACCCGCCGGTCAGATTCATGAACACTGATCGGCGGGTGCTCCAGCCGCCTCGGTTCCCTGTCCGAAGCGGCGCTCGCCGGTCGGCGATGGGAGTCCATGGGAGTCCACCCGCGCCTATGCGGAGTCGGCCCCTCAGGCTCTATGAAAGGGCGCTCGTCGCGGTCTGCACCTCAAAGCTCCGGTTGCACGTCCGCGTTTCGTAGGCAATGACGACGAAAGCCAGGAAGGCGGCGCCGCTCAACGCCGTACTGAGGCCGAAGCCACCAAGGCTATGGGCCAGAAGGTCGCCGCTTGTCGCGCCGGTCGCCACGACGAACACGAAGGCCAGCCAGTAGAAGCCGAGGTCGGAGTAGAGCCCCTTGCGTCCGATGGAAAGCAGGAAGGTGAGCGGAATGGCAGAGACCACCACCGCCCCGAGGTCGCCGAAGCCCAGGGGATAGGCGGCCGCGTCGCCGGCCGTGGCACCCAGCACGCCGGCCACGATCAGGGTGGCCCAGTAATAGCTGGTGACCGGGATGAAGCCCTGCTCCTCGGCGTAGGGTGCCCGGGCGCGCCAGACGATCACCATGAAGGCAAGCAACAGACACACCGACGGCACCGAGGCGAGGCGGATGTGAAAATCGTGGAAGGCGTCGGCCACGTTGGCCGCCGCCGCGCCGCTGATGACGACGGCCGCCCAGAAATAGAGCGTGCTCGTCGGCTTCAGGAAACGCTCGGCCAGCAGCACCAGGGCAAAGCCGGCGGCCAGAAAGGGCAACCCCTTGAGATGACCGAGGCCGAGGCCAGCACCCAGAAAATCGCCGAGATTGGCGCCAAACAGGCTCGCCAGAATGAGGCCCAGCCAATAGATGGCGTTGATTTTCGGAAGGCATCGCATGATTTCACCTCGTGTCCGCGAGGCGCGAGGGAGCGCCGCGAATGGGGCGAAATCAACGACGCGACTGTGGCGAATTGTCGTAAGCCGTCGTCACATTGACGATAGAAAAGAACCGTTACATTTACGGCAAAGCCTGGCCGAGCCGCAGCGACCAGCGGTCGCCATGGCGCGTCAGGTGGCTGGCCGACCAGGGCATGGGATCGAGCCGCCAGATCATCTGAAGCGGCGCGTCGAGTGCCGCCGTGAGGGTGATCCGCACGATCACCGCCGGACACAGCGCCACGATGCACCCGGATTGCCCGCCAAGCGCGGCCAGCCAGCGGCCGACCCTGTCCCGCGCGCCGGTGATGGCCTCGCCGCCATGCGGGGCCGCCGCCACATTCATTCGCCAGACCTCGAAGCCGGCGGGATCGGCGGCGGCGACCTCGGTCATCGGCCGGTTCGTCCAGTTGCCGTAATCGAGGTCGGACAGCGCCTCGGCCGCCTCGGCCGGCGCCCGGACGGCGGCGCTGGGACCGAGGACGATCTCCGGCGCATGGATCAGGTGGTCGGCATCGGTAAGGCAGTGGCGAACCGCCTCCGGCAGGCTGTCGAACGGCAGGTCCAGCCGGTCGCAGCCCGGAAAGCGCGGGGCGCGGCGGTCGTCATCGGTCGGCACCGAGACCAGCGTCAGGCGATTGGCCATGGGGCGCCCTTCCAGCAAGAAGCGTTGCGCGGGTTCGCGACCGCGCCCGTCGATGTAGGGAGATCGCGCTTTCCACCGGACGAATTGCAATTGACAGGCATGTTCACCTGGCAGAAGGTGGGCGGCGATGTCGAGCGGAAGTCGGTGAAATTCCGGAACGGTCGCGCCACTGTGACCGGGCTGGGACCCGCGAGCCAGACCTGTTCGCCATCCTTCTGTCATCGGGACGCGCCATCCCAGGAGGCCTGGATGTCCAGCATTTCCCGCACCGCGCCGCTCTCCCCGCCCGTAGCCATTCCGCTATGACCGGAAAGCTTTTGCTGCGCGGCATGATTGCCGGCGTGGCGGGTGGTCAGCCTGTCGCCCGTTCGACAAGCTCATCGATCAGGCCCGTCACCGCCCGTTCGTCGGTGGTATCGACAACGCGCAGCCCGACCTCGCGCGCCGAGGCACAAAGGGCGGCGTTCTCCCTGAGGGAGCGATCGACGAAGGCGTCGATCAGGCGACGCTCGACGCTGCCGCGTTGCCCATAGTCGGACGCCGCGTGCATCCGGTTCCGCAGAACCTCGTCTTCGGCATGGAGCAGCACGCCGAACATCTGATCGGACAAGAGCGGGGCAACATACTCCGGCCTCAGCGCCGCGCCCTCCAGCACAAAGGGCCGCCCGGCGTCTCTCTCCGCCTCGATCATCGGCCGCACCTGCCGCCACATGTTCTCGTGATGCACCTTCAGAAACCAGTGGATGGTCTCCGGCGACAGCCGTTCGTAGAACTCGGCCACTTCAGGCGGAATCGCCAGCCACGGCCGGCCAGGGTGCCGGCCCAGCGTGTCGGTGGACAGGCCGTTCCACCCGAGCCGCGCCGCCAGCCTTTCGGCCAGCGTCGACTTGCCGACGTGCGAGGTGCCGGTGATCAGGATGGCTTGGAGAGGTGAGGTCATGAAGAACCCGCGTTTACCCAATGTTAAGAAGCTGCGGACTTTCCGGCCTCGTTTGCTACGTAGTAACAACGAGATAGCCATACAAATGGTTTCACTCTGATGCGCGCTGGCCTAGAGAGCAGCTGCAAACTGCAACCTTTTGGTTCTCCGGACGGTTCGAGACATGGATTCCGATGATAATGCTCAGTTGCAAGGCATCAAAGGCTGGCTGCTTCTTCTCGCCGTCTGTCAGGCTGTCGGGATCTTTAAGCTGCTCTTTGGCTCCATTCGCGGCCTTGAGACATACGCCGCATTTGCCGATATGCCCGGGGTACGTATAGTCATTGCCGCTCAAGCAACAATAGATCTGGGCGCATTGGCGCTCGGGCTGATAACGTTTGGCGCACTCCTCAGCAAGAAAAAATCCTTTCTCAAGTGGTTTTTCTATCAGTGGATAGCGATACCAGTCGTCTTCATTCTTGAATACGGGATTGTATGGGCTGCGCTCGGCATTCCGATTACCGACCTATTGGATAGCGGTGACACGAGAATAGCAATGATTTTTCTCATCAATGGCATCTGGGTCTTGTACACGCGCAAATCAAAGCGTGTCGCAAACACCCTGGTGAATTAGCCGCGACGCAGAGCGGCACTGGTCGTCTGTCACCAAAGCTCGGCCAGCGCTTTGCCCAAAATCTGCTGAATGAACTCGCTCTTTTCCACCGTGTAGCGATCGCCATCATACGCAAAACGCGCGGCAAGCTGACGCTTCAGGGCTGCATAGGCCTCTGCGGCCTCGTCATGATTGCGGAGATAATCGCGGAACGCCAGACGGCGCACGTGCGTGCGATTTCCCGGCGGGCAGAGATAGACGCGAAGTCGGGGCGTCGAGGCTTTCAGGAGGAACGCCCAGACATCGTCGTTGTAGTGGTTCCCACGCGCCTCATAGCCCGCCTCGACAAGGCGACGGCTCGCCTCAGGAACATCCGCCAGGCTAGACAGGGTTACATCGATATCGATCGTCGGCTTGGCAGGCATCTGGGGAATGGCTGTACTGCCAACATGATCGACCAAGAGAACACAGGCGCCGAGCAACTCCCTCAGGCGAGCTTCGGCGTCTTTAAAAAGCCGCGGCCAGTTCGCATCGTAAGCCACGATCTGAACCTGCGTCGGCATGGCGCGTTCCAATTGGAGAACTTGTCCGACGGCTAGCATATCCGCCCAGAGCGATCCACACATCACTCGTCGCGCCGTCCCTCTGTCCAAGGAGCCGTGCCCATGTCAGCTTCCGCCAGCATGTTCGCGCAATCCTTCTTCCACGGAACCCGCGCCAGCCTCAAGCCGGGCGATCTGATCACCGTCGGCCATCAATCGAACTTCACCGATGTGAAGCCACTGTCCTGGGTCTATTTCTCGGCCACGCTGGACGCCGCCATCTGGGGCGCCGAACTCGCCGCCGGCAGCGGACCCGGGCGGATCTACGTCGTGGAGCCTACCGGCCCGATTGCCGACGACCCCAACCTGACCGACCAGAAATTCCCCGGCAACTCCACCCTCTCCTACCGCTCCCGCGATCCGCTCCGGGTCATCGCCGAGGTGATCCATTGGCAAGGCCATTCGCCCGAACGGGTGCACGACATGAAGGAAGGCCTGACGCGCCTCGCCCGTAAAGAGCGTAACACCATCCTCGACTGATCGACATTATTCCAGGGATACGATGAACCTCATTCCTCTTCCAACCCACCAAGCGACGAAACGTCTTGTGCTGCGCCCGTTCGCCGCCGACGACTGGGCGGCGTATGCCGACTATCACGCCCGTCCCGAGGTCTACGCCTTCCTCTACAGGGCGGCCCCAACCGGCGCCGCTCTGAGAGAGCAATTCGACCGCGTGCTGCGCGCTCGCTTCGAAGCCGATGGCGATGTCTACCGGCTGGCGGTGATGCTGAAGGACGGCGGCGCAGTTGCCGGCGAGGTGTTGCTGAAGATGGCGAGCCGCGACGCGCTGCAGGCCGAGATCGGCTACATCTTCAGTCCCGCTCATGCCGGCAAGGGTTACGCCACGGAAGCCGTCGCCGTCCTGCTGTCCATCGGTTTTGAAACCATCGGCTTCCACCGCATCTTCGCCCGCCTCGACGCCGCCAACACCGGATCGGTGGGCGTCGTCGAGAGGCTGGGCATGAGGCGCGAAGCCCACCTCAGGGAAAACGACCGGTTCAACGGCCGGTGGGGCGACGAGTACGTCTATGCGCTGCTGAGGGCGGAGTGGAGTGATCGGTCTCGCAACGCATTGACGACTGTAAGGGAAGATCCACGCGGCACATTTAGCTGATGGGACAGCGACACCGACCGGAAAGCCTATCGCGAGCTTTGAGTAAGGTCAGTCGGCAAGACCGATCATCACCAGTAGCATGCTGTTGAGCGCCAGCATGTTGGTAGGCGAAAGCCGGCCGATCACCGGGCCGCATTTGGCGCGCGGATAGGCCAGCACCTTGTCGACCATGACCTGCGAGACGGCCTTGAGGCCATTGCCGGCAGTGGGCTCCAAGGTGAGCCGATAGAGCGGCGCATCGGCAATTGCACTGGTGAGCAAGGCGACGAGCACGCTATCGGCCGCGTCGAGCGCATCGGACTGGACGACGACCGCCGGACGCGGCTTGCCAGTGTCGCCCTGCGCCGACACCGTCAGGAGATCGCCACGTCTCATTCTTCCCGCCACTCAAACGCGTCGGCAATGAAGCCCAGCGCCTCGGCCTCCTCGGCCCGGCCTCGTAAGAAAAGCCCCTGCTGCCTGGCCTCGGCGGCGAATTCCGGCCGGTTGGGATCGGGCACCCAAATCCGCAACTGCTTCATGCCCCGGCGCTGCTGTTGCCGACGATAGCGCTGAAACTTGGTCAGGCCGCCTTCTGTCTGCTTGGGGCGCGGCATGGTGCCCTCCATAAGGTTGCGCACTACCTTAGCATGAAAGTTGCGCGCTACCTAATGGGTTGGCTCGGGACTAGACGCGTTCGTAGACCGTGAGCTCCTTGCCTAACTGCCATGCAGGTAGAAAGTCGTCGACGGCCTCGCTGCGAAATGGGCGCGGTGATGCGCCGGGCCAAACTGGATCGTGGAGAATGATCCGGTTCTCCGGCGCTTCGAGGACAACGACCTTGTGCAGCGAAAAGCCGGGTTCCTTGTCGAGCGTCTTTGAGCAAACCGCCACTTCGCACACAGAATTGGGCGATAAGCCCTGCCGGAGCGTTGCCAAGTCCGGCTCCTGCCGTGTGAAGGAGAAGTTGGGATGCTCCAGGCAACGCCGCAGCGGCTCCTCGCAAGCCTTCAGGTTCTCGGTCCTCTGAATGACATAGTCCAGCGAGGCCGCGTCGAGGGACTCCTCCAGCCCAGCAATGCCACGTTCGGCCCAGGCGACGTAGGCGATCGTGTCATACTCATGGACGCGAACGCCTCGCTCCATCATCCAGAGCCAGAACGGAAAAGCCCAGACCATATGGCCGGGTTTCCAGCCAGTGATCCGGGCAATCTCACCCGTATCGACATCCGAAAAGAACGACCGCGCCGTCATCTGGTAGCAAGCCAAGGCGCAGGCGTTGGTCGCGGGACTGATAATGTAAGGCGTTATCATGGCTCATCATCCCGGCCGCGCCTCGCGGCTTATTTTCTGGTCAACCCCGCCTCGCCGTCTTTGCCCCACCTGTCTCTGGCGCTGTTGAGCAGATCGACGAGATCGGGCGTACTCACCAGCCAGCCACTGCCCAAAGTTCCGTGTATCCCGGCCGAGGTCTTGGTGACGTCGTGCCAAATGGAATCTTCGCCCTGTCGTTTCTCACGAATAAACCCAACATGGGGAGAGTAGTTCTGCCCCCACGGCAGATAAGAAACAAATTCAGAGATTTCCTGCCATGTGTAACGTTGCGTCTTGAAACCGTTGAAAAAGACTAAACCTTGCGGTGAAATCGTAAGACGAGGCGGAGAGATAAGCCGCCATACGCCAAGAGGAATGCAGAAGCAACTAATGACAACACTGCCATAGGCGCCAATGTACCCCCTTAGCGTCATGTGCAGGTCCATAAAAATACACGCTGCAGCCGCCCCCCCAAGCGCGACAAAGAAGAGAAGTCCCACCAGCGTCTTCTCTTCACCAGCCACCACCACGATTGGCGGGCTGTCGAGGCTAGGCCGCACTCTGCTGGATGTTACTTCGGACATTTCTTTTTCAATGCTGAACAAACACTTCGAGCGACACATGCCGCATGGGTCAGAACTCGCAACCATGCTCTCATTTCCGGCGGGAAAGCATGCCAGAAGTTGAAAAACCACTTGTATGTTGAGACCTAGAAGATCGCAATACGGCTCCAGCTCGCCGTGCTTTGATAACCACACTTCCCTACCCCCTCAAAAACCTACCCCCTCAAAAAATACAGCGTCTTCCTCGGCCCTCCTCCCTCCGTCGCCACGCTCTCCCTTGTGATCGCCCCCGTATCCTCCAGCGTCTCGATCACCTCCCTCAGTTCCCTTGCCCTCAGCCGGTTCTTCATCCGCGCCCGCAGCGTTTCCTGGGAAATCTCGCCGCCCTCCTTGTCGATGATGCGCAGCACGCGGTTGGCCTCGGCCTGGAAGTCGGTTTCGGAGATGTAGAGGCGGCCCATGCGGTAGAGGGTGCGGGCCGACCAGAGGGCCACGGCGCGGCCCCATTCCATGTCGTCGACGCTGATTTTCGGCATCACGGGGTCGCGGCCGCCGGCGCGGATGGTGGCCATGCGGACGGCCATTTCGGCGGCGCGGCCGATGAAGTTTTCGGCGTCGGCGTCGCGGTCCTGCCAGGCGAGGATCTCGCGTTGGAAGGCGGTGTAGACCGCCTCGGCGCCGGGACCCCAGGGGATGACGAACGGGTCGATCTCGATGTCGGTTTCGTGCAGTTTCGAGGCGACCACCAGCGGATTGCCGCCGCCGAACAGGCGCCTGAGGCTTTCCGACAGCTTCTCCGGAACCACCAGCGGCGGCTCTTTCGGCTCGCGGTCCTCGGTGCGGCTGGCCACGGTGAGCAGGGTGAAGCGGTTGAGGAAGCCGTTGGACACGTCGCCGCCATCCAGCGCCTCGAAAAAATCCTCCGGCGTCGAGGCGCCGTAGATGGACAGCGCCGGCGCCCGGATGGTACGGGCCGGCGTCGCCGCCCATTCCGGCGTGGTCATCAGGCCGAAATTGGTGCCCCACACCGAGCGCATGATCTTGGAGATGCCGCGCTCGAAGCCGGAGGCGCGCTTGGCGTTGATGCGTTTCAAAAAGGCGCCGAACTCGTCCATCGGGCAGAGTGACAGCGGTTCTCGCTCGATGAAGTGGATGACGGCCGGCATGGAGATGAACTCGTCCGGCCCGATGGTGCGCGTCATCTTGGCGGCGGCGAGCAGCCGCTTGATCTGCTGCAGCGCGTGGTCCTTGCCGACGCCGGACGGCGCCAGCGCCAGCATGTAGAGCACGGTGGAACTCAGCGTCGGCCCGGCCCAGAAGCGGCCCATGGCGGTGCCGACCAGCGTCAGCGCCGCGCCGAGCGCCAGCACCCGGTTGGGCCGGCGGGCGGTGTCGCAGATCCAGTTGGTGATGTCGCCGACAAGGCCCGGCACATGGGTCAGCGCGTCGGGAAACTCCACGGCCGCCCGTGCCCGCTTGGCCTCGTGCACCACCTCGCCGGTGTCGCCGTCGACCACCGCGCCATTGCGCTCCTTGACGAGGCGGCGCGGCCCATTGGCAGCTCGCGGCGGCTCGGGCCGGGTGTCGCGTGGAGCCTCGCGCGGCTGCGTCCGGCCCTTCCGGAGGCCGCTCCGGATGGTGGCAAGGCAGGCCGGCAGGCCATCGTCCGCCGCAAGGCCGCAATCCTGCGCCGCCGAGGAAAGCTGCGAGATCGCCGTGGCCTCCGAGAGCCAGCCGGCGCCGACCATCTGCCCCAGCGCAAAGGCGCCGCGGTTAAGCTGGTTGTTGCGGCCGCCCTTGCCGGCGGAACGCAGCGCGTCGATCTCCGCCGCGATGGCCTTGTCGGCATAGCGGGCGAGGCGGGCATCTGGAACGGACGAGGGAACGCGCGGCTCTTGCCTTGGCTCCGGCCTCGGCTCGGGCTCTGTCGGCGGTGGATCGATCAGCGCATAGAGCCAATCCGGCACGGTGGGCGCCGCGACGATCGCCCCGGCCGTGACAGGCTGATAGGCGCCCTCGCCATCGGCCCTGAGCGCGCCGGGCGCCACCACATAGCCGCCCAGCCCGCGAATGTTGATGCCGCGCCCTTTGAGCAGCCCCTCGCGGTTGCCGTGGGCGCGCCCGTCCGGCTGGCGAAAATAGATGTGGCGGCCGCCACTGGGCGTATCGACGGCCGGCGCCGTCACACCCCGGTTGACCTCGTCCCAGGCCTTGATGCCATCCTCGCCGCCGTCGTGCCGGTCGAGATCCACCACCAGCAGGCCGGAGCGGCCGAGATGGATGGCCGGCATGGCGTCCGGCCAGCGCCGCCACCAGCCGTCGATCGCCCCCGCGTCCGTGGTGGCGTCGTCGCCCCAGCGCACCGAGGGGCACGGTTTCTTGGCGTCCGGCCCGCCGCCGCGCACCGGGAAAACGGCAAGGCCGGCGCGCGCCAGATCGAGCGCCAGCGCCCGGTTGGGCGCCGGCGGGAGAGCGGAGAGCTGGAAGGGCGCCGACAGCCTGGCCATGATCAGGTGGGCTCGCCCTCGATCAACCGGCGGATTTCCTCGACGAAATGCGTCTGGAAGGCCATGAGGAAGCCTTCGTATTCGTCACGCGTCAGCAGGGCGAAATCGGTCTTGCCAATGGTGTCGAGGAATTCACCGGCCCGCCGCGCCGCCCAGGTGAAGGCTTGCCGCTCTGTCGCGTCGAAATCTCTGAGGCGCGCCGCCGTTCGAGCGCGATCAAGCCCGCAGTCGTTGCACACCCAGACGGCCGGCATCCGCCCGCTTGGCGAAAAGCCGATGCCGTCGGCCCGCCGCTGGCAGATGCCGCAAGTGGAGAAATGGCGCGAGGCGGGACTTCTCATACCGCCGCGCTCCAAAAACCGGACAAATGCAACCACCTAAAATTGTGCTTTTCATTTGGGAACAAATGAGACATTGTTAACCAGTCAACAGAAATCCGGTGTTTTTCCGGCTTTCCGAGTGCCGGTTTCGCCGCCTTGCCACCCGCTCCGATCATGGAGGACTGACCCCTGGTTGTATCGACAGCGCGAAAACGCAAGGCGCTTCTTAGACTTGACGGGCGTTCGCCCATCCCGCTCGCTTTCCGCGTCAACGCCTGGCTCCGCAGCGACGGCAGCCTGATCGTTGAGGGCAAGGCCAGCCCGGAAGAAGATCTGGCGCTGATGATCGGGGCTCGCGGACGTATCAACACGAACGACGACGGCGCCGGCATCGGCGTGAGAATTGCGGCAACCGACCACGAGCGCGGCATCGTTCGCTTTCTCGTGCAGCCATGGATGTTCTTGTGATGGACACCCTTCAGACAATCACGCCGAAGCAGGTGATCGCCCACGTCCAGGCACTGGCGGCGGTCGATTACGGCCCCATCGGCATCATGCACTTCGAGTTCATTCCGCTGCCCGACGGCCCGGGCATCAAGGCCAACTGGGACCTCGCCTTTCGCGCCGCCCCGGCCGACACCGAGACCCGGACCGACCAGCGGGCAAGGGCCATCGAGCGCGCCATTGCAGAGGTGCGAACCGCCTTCCCGCGCGTCCGCTGGCCCTGAGCCTCGTCGGCGCATCGTCAAGGCCCGCCGCCGATCCGCGCCATCAGCTGGCGCTTGCTCTCCTCGGGCATGGCGTAGCCCTGCCCCCAGATGGTCTCGATCCGCACCTGAAATTTTCTCAGCTTTGCGCGGATCTTGCAGACGAACACGTCGATGATCTTCGGCTCGGCCTCCGGCGCCACGACGGCGTGGAGATGCGGTTTGGTACAGGCGCGCGCCTGCATCAGGCATTGGATGAGCCGCCCCTCCGCCGGGGTGAGGCCGAACGCCGCCTTGCAGTTCATCAGGAAATCCGGCCGCGCCTCGAGGCGGATCGGCTTGGTGGTGGGGGTGCGGAGCCGCGAACCGGCCGGCCAGTCGGCCTGGGGCATGTCGGCAATCATGCCATCCTCCAGCGCCTGCCGGACGATGCCATGGGCGCTGTCATAGGGGATCTTGAAGGTGCGGCTCAGCGCACCGATCGGCACGCCCTCGTCGGCCAGCCGGACGATGGAATTGCCGACGAAGGTGCCGCGCAACGGGTGGTTCATCGCCCACCCTCCCCGTCGGCCAGCACCGCATCGGCGAGGTCGAGCGCTTCGTCGATGGTGAAGGCGCCCAGGCGGTGCCCGGCGTGCGACACGCTGTATTTGGTCGAAAGTTCCAGAAGGCAATAGGGCCGGATGGCTTCCAGCACACCGGCGGCGGCTTTCAGCGCGGTCATGATCTTGTCGTCGGGCATGGGTTCGGCGGTCATCGTCACGCCTCCGTGCGATGTGGGGTGGATCGGGAAAGGGCGACACCGAGAGCATCGTTCGGAAAAGTGGGACCCGGTTTTCCGATAAAACGATGCTCCAACAAAGCGTCAGAGCTACGTGCGTTCGCCAGAACGCATGTCGCTCTGGATCACTGGTCCCACGGCCGGCGAGCGCTGGTCATCTGTCGCGGCGGGGGCTTCGAAGCGGCCGGCGCGCGATAGTCCTTGATGATGTTCTGCTCGCCATAGTCGCCGCTAGCAGGCCGGATATCGACGCGGATCATCACAGCGATGCCGTGCAGCTCCTCGCTGTCGACAATGCCGGCAAGGCCGGCGGCGGTGCACAGGCGAGCCAGCATTTCCTGGGCGATGCGCTGCGCCGTGGCATGGGCGTTGACGATGTTGAGCCGTTCGACGAGGCGCCGGCCCCGGAAGTCGCCGGTCAGCACCTCGAAGGTCAGCTTCAGCATCTCGCCCCGACCTGAGGCGGTGGGCACCACGGCGCTCTCCACCACGTGGGCCTGATAGTCGCCCCTGGGGAGAAGCTGCGGCAGCAGGCCGGGGGCGACACTCGATTGTCGGGTGAGCGTTGCCATCGAAAACTCCACTCAAGCCGAGGGCGCGGGAATATGGGGGAGGCATGGCCGAAGCAGATGCCTCCCCCGCCCCACGACGAGCCCGTCGGCCGTCGAATTCCTATTGGTGTGCCGCCCGATCAGTCGGGCCGGTCTGAGACCGATTTTGGCGGAGATATCCCCGGCGGGCCGGGAGGAAGCCCGCCGGGGTCGGGCACGTCGACCAGGACCGCCTCGACGCGCGCCAAGGTCTTGAGCGTCAGCGAGCCGCCGGCCCTGAGCCGCGCCACGAACTTGCCGTCGTTGACGACGTATCTGCCAAAGGTGCTCTCGCTGATGCCGCGAGCCGCGCAGGTGGACTCAATGCGGGAGAGCAAATGGGTTATCGGGTTCATGCATAGATTGTAATGGGCAAAATTCCATCGTGTCAATGGGCAAAAACCCGTTGACGGGTCCATGAACAATGGGCATAATCCCAAGCATGGAACAGACATGGAAATCACGTCTCGAACGCCTGATGCGCGAAAAGGGTTTCAACATGAAGTCCCTGTCGCTCAAAGCCGGGCTTGGCGAAACCTATGTGCGCGATATCCTGAAGCGCGGCCGCGAGCCGGGCGTCGAGAAGGCGCGCGTCCTGGCCGAGGTGCTGGGCGTCCGCATGAACGAGATCCTCAGCGAACCCGACCTCGTCACGCACGAGGGGGAGCCAGAACACATCCCCTTCGACGAAGATAACGACAACGGCTGGAAGGAAGGCTGGCAGGCCCGCCTGCCCGGCGGTTCGGCCGAGGTGGATGCGCGGGCCGGCGCCGGCGATGGTTCGTCCGGCCAGGTGCTGACGCTGCGCTCCGGCGGTATCCAGTCCGGCCATCTGGTCACCGGCGAATGGGTGGTGCCGCGCGCCCATCTGGGTGCCAATCCTGCCCGCGTCATCTTCCTGCCGGTGATCGGCACGTCGATGCAGCCGATCCTCAACCCGTCCGACGTCGTCGCCGTCGATACCACGGTGAGCGACATCAAGGACGCCGAGATCTACGTCATCGACGAAGGCGACGGCCCCTCGGTGAAGCGCCTGCGCCTCAACCACGACGACAACCCGCGCACCGTCGACATCATCTCCGAAAACGCCGCCGTGCCGCCCAAGCGCCGCCCGGCCGAACTGGTGCGCGTCATCGGCCTCGTCATCGGCAAGTGGTCGCGGATGTAGGGGGATGCGGGGGAGGATGACGGCGCGGCAACGAACGCCGCCGGCAACCGCCCTGCAAGTCGGTGTCGAAGCCTGAGTGCATCGCTACCCGCCTGATCGCAAATATCAATTTGTCATCCTCGCGAAAGCGGGGACCCTCAGGACGAGAAATCTCCGACGCCCCTATAGGGCGCCCTATACTACCCCCTCGCCCTACCTTCCTGAGGTTCTCGCTTTCGCAAGAATGACAGCGTGATAGGAGCGGGAAATAGTTCGGGAACCGCAGTGAAGCTGCAACCATCCGAAGCGGGCGCGGACAGCGTGCAGGCACAAGCTCCGAGCTATCCGATTGATCTTTAATACCGATTTGCCATCCTTGCGAAAGCGAGGACCTCGGGACGAGAAATCTCCGACGCCCCTATTGGGCGCCCTATACTACCCCCTCGCCCTACCTTCCTGAGGTTCTCGCTTTCGCAAGAATGACAGCGTGATAGGAGCGGGGAATAGTTCGGGAACCGCAGTGAAGCTGCAACCATCCGAAGCGGGCGCGGACGGCGCGCAGGCACAAGCTCCGAGCCATCCGCTTGATCTTTAATATCAATTTGTCATCCTTGCGAAAGCGAGGACCTCGGGACGAGATGTCTCAGCCGCGCCTATAGGGTTCCCCTGCACCGCAGCCAGCCCGCCATCCCCAGCCCATCGCACCCCAACGAGCCCATCGGACGAAATAGTCTATCTCCCAGTATCCTTTCTCCATACGCCCATCTTCCTGCCCATCGGCACGAAAACGCGGGCGCACGGAGACCGTCTTGCTCAACACCGATGCCATCTGGGCCAATCGCCTCGCCGCCTATCCCGATCGCTTCGAAGGCCCCGACCTTGAGGGGGAAGCGGTGGAGGTGCCCACCCACGTCGAACTGATCGGCCGGGCCGGCGTACTCATCGGTGGCATCGACTGCATGGTGACCCTGGAGCACGATGGCGACGACTGGGAGATCGCCGCCGTCGCCTATCGCTCGGAATTCGGCGGTCCCGGCCATGATTTCGACGTGCAGCGCCTCAGGAACCGCGACCCCGATGGCACGCTGGCCGACATGGTCGAGCGGGAAATCCTCCGCCTCGTCGACGGCCAGTACAATACGTTGGCCGACGCCGCCACGCGGCAGGCGCGGGCCAGCTAAAGTCCAATCGGCACATCGTTATTCTTAGCAGCGTCTCACGAATCCGCCTCAATGCCGGGCGATGGTCAGCGCCTATCGGGGTTTATCCCGATTGAGATTGCCCTTGGGGGCTAGCCCCGAGAACACGTGACGGAGAGACTGACGATGATCGCCTTTTCCCGCCCGCTCCTGGTCGCCGCCGGCCTGGCGCTGCTGCCCGCCGCCGCCTTCGCCGCCGACACGACCCCGGCAACGGCCACGCTGACGCTGTCGGGCGACGGCATCGTCAGCGCCGCTCCCGACACGGCCATCGTGTCGCTTGGCGTGGTGCAGGAAGCCGACACCGCCGACGCGGCGCTTTCGGCCAACAACAAGGCGATGGCGAAAGCGCTCGCCGCCCTGAAAGACGCCGGCGTCGCCGACAAGGACATCTCCACGTCCGGCTTCACCATCGATCCGGTGATGGTCTATCCGCCGCAGAAGTCCGACGGCACGCAGGAAGCGCCGAAGATCACCGGCTACAGGGTCTCCAACGCCGTCACCGTCAAGCTGCGCGATATCGCCAAGGCGGGCAGCCTCTTGGACAAGGTGATCCGCGTCGGCGCCAACGACGTGCGCGGCGTCGGCTTCACCGTCGACGACCAGGACAGCCTGATGGATCAGGCGCGCGTCGCCGCCCTGAAGACGGTGGAAACCCGCGCGGCGCTTTATGCCCAGACGGCCGGCTTCACGCTGAAGCGCATCCTGTCGATCTCCGAAGGCACTGAGGATCGCCCGCCGATGCCGATGATGATGGCCAAGGCGGCGCCGCAGGGCGACAGCGTGCCGCTGGCCGCCGGCGAGCAGGACATCCGCGCCACCGTCAACGTCACCTGGGAAATCGAGCCGGTGGCGAAGTAAGCCGGCTTACTCGGGCCGGTCGACCTGATCGACCGGCCGGGAGCGGCCATTGTCGTCGATCGCCACATAGGTGAACTCGCCCTCCGTCACCTTCTCGTGCCGGTCGGTGATGAAGCGGCGCACCCAGACCTCGATGCGGATATGCATGGAGCTGCGGCCGATGCCGACGATGTCGGTATAGACGCAGAGAATGTCGCCCACCTTCACCGGCCGATGGAACACCATGGCGTTGACCGCCACCGTCACCACCCGGCCGCCGCAGCGCTGCACCGCCGCCATGCCGCCGGCCGAGTCCATCTGGCTCATGATCCAGCCGCCGAAGATGTCGCCATTGGCATTGGTGTCGGCTGGCATGGCGATGGTGCGGATGGTGAGTTCGCCGTGCGGTTCTTCCGACATGATTCCCAACCCGAGATTGCCATAGGTGTGTGGTCTTAGCGCATCGGACCGAAAAGTGGAATCCGGTTTTCGAAAAAACCGATGCGACAACAAAGAGCTAGATCGTGCGTCCGTCAGGACGCAGGACGATCTAGGCCAACCACCGGGCTGACGCAACCGCTGCTTATTGAGGATTCACCGAAGGTTCGCCGCTCTCCGAAAGCAGCCGCGCCGCGCCCCACAGCGCCGTTCGGAAGGCGTCGTCGAAGCTGACGCCGCGCACCGACCAGCGGTGGACCGTCCCGCCCTCCTCCAACGCCCAGTCCACCACCCAGCCGTGATCGGCATCGCTCCAGACGAGCCGGCCGACGAGCGGCAGATCGCCACCCGCCGCCTCGGCCGCCGCCTTCATCGCCAGCGACGCCGGATCGAGATCGGCGGCACCGAGGTTGAGGGCGGCCGTCTCCGGTGGGAACACCACGTCGAGGGCGATCAGGTTGGAGGCGTTGCCGAACGATTGGCGCATGGCGAGATCGCGCTGATTGTTGGCGGCCACCATGTAGCGGGCCGCCGGCTTCCGCACATCGAGGAAGACGGCGATGACCGGACGCCGCATCAGCCAGGGTTTGCCACCGAGGTCGGCAATCAGCTTGTCGAGCGGCGCGGTCTTGAAGCGGCAGGTGAGGTTGTGCGGCCGGTCGTAGGTGCCCTGCTCGTCGTGGATGGGCCGGCCTTCCAGGCGATCGCGATAGGAATAGGCAGCCACATAGTCCGCTGCCCTGGCCATCGCCGCCTTGGCCTGGGGCTTGCCGGCGAGCGCGACATCGCCGGTGACGCGCGTCAGCACCCGTTCGAGGCAGATGCCGAAACCGGTGATGCGGTTGGCCTCGCCCTGCCCGCTCACCACCACTTGGGAGGTGTAGATATCGCTCGGCTCGAAGGCCGTTGCCGAACCGGCGAATGCGACTAGAAGCGCAAAGGCTGCCGGAAACAAGTGAATGCGTCGCATGGTTCCCCTCGCTATTGTGAGCTGAAACACTGTCAAAGACGCTGTCAGGGGATTAAGTAACCCCATAAAAGGTTACATGATGCGGGATGAGAGATCAATCGCCGAGGTGCCGGCCTATTTCTCCACGTTGGGGCGGCTCCGGATGCTGGGCGGTGACGCGGCACTGGATTTTGCCAACACGCGCCATTGGCGCGACGGCCGCGAGATCGACTTCCTGACCGGCTACCCGGCGCTGATCGGCTGGGCGCTAGCCGCCGGACTAGGCGATCGTCGGCCTGCCGGCGACGCTGAGCGGGTCGGATATGGCCTTGCCGCTCGCCCGGCTGGCGCTCTCCATCGGCGCCTTCCTGGCGCTGCCGCACGCCGGCACGCTACGCATGTGCGAGGCCGATCCCTGCGGCGGCGTCTTCCTCGACACCAGCCGGTCGCAGAAGCGGCGCTGGTGCGCCATGGAGTCCTGCGGCAACCGCGTCAAGGCGCAACGCCATCGGCGCCGCCTCAAGGCGGAAGCCGTCAAGCCGGAAAAAGGCAAGGCGTAGAGATCGTTTGGAAATTCGCTGCGGTGAGTCGGCTGGCGTGGCTGTCGAGAACCGGAGCGCAGCGGACTTTAGAGGCCGTGAGCACCGGAAGCGCAGAAAGCTGCGTCAGACGGCCGCCGGAGTAGAATTTCAAGGCGGTCTATCAGTCGAAGATCGACTTGCCGAGTTGATCGACGATCAGCCGGCCCTTCTCATAGGCCACTTCCCTCGCCTGGTCGGCGTCGGAAAACTTGTCGGCGCGGATGAAGCGATGCTCACGCGTGACGCCGTTTTCCTCGAGGCTGACCACGCCGCAGAGCTGCCATTGGCCATCGGCCTTGAACGGCGTCGCGGCGATCTTGAAGCCCTTGTAGTCCTGCGTCTCGGCCGGCTTTTCCGCCGCCGGCGCACGATCACCGAGGCCGAACAGCTTTTTCAGGAACGACATGGACCTATCTCCTTGTTGACGTGCTCCAGCATTAAAGCCGGCAAGCGGCAAGGGCAAGGCGGGGACGCCACTCACCCTTTCAGCCCATAGGGGATCCGGACGCCCGGCATATCGGGCGGGAAATCCCGGCTGTTGCGGGTGACCAACAGCGCACCGGCCACATCGGCCGTCGCCTTGATGAGGGCGTCCGGCAGGCGGATACGCGATCCGCGCTGAAGGATCACCGCCCGTTCGGCGATCTCCGCGTCGATACCGATTATCTCGAAGGCGGCGAGAAAGGCGCGTGTCGCCGCCTCGACGCTGGCGTCCGCGCCCACCATCACCTCCATCCAGGTGACGATGCTGATGGCGCTCTCATCATAGCGCCTCAGTTCCTCGCGGGCTTCCGGAACACCTTGGAGATAGTCGATCAGGATGCAGCTATCGAACAGCGGCTTCACCATTCCGACCGCACCCGTTCCTGATAGGCGAGGCCATCCTCGCCGCCGCGCCAGAGGCCAAAGGCCGCATCGACATCGCTCGTCTGCGCCTCGTCGACAAGACGGGACAGCGCCGCCCGGATCAGCGACGCCCTTGAGACGCCCTTCTCGCGCGACAGGGCATTGAGCTTTTCGATCATCTCGTCGGGAATATCGACCAGCGCCCGCATCTCCACCTCCGCCTGATATGCATATCATATATCATTTGCAGCAGACTGTTCAATCGGTCACGGCAGTCTCTGCTCAACCGCCCCGCCCTTATCCATCGGCGCGTCGATTTGAGCGCGGCAGGCGGCTCTGATAGGTTACCGGCCAGCCGACAGCGGAATCAGAACCAGACCCGAATGAACCCAGGTACCCCACCGCCCCGACGCGCGCCGTTCCGGCACGACGTCCATGCCCTCCGGGCGCTGGCCTCCGTCTTCGTTCTCGTCTTCCACGTGAACCCCGACCTGTTGCCCGGCGGCTTTGCCGGCGTCGATATCTTCTACGTCATCTCCGGCTTCGTCATCTTCCGTGGCCTGTTCGCCGACGCCGCTCATCGCAGCGTTCTGGCGTTCTATCGGCGCCGCTTCTTCCGCATCTTTCCCAACATCGTCGCCACCACTGGCCTGACGCTCTTTGCCGGCTTCCTGCTGATGACGCCGGACGAGTTGGCGCGGCTTGCCGGCTCGGCGCTGGCCTCGCTGTTCTCGGTCTCCAACTTCTATTTCGCCGATCGCCTCGGCTATTTCGCGCCGGCCGTCGCGGCCACGCCGCTCATCCATTTCTGGTCGCTGGCCGTCGAGGAGCAGTTCTATCTGCTGACGCCGCCGCTCCTGATGCTGTTCGCCTGGTGCCGAACGACGCGCGCCATCGTCACCGCCATCCTGGCGATCGTCGGCCTGTCGTTCGCCATCAACTGCCTGTTCGTCTACGGCCTCAACGACGCCACCAAGGCCTTCTACTATCCCTTCACCCGCTTCTGGGAGATCGGCCTCGGCGTGCTGCTCGCCGCCATCGAGCCGCATCTTCACCTGTCGCCGCTCGTCCGCCGGCTGATGATCGGTCTCGCCGCCGCCGGGCTGATCGCCGCCGGCTTCGCGCTGTCGGCCGAGACCGTCTTCCCCGGCCTCGCCGCGCTATTGCCGACGCTGGCGGCGACGCTGTTCATCCTTGCCGCCTCCGACGCCCTGCCCGCCGCCACCCGCCTGTCGCGGTCGCGTCCGGTCGCCTTCCTCGGCGACATTTCCTACGCGCTCTATATCGCTCATTGGCCGATCATCGCCTTCTGGAACATCCTGCGCGGCACCGAGAAGAGCTGGTCGGTGGAGGTGTTGCTGCTTTTGCTGTGCCTCGTCGCGGCGATCGCCCTGCGGCAGGTCGTCGAGCTGCCGTTCATCCGCCTCGGGCGCCGCCAGAGCGTGGCGCGGCCGGCGCTCGGGCTCGGTGGCGGCATCGCCGCGCTGACGGTCATCGCCCTGTTGGCGCTGTGGACCGGCGGTTTTCCCATCCGTCTCGACGCCGACGCGCGCGACCTCCTGGCCCGGATCGATGCGGCGCCCCGACACAGCACGAGCTGTCGCGGCCCCGGCATCGACTACGTCGCCAGGACCAGCCATTTCGCGCTGTGCGGCGCCGACACCCCGCCCCGCTATCTTCTCGCCGGCGACTCCCACGCCGGCATGATCGCCCCGGAGCTGAACGGCCGCCTCGCCGAACGCGGGTTCTCCGGCCTTCTCTCGACCATGGCCGACTGCCAGATGCTGTTCGGCACCACCACGGCCAAGGCGAAGAACCGCGCCAATTGCGCCACCCTGCATGACGATATCCTGAAGGTGGTGGCCCGGGAAAAGATCGACGTCGTCATTCTCGTCAACCGCTGGGCCAACATCGCCTCGCCGGTGCGCGCGCCCTATGACGGCGGCGCGCCCAAGGGCCTCTACGACGCGGAAAAGGGCGGCCCCATTTCCTTCGCCGATGCGCTCGACCACACCATCCGCGCCATCCGGGAAGCCGGCGCCGAGGTACTGCTGGTCGGCCCGGTGCCGGAATTGAATTTCGACGTGCCCTCCGCCGTGCTGCGGCGGGCGCAGATCGGCATCCCGGTGCCGGACGCGCACCGCGCCGACGTCGATCTCCGGCAATCGATCGTCCGGCCGGCCATGACGGCGGTGAACAAGGCGGAGGACGTCAGCGTCGTCGAGCCCGACGACACGCTGTGCGATGCCAGCACCTGCGCCTACGCCCGGGACGGCCTGCCGCTTTACGAGGATTCCAACCACCTCAACGCTGTCGGCGCCGAGCTGGTCACCGCCCCCATCGCCGACGCGGTGGTGAAGATCCTGGAACGGCGGGCGAGCACGGTTTCCGCTCCCGTCTCCCCGTGACAAACCGTCCGGCGGGAAACATCGGCGTCCGCCGCGCCTGACCGAGAAGATGGTCGTCTTCTCGATACATGACTTTGCGCGACCAGATGTCTGGATCGGAAGGTTTTCAGACTTCGACTGCCAACAAGAGGATCGCCGGCCCATGCATTGCGTGAACTGTTCTCTGCAGTGAATCAAACGTTATCCTGGGGGCTCCGTGTGTCGAGCCATAGGAAACCACAAGCTGCGGCCAGCCGGTCGCGGCGCCGGCATTCTCATGTCCGGAGCAAGCCTTGCCGTCATCGCCACGCTTTCGGTGTCGGCAGCGGTCGCCCAGTCTTCCACCGATCTCGATCCGATCGTGGTCGAGACAGGAACCGGCGCACGGCATTCCCCACGGCGTCAACATCGATATCGCCTCCTTCCTGGGCGAACCCGACTACAACAGGTTCGACACCATTCAGGCTGATGCCGGCTACGAGTTCATGCCACCGCTTCGATAACAGCCTAACCTTCCGGCAGAATGCCCGCTATTCGCATGTCGGCCTCGATTACAAGGAGGTCTACGGCGCCTCCACCGATCCCACCGCCAACCCCACCTATTGCGGCCTCTCCTGCGTCTCCCCGGCGCCTTACGTGAGTTGGCGCGTCAAGCAGAGCGCCGCCGGCGTCTACGCCCAGGACGAACTGACGCTGTTCGACAAGCTGACGCTGACCGGCGGCCTGCGTTACGACTACGTCGACAGCGCCGCCGACTATCTCGACAAGGGCACCAGCGACCACAAGCTCGCCGACGGCACGGACAACCCCTTGCAGGGGCTGATCAAACGCATTCCGGATGCCGGCGGCACCAGCCTCCAGTCGCAACGCAAGGTCTGCTGCCTGCGCTATCTGGTGCCCGGCGTCGGCGGCTGCGGCGCCACCTGCCCGCTGCCGCAGGGCCGGCGGTGATCATCCTGGAGCACCCGAATCGGGCGGCGCTCCCAGTGCGATTGGGCAACCGTCAGCTGACGCTGGCACGCCAGACGATCTGGCTGGCCAGCGTGATCTGCTTGACGAGCGTGCGTCCCCCCAGACGCTCGCGCAAGAGATCGACGGCCACCTCGCCGATCTGTTCGGCCGGAAGGCGGACCGTCGTCAGTGGCGGCGTGAGGAAGGGGGCGGTCGGAATGTCGTTGAAGCTGGCAACGGCGACATCGCCGGGAATCGACAGGCCGAGTTCCTGCAGCTTTCTGTAGACGCCGATGGCCATGTTGTCGTTGCAGGTGATGATGGCATCCGGCCGGCTCGGCTGGCCCATCAGCCTTTCGGCCATCTGATAGCCAAGCTGTTCCGGGTTGTGGTCCGGATTGAGTTCGGTGGCGCAATAGGCCGGATCGAAGCCGCCGTGCTCGCGCATCCAGGCCACGTAGGTACGGCAGCGGATCTCGCCGTGAGGATCGCTCTCGGCGCGCCCGATCCAGCCGGCATAGGCAATGCGCTTGTAGCCCCTGCTTGCCAGCGCATTCAGCAACTTGCGCATGGCAACCGACAGATCGCTGGCAACCGCGTCGAACTCCTCTCCGGACGGGATGGAATCCGCGAACACCACCTGACGGCCATAGCGCTCCAGCCAGGCAATGTAGTCGGGCTCGAAACTGCCGATCGCAATGACGCCCGCAGCATTCTCCAGAAGCGTCGGTTCGGGCAACCGGTCGGAGCCATAGACCCGTACGGTCTCCATCCTGAGGGTCTGACAGCGGCTTTCGACCCCGAGCCGGACGGAAACGTAATAGGGATCGACCAGCTCGTGCTCCGGCCGCAGAAAATGCACCAGCGCCACGCGACGAAGCGTGTTGCGCCCGGCGCTTTTGCGCACGCGCGGCGGCGCGTAGTTCATCGCTTCCGCCGCCTCGATGATGGCCCGGCGTTTCTGCTCGGAAATCGAGAGCGTCTGATCGGAGTTGAGAACGCGGGAAACCGTCGTTGAGGAAACGCCTGCCGCCTTTGCAATTGTCTTGAGAGTGGCCATTGTCATTCGGACCGGTGTTGCAGAGCTGGGGCGGCCGGTTTGACCGGACGGACGTATACGCGGTGCATTCAAGCAAAGCTTGTATTCAAATATCGTTAGCCGTCGGCACGAACAAGCCGTTCGCCGTCTTTCAGTGAAATATCTCCGTTTCCAGCGCCAATTATTCACTGAAATTCAAGATCGCGCATCCCCGCCCCTAAATCAGCCCCTCATCGGGCAGAGTCGGGAAAAGGCAACCACCTCCAATGGTGCCCTCGCAATCCGCCCCGTCGCATCCCGCGCTTTCCGAATGAACGCGACCGACACCCCGGCAATTGACGGCAAAACGAATTGCCTGGATTTGAGAATTGACTCGACTGAAATTTCACTGAATATTGAGACTCGTTTTTCACTAGATACGAGGGTTGACCAACCCTGTCGGTCTCACGTCTGAGAGAGGAACGGACATGAAAAAGCTCAGCACGCGCTGGGGGAGCGCATTCGGTTGCCTGGTTATCGGGGCGGGGATGATGGCGTCGGCATCGGCATCCGAGCTGACGGTTTGGTGCTGGGATCCGGACTTCAACGTCCCCGCCATGCAGGATGCCGCCGCCCGCTACACCAAGCTGCACCCGGACGTGAAGATCACCGTCAACAACATCGCCCAGAACGACATCAAGCAGAAACTGCAGACCCAGCTTCTCGCCAACGTCACGGACGGACTGCCTGACATCGTCCTCATCCAGGACGACAACGCCCAGCGCTTCCTGCAGGGGTTCCCGGCCGCCTTCGAGCCGCTCTCCGACGCCATCGACCTCAAGAAATTCGCCCCCTACAAGGTGGCAGCCGCGACCTACAACGGCAAATCCTATTCGGTGCCCTTTGATTCCGGTGTCACGGGACTGTTCTACCGGTCCGATTATCTGGCGGCCGCCGGCTACAAGCCGGCCGATCTTCAGGACATCACCTGGGATCAGCTGATCAAGATCGGCAAGGACGTCAAGGCCAAGACCGGCCACGACTTCTTCGACCTCGACTTCAACGAGGCTGGCCTTGTCCGAGCGATGATGCAGTCGGCCGGCAAATGGTTCTTCACCGCCGACGGCCAGCTCGACATCATCGACAACGCCCCGCTCAAGGCGGCCCTCGAAACCTACTCCAAGCTCTGGAAGGCGGACATCGTCAAGCCGGTTTCCGGCTGGTCGGCCTATACGGGCGCCTTCACGTCCGGCGACGTCGCCGCCGTGGCCTCCGGCGCCTGGATGACCGGCACCATCAAGGGCAGCCCGGACCAGTCCGGCAAGTGGGGCGTGGCGCCGTTGCCCAAGCTCGACGGCATCGAAGGCGCGACCCACTATTCCAACTGGGGCGGCTCGAGCTGGTACGTCTTCTCCTCGTCCAAGCAGAAGACGACGGCGACCGACTTCCTCAACACCGTCTGGGCCGGCGACATCGACTTCTATCAGGGCATTCTGATCAACCAGGGCGCCGTCGGCTCTCTGCTGGCCGCCCGCGAAGGCGCCGCCTACAAGGCGAGCGACCCGTTCTTCGGCGGCGCGCCCGTCTGGGAGAATTTCTCCAACTGGCTCGGTCAGATCCCATCGGTCGACTACGGCACCTTCACGCAGGAAGTGAACTCCGCCATCCAGGCGCAGCTGCCGTCGATCGCCAAGGGCGGCAGCGTCGATGAGGCTCTCAAGGCCATCAACGACCGGGTCAGCCAGCAGATCCAGTGATCGCAGACCGTCCCGGATAGCGCTTCTGCGCTGTCCGGGCCTTTCAGGACGCGGCGTCGCATGCGGCGCCGGCACGTCTGTCCTTGCGGGGGCACCAAATCGATGCGCTCAAAGATCGCTCACGGCGAACAGATCAATGGCTGGCTGTTCGTCATGCCGGCCCTCGCGTTGCTGGGCATATTCCTCGTCTATCCGATCCTTTGGTCGCTCTGGATCAGCTTGCAGGTCGGCAAGGGATCCAACCTGCATTTCGGCGGCTTCGCCAATATCCTCAGACTGTTCGGCGACAAGGTCTTTCTGCACGCCCTGACCAACACCTGCGTCTTCTTCGTGGTGCAGGTGCCGATCATGATCCTGTTGGCCCTCGTCTTCGCCGTCATGCTCAATGACGCCAAGCTGTGGGGACGTGGCATCTTCCGCACGGCCATCTTCCTGCCCTGCGTCACCTCGCTGGTCGCCTATTCGGCTCTGTTCCGCTCGATGTTCGAGAGTGACGGCGTGGTCAACAACGGCCTGATGGCCCTTCATCTGATTGCCGAGCCGATCCAATGGCTGACCGATCCCTTCTGGGCCAAGGTCATGATCATCCTCGCCATCACCTGGCGCTGGACCGGCTACAACATGATCTTCTATCTGGCGGCGTTGCAGAACATCGACCAGTCGATCTACGAGGCGGCGCGCATCGACGGAATTCCTGCGCGGGCGCGTTTCTTCCGCCTCACCATCCCCCTGCTGAAGCCGGTGATCCTGTTCACCTCGATCATCTCGACCATCGGCACACTGCAGCTGTTCGACGAGGTCAACAACATCACCCAGGGCGGACCGGGCGACGCCACGCTGACCCTGTCGCTCTACATCTACAACCTGACGTTCCAGTTCATGCCGAGCTTCGGCTACTCGGCCACCGTGTCCTACGTCATCGTCGTGCTCGTGGCGATCCTGAGCTTCCTGCAATTTCTGATCGCGAGGGACAAGAAATGACCGGGACCTCCAAGATCACCCGATACGCCATCGTCTACAGCGTTCTGTCGGCGGCCACCTTCGTCTCGATCTTCCCCTTCTACTGGATGATCGTCGGCGCCACCAACACGTCGGCCGAAATCGTCAAGGGCAAGACGAGCTTCGGCGGCAACCTGCTCGCCAACATCGAGAGATTGCTGGAGCAGGTCGACCTCGGTCGGGTGTTTCTCAACTCGGCGGGCCTTGCGGTGGCCGGCACACTGCTGACGCTGCTGGTCTCCTCGCTCGCCGGCTACGGCTTCGAGATGTTCCGATCGCGCATCCGGGAGCGGATATTCGCGCTGCTACTGCTGCTGCTGTCGGTTCCCTTCGCGGCGTTGATGGTGCCGCTGTTCATCATGGTTTCGTCGGCCGGGCTGGCCAACACGTTCGTCGCCGTCGTCCTGCCAAGCATCGCCTCCATCTTCATCATCTTCTATTTCCGCCAGGCCACCAAGGCCTTCCCCGGGGAGTTGCGCGACGCGGCCCGCATCGACGGTCTCCGGGAGTGGCAGATCTTCCTGCACGTCTACATGCCGGCGATGCGGTCGACCTACGCGGCCGCCACCATCATCGTCTTCATGATGAGCTGGAACAACTTCCTCTGGCCTCTGATCGTGCTCCAGACCCCCGAGCACAAAACGATCACCCTCGTCATCTCTGCCCTGACGTCGGCCTACACGCCCGATTTCGGCGTCATCCTCGTCGCGACCATCCTCGCGACCCTGCCAACACTCGTCCTGTTCTTCGTGCTGCAGCGCCAATTCGTCGCGGGCATGCTCGGATCTGTCAAATAAGGTGCCTTGATGCGTTCACATGTTGCCTTCAACGATGGCTGGACCTTTGCGCCCGGCTTCGATGCCGCTCGCGCCGGCGAGGTGCTCCCCGGTGAGCCGGTAACTTTGCCACATACCGCCGTCGAGCTGCCGTTCGCCTATTTCGACGAGAAATCCTACGGCAAGCCCTTCACCTACCAGAAGCGGTTCGTCGCCGACGCCGATTGGGCCGGCCAAGAGGTCGACCTCGTCTTCGACGGCGCCATGGCCGACAGCGTCGTCTATCTGAACGGGGAGCGCATCGCCGCCCACGCCGACGGCTACACGCCATTCGAGGCGCGGCTGACCGGCCGCCTCAGAGCCGGCGAGAATCTGATCACCGTCAAGATCGACGGTTCGGAGAATCCCGCCATCCCACCCTTTGGCGCGCGCATCGATTATCTGACCTATGCCGGCATCTATCGCGACGTCTGGCTGCGCATCACCGCGCCGGTTTCCATTGCCAACTGCAAGATCGAAACACCCGACGTCCTTGCGCCACTGAAACGGGCGACGGTGGCCATCGAACTCGCCAACCCGCAAAACCTGCCGCTTTCGGGAACGGTCACCGTCACGTTGCGCTCCCCGAAGGGCGAGACGATCGCAGACGCCTCAGCCCCGCTTGAGGCGAACATCGTCCAGCTCGCCTTCGCCGGCCTCGCAGACATCCGCCTGTGGGATCTTGCGTCGCCGACCCTCTACGAAATGGTCGTCCGCCTCGCGACGGCGAGCGGCATCGACGAAAGGCGCGTCCGTTTCGGTTTCCGCAGCGTCGAGTTCACCACCGACGGATTCCGCCTCAACGGGACGCCACTCAAGCTGCTCGGACTTAACCGGCACCAGTCCTTCCCCTACGTCGGCTATGCCCTCGGCCGCGCCGCACAGGAACGCGACGCCGACATTCTCAAGCAAGTCCTCAAGCTCAACATCGTACGCACCTCCCACTATCCCCAGTCGACCTGGTTTCTCGACCGCTGCGACGAGATCGGGCTTCTGGTGTTCGAAGAGATTCCCGGCTGGCAGCACGTGGGTGACAAGGCCTGGCAAGAAGCCTCGGTCGAGAATGTTCGGTCGATGATCCGACGCGACTGGAACCATCCGTCGGTCGTGATCTGGGGCGTGCGCGTCAACGAATCCAAGGACAACCACGCCTTCTATGCGGAGACGAATCGCCTGGCGCGCCAGCTCGACACGACGCGCCCGACCAGCGGCGTGCGTTGCATCGTCGAAAGCGAGCTCTTGGAAGACGTCTACGCCATGAACGACTTCATTCTCGGCATGGAGGAGATTGGCGGCAATCGGCCGCGCACGCCGCTGAGACCGCAGAAGGAGGTGACGGGACTCGACCGGACGGTGCCCTACATGATCACCGAGTTTGCCGGTCACATGTACCCCACCAAGGTCTACGATCAGGAACAGCGTCAGGCCGAGCACGTCACCCGCCACCTCGAAGTGCTGAACGCCGCCTACGGCGACCCCGAGATCGCCGGCGCCATCGGCTGGTGCGCCTTCGACTACAATACCCACAAGGACTTCGGCTCGGGCGATCGCATCTGCCATCACGGCGTCATGGACATGTTCCGCGAACCGAAGTTTGCCGCCTTCGTCTACGCCAGCCAGTGCGAGCCGTCCGACGAGGCCATCCTGAAGCCGGTGACCTTCTGGACGCGCGGCGACCGCAACCACGGCGGCGTGCTGCCGCTGATCATCCTGACCAATTGCGACGAGGTTGAACTGACGAGCGGCAACATGCCGCCGCGCCGCTTCGCGCCGGACCGGGCGACCTATCCGCATCTGCCGCACCCGCCGGTGATCATCCGCCGCGAGGACTATCCCAACGAGGAATTCGGCCACTGGGGCATGGGCTGGCAGAACGTGACGTTCACCGGCTACGTCGGCGGCAAGCCGGTCTGCAAGGCAGAGTTCGTCGCCGACCCCGTGGCCAGTTCCCTCGTCGTCTCGCCGGACGCCACCCGCATCGGCGCCAGCGACAGCGTGCGGGTGATCGTCCGCGCTCTCGACCAGATGGGCAACCGGCTGCCCTACATGTTCGAACCGATCGGCATCGACGTCACCGGCCCCGGCGAATTGGTCGGTCCCGGCCAGGTCTCCTTGATCGGTGGCTCGGTGGGCTTCTGGATCACCGCGCGCGGCGCCGGCGAGATCACCGCCACCATCACCCACGCCCGGCTCGGCAAGGTCGGCGTGAAGATCACCTCCGACGCGGGAAGCCGGCGATGAGCGAACTGAAACTGAGCGGCGTGAAAAAGTCCTTCGGGATGGTGGACGTCATCAAGGGGGTGGACCTCGAAATCCAACCCCGGGAATTCATCGTCTTCGTCGGTCCCTCCGGCTGCGGCAAGTCCACCCTGCTGCGCATGATCGCCGGCCTGGAAGAAATCTCCTCGGGCGACTTGTTCATCGGCGACGCCCGCATGAACGATGTCGAGCCGTCCGAGCGCGGCATCGCCATGGTGTTTCAGTCCTACGCGCTCTACCCCCATCTCAGCGTCCGCGACAACATGGGCTTTGCCCTGCGCTACGCCGGCGTGCCCAAGGCCGAGATCGCCCGGCAGGTGGGCGAGGCGGCCCGCACGCTCGGACTGGAGCCGCTGCTCGACCGCAAACCCAAGGAGCTCTCCGGCGGCCAGCGCCAGCGTGTCGCCATCGGTCGTGCCATCGTCCGGCACCCACGCGTTTTCCTGTTCGACGAGCCGCTCAGCAATCTCGACGCCGAATTGCGCGTTCACATGCGCATCGAGCTGGCACGGCTGCACCGCAAGCTCAACACCACCATCATCTACGTCACCCATGACCAGGTGGAGGCCATGACGCTCGCCGACCGCATCGTGGTGCTGCGCGACGGCGTGATCGAGCAGGTGGGATCGCCGCTTCAGCTCTACGACGACCCCGACAACATGTTCGTCGCCGGTTTCATCGGTTCGCCCAAGATGAACTTCCTGCCGGCCATAGCCGAGGCCGGGTCGGTCCGATTGCATCGTCATGGCGACGTGCGGATCCCGGCAAATCTGCCGATCGCCGCCGGCTCGCCCGTCACCGTCGGCATCCGACCGGAACACTTCGTTCAGGACGGCACCCTGTCGCTGAGGCTCAAGGTCGAGTTTGCCGAGCATCTGGGCAGCGACACCTTCGTCTACGCCGGTTACGACGGCGGCGACCTCTTGACCATCGGCGCCAATGGCGCGCGCGATGTTGGTCCGGGCCAAACCTATCACGCCCGCTTCAATGCCGGCGACGTCCTGTTCTTCGGTCCAGACGGCGAGCGCATCCGCCTCGGAACCGTAGCCGGCTGAAATCCCCGGCATGTCCGGTCCGATGTCATCGGGCCTTGTTCGTGCATCGGATTTCCCGAAAACCGGGCCACTTTTCGGTCCGATACGCTGGATCCTTGTTCGCGCATCGGATTTCCCGAAAACCGGGGCCACTTTTCGGTCCGATGCCTGAGTTAGCTCCATTCGCTTCCGACGTCGTTGGAGCCAATCGAAAAGGTGATTTGATGGCCAAGGGCACCCCTGAATCCTACCGGGTCGACAATGCACTGCTCACGGCGCGGCCGGACGGCCAGATCCAGTCCTCGCAGCCGGTACTGCTGCCGATCATGGCGCCACGCCTGCAAGCCGACCTGTTTCCCGACGGTCGGATCAAGCTGGCCCTGTGGGGGGCAGGCGCGCTTGCCAGCATCAGATTCTCCGGCTGGGCTCAGCCCTATGTCTTCGCCCCGAACCGGCTCACTGCCGCCAATGGCGCGGCCCTGGTCGCCCAGTCGCAGCCGGTCATGCTGCTGAGGAACGCGCGTGTCACCTCGATCCGTCCGGCCTCGCGTTGCGCCTGGTGGGGACTGACCGAACCACGACGGCCGCTCCACCGGCGCGGCGAACGGCGTCTCGCCGAAACCGGCTGGGGCTGGGTCATCGTCGAGACGCGCGGTACGGACACGGCCATCGCCTGCGGTGCCAGCCTCGGCGAGGCGGAGACCGCCTTGGCGCTGTCCAGCGAAGCGATCGCCGATGAAGCCGCCGCCTATGTCGAGCGCTGCGACGGCCTGCCCGAAGGGAGCGCCTTGTTGCGCGGCATGGTCTCGCAAGGGCTGCACGCCGCCCTGTCCAGCATCCGCCGCAACGAGCGGAACGCCTTTGCCGGCCTCGCCGCCGGACAGGCCTACAGCGCGCCGGCCCGCACCTACTATCGCGACGGCTACTGGACCCATCAGGCGCTGCTCCCCATCTGCCCGGAGGTGCTGGCCGACCAGATCGACATCCTCGCCGAGGGCATGCAGGATGACGGCGAGGCGCCGAGCGGCGTCATCATGACGGGGCCGATGCAGTCGCTCGCCTGGGAGCAGGCCCGGCTCGAAAACCCCAACGTCACGGAAAGCCACCTGCGGCCCGGCGACTGGTGGAGCGACCACTTCGACAGCCCCTTGTTCTTTGTCCTGACCATCGACGACTACGTGCGCACCACCGGCGACGACCGCCCGCTGCGCAAGCATCTGGACAAGGTAAGGGCGGTCTATCGACGCTACGCCGCGTTTGCCGCAGCGGGACAGGGCCTGCCGCAAAAGCCCAGACACGATCGCGACTGGGCCGACAATGTCTATCGCGGCGGCTCGGTCTCCTATGACGTCGGCCTGTGGGTCGGCACGCTCGAGGCGATCGTCCGGCATTGCGCCGGCCTGGACCCTGAGCTGGCCGCCGCCGCGGCCACCTCGCTCACCGAGGCGAAGACGGCGCTTGCCCCCGCGTTGCTGCTGCCGCAAGGATGGTACGCCGACTATCGCACCGCCGACGGGTTCACCGAGGATCATCTGACCCTCGACAGCCTCACGCTGCTGCGCTTCGGCGCGGCGCCGGAGCAGCAGGCGCGCGCCATTCTCGGCCACGTCGCCAGCAGGCTGGAGACCCGCGCCAACGCCGAACAGCCTTACGGCGACTGGGGCGTGATGTGCGCTTTCCCGCCCTTCAGGCGCAGGAGCGACACCCGAGCCAAATCGTCGTTCCCCTATCGCTACCATAACGGTTCAGATTGGCCGTATCTGTCGGCGCTCTATGCCGACGAGCGGCTCAAGCGCGGCCTCGACGGTTGGTACTATCCGCTGACGCGCTGGTGGCGAACCTGCCTCGACCAGGGATGGATGGGGGCCGTGGAATATTTCTCCCCGCCTTATGGGCGTGGCTCCCTGCTGCAAGGTTGGTCCAGCCTCGCTACCGCGGTCATCCTCGCCCATCGAGAGCGCGTGATGGCCGGCGACCCCGACGCCGACGGACAGTAGCCCACCATCGAACGGGAGCACCTCGCTCACCGCCGCCAGATCAAGGCCAACAGCAAGAGCGTGCCGATCAGCGCCGCCACCAACCCGGCCGGCATCTCATAGAGGAAGGCAAGGTTGCGCCCGGCCCAGTCGGCCAGCACCAGGATGCCGGCGCCGGCCGTCCGCACCGCCTCGCGGTAGCGGGCGAAGTGCCGGTCGGCCCGCTGAAGAAAGGCGTCGGCCTCGGCGCGCCGATTGAGGTGATCGCCAAGGATGCGTGTCGCCGCCTCCGCCTTCGGCAGCACGGAGCCGCCGCTGGCGTCATAAATGGACAGCCGCAGCACCGGCGTGATTTTCTTGAGTACCGGCGTCAGACTGTCGAGAGAGGGCGTCGACAGGATCAGCGTTGGCGACAGCGCCTCCAGGTTGACCATCAGCGCATCGCCCACTCGGCGTTTTCCACCGGCAGCAAGAAGCAGAAAACACACAATCAAATTTCCGTCTCTACGGATTTAAACTTGCGAACAACCAGTAAGTAACGAAATATTAATTACGATATGCCAGTTGTAAATAATAAAACTGAATAGGTTTGATTTATAGGAATACATTATAATAATTCTTATATATTACCAATGATAATTGGTTAATACTATATTGTGTAGATTCTATATTTTCTCACTTGAACCATTAAATAAGTCGTAATAATAAGATTCACTGTCGCCATGACGTCATGTGCGCCAAGGCGGCTTGTAGGCAATTCATGCCTGCTAAACTGGTAAAATGGGAATTTTATTATCTGTCTCGAGTATATCGAGACGGAGATGCTGTAGGTGTACTGAAATTTGTATTGCTAGAATTTTTCTGCGCCGAATTGCCCCCATTTTACGTTGACATCGGCGCCTCCTGGTGCGGCGGTCCGGCTTCGGCCGTGCCGTCGCACCGCCTCCCACGCCAATAGCCCCGATAAGGCCTCTACGTCCTGTCCGTGAACACCTTCAATTGCGCCGCGAAGGCGCGCTGGTAGGCGGGGCGGGCTTCGCCGCGCGCGACGTAAGCGGCGACGTTCGGATACTCGTCGAGCAGCCCGGACATCCTGAGCCGCAGCAGCACCGACACCATCATCAGGTCGCCGGCGGTAAACGCCCCATCCAGCCATTCGGCGTCGCCGAGCCGACCGGATAGTTGAGCCAGCCGGACGCGGATGCGGTCCATCACCAGCGGCAGGCGGTCCTTGGCCCAAGGCATGTCGTTCTCGATGATCCTGGCGATCATGAGATCGAGGATGGGCGGCTCCACCGTATTCAGCGCCGCGAACATCCAGGTGATCGCCCGCGCCCGCGGCCTGGCCGCCCTGGGCAGCAGGTTGGCGTCCTGCTCGGCGATATGCAGGATGATCGATCCCGTCTCGAACAGCACGAGGTCGCCGTCTTCATAGGTCGGGATCTGGCCGAAGGGGTGCAGTGCCAGATGCGCCGCCTCTTTCATCGCGTCAAAGGAAACGAGCCGAACGTCATAGGGCTGGCCCGCCTCCTCCAGCGCCCAGCGCACGCGCATGTCGCGCGCCAGGCCCTTGCCGCGATCGGGCGAGCACTCGAAGGCCGTAATGGTCGGAATCATCGAAGCCCCCCAGGGTGGCATCAGGCAGCGGCGGCCGCCTTTTCCAGCGTGGCGATGTCGATCTTGCTCATCTGCATCATCGCCTCGAAGGTACGTTTGGCCTTGGCGCGGTCGGAACTGGCCATCAGGTCGAGCAGCACGCGGGGCGTGATCTGCCAGGAAAAGCCCCAGCGGTCCTTGCACCAGCCGCACTCGCTCGCGGCGCCGCCACCCTCGATAATGGCATTCCAGTAGCGGTCGGTTTCCTCCTGGCTTTCGGTGATCACCATGAAGCTGACGGCCTCGTCCGGCTTGAAAGTCGGCCCGCCGTTGAGACCGATGAACTTCCGCCCGAGCACGGTGAAATCCACCGTCAGCTCGACATCGGCCTTGCCGCCGGGAAAATCGCTGGGCGCATTGCCGGCTTTGCCGACATGACTATCGGGAAAGGTCTTGGCATAGAATTCCGCCGCCTTCTTGGCTTCACCATGGTCGAACCACAGGCACGTCACGAGATCGGTCATGTCAGTTTCCTCCTCTTGAACCTCAGGGTCGCATGAGAGCTTACCGGTGACCGTCCTCACCGGAACGCTCAGGTGATGCTGCTCGGCGTCCGGCCGAACAGCAATTCGAGGTAGCGCTTGAGATGGTCGACGCTGTCGGCCGCCACCCCTGCCGCATTCTTGTCCTTGGCCTTGGCCTTGGCGAGGATGAACGCGCCCTGGAGAACGGCCTGCGTGTGCAGGGCCAGCGACTGCGCCGTCCACGTCGGCGTCATGCCGCGTTCGGCCATCGCCGCCTCGATGTCGGCGACCAGCGTCGCCGCGTGGCGGCTGATGCTGCGATCGCAGGCATCGCGAATGGCCGGCGCCGTCTCGTAGGTCTCCTGCACCATGGTGCCGACCAGGCAGGTGAACTCCGGCACCCCGCCCTGCAGCAGCGCCTTGCGGAAATCGATGTAAGCCAGGAAGCGATCCAAGGGATCGGCCAACTGATGGTAGGGCGCCGCAGCGAACATCGCCCCGGTGGTCTCCGACCAATGGTCCGCCGCCGCAACGCCGAGCTCGTCCTTGGTCTTGAAGTGATGGAAGAAGGCCCCCTTGGTCACCCCGGCCGCCGCGCAAAGCTCGTCCACCGTGGTTGCCGAATAGCCCTTGGTCCGGATCACCGACAAGGCAGCCGCCAGCAACTTTGAACGGGCATCCGGTTTCGCAGCACTTCTTGCCATTGCCTCCTCCTCGCAACAATACATACCAACTAGTTGGTATGTAGGCAAGTCAGAAAGTACCGAATTGGCGCTGTCAGCCTCACGCCGTGTTTTGCGTCCCTGTGGGCGTCTTAACCGACCACCGCCTGCCCCCCAATTCGGCTTCTACGCCGAAGACGCAGCCATGAAGGCGTCTTCCCGCATCGCCGTGACGAGATAATCGATGACGGTTCTGACGCGCAGCGGCATGTTGCGGCGGGAAGGATAAACGAGATTGATTGGCAGACGGGCCGGCGGAGATTCGTGCATCAAATTGACCAAGCGACCGCTTTCGATATCGGGAAGCGCCAGGATGTGGGAGAGGATCGCGATGCCGGCCCCAGCCAGCGCGGCGCGGTGGACGGCAACCGCATTGTCGACGACGAGGCGGGGCACGATCCGCACGGCCACGTCCTCCGCCCCGTTGGAGAACAGCCAGCAATGGCCGTCGCCGCCGCGTCGGTAACAGATGCAATCATGGTGGCTCAGATCGTCCAGTGTTCGGGGAACCCCGCGCTTTTCGAGATAGGCGGCGCGGCGACGAGAAAGGCGGTCGTCCAGCCAATCCGACGGCCTATCAGGCCGGGATCGCTGACGGGGCCGAGGCGCACCTCGATGTCGATGCCTTCGCCGACCAGATCGGATGGCTCTTCGCGAAACAACAGTTCGACGTGAAGGCCTGGATGACGATCGAGAAGAGCGCCAATCCGCTCACTCATGAAAAGCCCTAGCGGCGCAGGCAAGGAAAGCCGCACCTTGCCGGAGACGGTTCCCGCCGGATCGGTGGACTCGCCGAGCGCCTCCACCGCCTCGACGACCCTGAGCGCCATCGGAATGGTCCGCTCGCCTTCCGACGTCAGCGCCAGCGCGGTGGTCGACCGATGCAGGAGGCGCATGCCGAGATGAGCTTCAAGCGCCGAAATCTGCCGGGAA
>JAGSYV010000158.1 GCA_018262505.1 Pseudomonadota bacterium
GAGCGGCGGCGCCAGCCAATTGACCAGCGCTTTGGAGAGCACGGTCTTGCCGGCGCCCGAAGTGCCGACGAGGCCGACGATTTCGCGGGGTTTCAGGGAAAGCGACACATCGTCGAGGATCAATCGACCGGTGGAGCCGATACCGACCGACAGGTTGCGAACGTCGAGAAGGGGCGCGGTCATGACTTGCCCTCGTGGATGGCGTTGCGGGCGGTCTCCAGGGCCGAACCGACAAGGTTGATGCTGGTCAGTGTCAGCCCGAGGAACAGACCGGGCATAGTGGCGATCCACCAGGCATTCATCAGGTATTTGCGCCCATCGGCGATGATGTTGCCGAAGGTTGGGGTCGGGGGTTGCACGCCGAGGCCCAGGAAACCGAGGATGGATTCGAAGATCATCATCCGGGCGATGTCCAGGATGGACGTAAACAGCACCGGCGGCAGCAGCAGAGGTAGCAGCAGCGTCAAGATGATTGAGGCATCGTTGGCCCCGCTGACCTTGGCGGCGCGGACGTATTCCTGCTGGCGCTCGGTCATCATGACCGAACGCATGATGCGGGCGTAGACCGGCCAGTTCGACAGCCCGAGCACGATGACGATAGCCGGAATGGTCGGCCGTGACACGCCGAGGATGGCGATCGCGAGGATGATCATCGGGATCGATAGCTGAGCGTCGGTGATGCGCATGATCACCGCGTCGATGCGGCCGCCGAAATAGCCGGCGACGGTACCGAAGGCGCAGCCGATCAACAATGTCACCACCACCGACAGCACACCGATCAGGAAGGAATAGCGCAGACCGACCAGCGTGCGCACCAGCATGTCGCGGCCGATCTGGTCGGTACCGAGCGGATGCGCCCAGCTCCAGTTGTCCCCGAAGAAAAGCGGCGGCAAGAGGCGGGCCTTGACGTTCATCTTGGTCGGATCGATGCCGCTGAGCTCGGGATAGAAGGTTGTTGCCAGCAGCAGGATGACGAACAGGACGATGCCCACCCGGAAGGCGGAGGAACGGACGGCGCGGTGGAAGATCCGGCGGGCGATGGACTGGCTAGCCAACATCGGTGTTGGCAGCTCGGTATCGGAGGTCAGGCTGGCCATCAGTATTCTAGCCTCGGGTCGATGGAGGTGGCGGCAAGATCGACGAGGATGTTGATCAGCACGAAAATGGCGGAGGTGACGATGGCAATGCCCTGGATCAGCGGAAAATCTCGCTGCAATACCGCGTTGATGGTCAACAGGCCGAGGCCGGGATAGTCGAAGATGTACTCGACGATGACCACGCCGCCGAGCAGGCCGGAAAACTGGATGCCGAGGAGGTTGAGCAGCGGCACCGAGGCGTTGCGAAGCACGTGGTTGGCGATGATCCGGGAGCGGCTCAGGCCTCGCACCGCGCCGACGGCCACGTAGGACGCGCCCATCTGAGCAGCGATCGAGCTCGTCAGAGTACGGATCAGCACCGGCGACAGCTCCACGGCCAGGATGATGGCCGGCAGGATCGTGTAGCCGAAGCCATTGTAGCCGATGGCCGGCAGCCAGCCGAGCTTCACCGACAGCAGCAGTGTCAGCACGATGCCGAGCCAGAAATTGGGAAGCGAGATGAAGATCGAGGATATGTAGAAGGCGAGCTTGTTGGGCCATCGGCCCGGCGCAAGACCACCGGCGATGCCGACCAGCCCGGAGAAGGCCAGGGCGAAGGCGAGCGCCAGGGCGGCGAGCTGGAGCGTCATCGGCAGCGCATCAACGACGAGGTCGAACACCTCGGCGCGCTCGCCGCGCGAGCTGTCGTTGAAGGTGGCACCGCCTGTGGCCGCGCCGTTGGCCGGGCGAACGAAGGATTGACCGAGATCGCCCTGCACCACGCCAGCGGCATAGCGACCGAACTGGACCAGGATGGGATCCCTGAGCCCCATGTCCTTGGCGATCTGCTCGATCAGCGCATCCGGCGCCATGCCGCCAGCCATCATGCGCACGGGGTCGCCGGGAACGACACGCAGTAGCGTGAAGATCAGCAACGACACCAGAAAGATGATCACGACGCCCTGAGCGAGGCGACGGATGAGGAAATTCATGACGAACATGGAACCGACGTCTCCACTCGCAACGGTCTTGAACTTCGGAGAAGCCGGGCGGCGATTGCCGCCGCCCGACCCCTTTCCGCGAACAACGTGCTGGCTTCAGGCGGCCGCGGAGGCGTCCATCGAGCCGTCCGGATAGATGTAGAGGCCGACGAACTCCTTCTGCATGGCGTGGATCATCACCGAGGTGAACAGCGACAGGGCCGGCATCTTGCTGGCGATGAGCGGCATGGTCTCTTCCTGCAGGATCTTCTGGCGCGCCTCGAGTGTCGGGGCAGAGCGCTCCTTGTCGAGACTGGCGTCGATGTCCTTGTCGACGATGCCGGTGATGCGATGCGAGGACGAATGGAAGTGGGTGCGCAGGACGAGATCCGGCTCGGGGGAGGCGGTGGACCAGCCGCAGTCGACCATGTGGCCGGGACCGCCGCCGGGCCGATCGTAGAGCCGCTCGTTCCAGGCTGCCGGCTCAAGTACGGTGAGGCTGACCGGGAGCCCCTGCTCCTGAAGCATGGCGGCGATTATTTCGCCGTATTCCTTGGTCTTGGGATAGAAGCCGACCGAGGTGATGTACTCGAGTGGCGGCAATCCCACTCCCTTGGGGAAACCGGCTTCGGCCAGGAGCGCCTGACACTTGTCGGGATCGTATTCGGGATAGTTGGGCAGGTCGATGTAGCCGAACTTGACGGGCGAGACGAAGTTGGACGAGGCGTGTCCGGCCGAGCCGAGTACTTCCAGGATCTGGGTGCGATCGATGGCATGGCAGGCGGCCATGCGCACCCGTGGATCGTCGAATGGCGGCTTGGAGCAGCGGAACCAGAGATATTTGTTCTCGACCGAAACCACCTTGTTGATGCTGATCGCCGGATTGCTTTCGAGCGTCGCCACCTGTTCCGGCTCGAGGCGTTCGACGATCGACGCCTGGCCGTTCATCAGCGACAGCATGCGTGTGGTAGAATCGCCGACGAAGGTGAAATGGATGGCCGGAATGGCCGGCTTGCCCTTGAAGTAGCCGTCGAAAGCCTCAAGCACCGTGTCGTTGCCCTGCTGCGCGACGAACTTGAAGGGGCCGGTGCCGTTGAGGCGCTGGCTCAGAACGCCGCCGGGGCCTTCGGCGATGTCCTTGGCCGACATGATTGGCAGGAAGGAGGCGAGGAAGATGAACAGATGGGCCGGGTAGCCACCCTTGGAGGTGTCGATGATGACGGTATAGTCGTCTGGCGTGGTGATGGTCAGCGTTTCGGTCGGACCCGGATACCACTGGGCCGGACGGTCGGGGAGGGCGCCATATTCGAAGGTGGCCTTGACGTCCTCGGCCTTGAACGGCTTGCCGTCGTGGAAAACGATGTCCTGCCGAAGTTTGATTTCCAGCCGATGCGGATCGAGGAGATTGATCGAGGTCGCGAGCTCGTTGTTGACGGCGCCAGGGTTGTCGAGACGCATGGGCGTGCGCGTGAGGAAGCCCATCACGAAGCCTTCGATGTTCTTCTGTGACAGGGTGGTATGGGCGGTCGGGTCCCAGTTGCCGGTAATGTTTTCAGCCGACAGGAAGGTCATCGGCTTGCCGGTAGCGGCGAAGGCCGAGGAGATGAAAAAGTCGGGATTGATCTGCATGAAGCCGCTGGCCGCTGCTGCCCCGGCCGCTCCCCGCAAGAAGCGTCGACGGTTGATATCCGTGGTCATGATTCCCCTCTTTATTTATAATCAGAGATTCAACAAAACCGTCAAAACGGTCATCCTGAATTGGCAAAACCCGTGCCATAAGGCGCAATCCGGCAAAATAGCGGGTTATCGAGATGACCGTTTTGCCTGGTTGTTTAAAAATGAGGCTTGTGCAGAAAAATGGCATTCATGCATGCCGGCAACGACGGCAATGTGGAGCCATCCGGCAAACCACAATTGGATGGCAGTCAAGGGCCGTGGTGCGGATGGCGAGGTTCGGTGGTCGTCGGGGTATGCTGGTATGGTCAGATTTGCGACCAACCCGGTCGAAGATTGAGGTGGCCTGGGAACACTGAGCAGGTCGGATAGGTGGTTTCTGGCTTTGGAAATTGGCAAGCTGCCGATGGATAGGAGCCAAGATGACACGACGTCCCCGCCGCAATCATAGCCCTGCGGTCGACGTGAATCGCCTTCACGCCAAGATCGGCGAACTGGCACTGGAGAACGATTTTTTGGCCGGCGCGCTCGGCAAGGCCGGACTGCAGAGCGGAAAGCGATGATCGACCGGAGCCATGATCTGTCGGTGAGCCGGCAAGCCAAGCTGCTGGGGATCGGTAGAACTTGGCCCATAGTGCATCCCTCCAAGTCGGGTAAAACAATGCACCATCAAAGCATGGGATCAAACAACTGGGCCCCAAACTCGTCGTCGGACCTCAACGCCGGACTACTATGAGATGAACTCATAGTTTCGGACAAAAACTCGTTTGCCGTACCGACCGAGACGCGCTTTCATTCGTCTCCTGCAAGCCCATCACGAGAGGTCCAGCATGCTACGGTTGACGCCCTTCCACATCGCCTTCCCGGTGGACGATATTGCCGCGGCGCGCGAATTCTACGGCAATGTTCTCGGCTGTCCGGAAGGGCGCAGCGCCGATGCCTGGATCGACTTCGATCTCTTCGGGCATCAGATCGTCGCACACTATAAACCGAAGGTCGGAGGCGCGGACGAGGTCCATCACAATCCCGTCGATGGTCACGACGTTCCGGTTCCGCATTTTGGCGTCGTGCTCGAAATGCCGCAATGGGAAGCGCTCGCGGAACGTCTGCGTGCCGCGAACATCAAATTCGTGATCGAACCCTACGTCCGTTTCAAGGGGCAGGTCGGAGAACAGGCGACGATGTTCTTCCTCGACCCTGCCGGCAACGCTCTCGAATTCAAGGCCTTCGCCGACATGTCACAGATCTTCGCAAAATGACAGCGATCGCGCGCCGGCTTGACCGGCCGCGGGACGCTCCCGGCATCGGCGCTCCGACGCGCCGGTGGTCAGACTGCCATCGCCGGCCGACGCAGGTGTTCAAGAACGATCGACCGCATGCTGCCTATCGCTGCCGTGTAGTCGAAAGTCGGGAACATCACGTTACGGAATAGGACTCCGTCGAGGAACGTCGAGATGAAGGTGGCCATTTCCATGGGATCGACTTCTCGGAAGATTCCCCGCGTGATCCCTTGCCGGATCGCACGGCCGAGAACCGCAGATTCCTTGTCGTAGAATTTGCGGATCGCCTTGTCGATGTGCGCCTTGCGGCTACTTGTGCAAGCATAGTCGAGGCTGATCTTGGCGAGCTTCTGCAGCATGATGAATTGCACGATGTGAACTTCGATCCACGCCGAAATGATGTCTTCAGGCGAATCGCCACGCTGGCTGACGGCGTTGAACTGTTCGAACGCCCGTTCAACCGCCGCATTGACGGCGCTCAGGAACAGCGCTTCCTTGCTGCCGAAATAGTAATAGATCAATGATGCGTTGACGCCAGTCGAGCTCGAAATATCTTTGACCGTCACGGTCGAATAATTCTGACTGGCGAATAGATCGAGGGCGATCTGGCGCAGGGCGTCGGCAACACCCTTGCTTTCACCCTGTGTTTCATCCGTCGTAGGGACAGTCACCGTCTTACGCAACTTGCGCTTGGGCTTCAGCACCACGTCTTCACCGATCGCGTCCACATATTCCTGGGCTTCCGGCTGGACGGTCGTCTTGCGCATTCGGGCGGCTTTCACTGTCGACATACGAGATTTTCCTTTGACGCCTCGAGCGAGGCCCCTCTGTTCGACGCTTCACCCGCTTCGTTCGGGATCGGCCATCGACAATACCATGATGGCGGGCAATTGAACCGAAAACCCACACGCATCCGGCGAATGTTTACGTCCCTGCGCGCAGAAACGAGGGGTCAACCCCCAAGTGACAGATACCAGGTCTCGACGCCGCCACCGTCGACCACCAGCATCTGACCGGTCGTATAGGTCGCCTCTTTCGAAGCGAGATGACAGACCGCGGCAGCGACCTCCTCCGGCGTTCCGGCGCGTTTCAATGGTAGCCGCAGCACCTCCTCTGCAAGAGCAGGCTCACGCGCCTCCCATCCATCGATCGACCGAATCGGACCGGGACTGACGCCATTGACCCTTATGCCCAGGTCCGCCCATTCCAGCGCCATCTGCCGGGTGAGGCTGACGACCGCCGCCTTGGACGGACCGTAGGCGCCGGCCCCTGGGTAACAGCGATGGGCCGAGGCGCCGGCGATGTTGACGATCGCTCCTCCACGTCCCTGCGCCGCCATATGGCGGGCCACGGCAACGCTTGCCAGAAAGACACCCTTGGCATTGACCCGGAAGACATCGTCCCAGGCGGTCTCGTCGAGATCGAGGAGGCGGGCCGGTCGCCCCAGCCCGGCATTGTTGATCAGAACGTCAATGCCTCCGAAGGCAGCAGCCACCTCATCAAAAAGGCGCTCGATCTGTACCCGGTCCGTGACATCCACGGTATGGACCGAAGCGCGGCTTCCGCCAGCTTCAATCTCGGCCGCAACGGCTTCAGCCCCGGCACGATCGCTTCCCGCCACCACGGCGACCGCACCGCCCTCCGCGCCGATCCGCAAGGCGATTGCCCGGCCGATCCCCCGCGCAGCACCGGTCACGATCGCGCTGCATCCTGCGAAGCGGCGCCCTGGGCACGACGGAATGTCGAAGGCCTGTTTTGACGTCATGAAGTCATGCCTTTTCGATCGGTCTGTTGCCCGAGCGTTGCATGGTCTTCATCGATGACAACGGGGAAGTCCGGTCCATCGAGAGGACCGCCGGCGACGAGAGGCCGTTCGACGGGCGGCGGCGGAGACATCGGCCCACCGCGCGGCGCGAAGCGAGCGTCGTCCCCGGTCCAGCGCAACGATAATACGCGGCGTCGATCTTCGGTGGTCTGGTTGCCAGCGGCGCCATGCAGGGTCAGACCGTGGAAGGCGACCACGTCGCCCGGCGCGACGCCCCAGCCGATGACGGGATATGCGACAGGATCGGCATCGACGTCGGGAATCGGCGCCCACGTCGGGTCGTCCCCGTCACGTTCCGCCCCGTTCGAGAAATGTCGGGGCCGATACCAGCGTCCCGCCAGATGGGATCCGCGCACGAGGCGCAGGCTGCGCTCGACCGGCACCGGATCGGCCGCGATCCAGAAGGTGATGAAGTCCCGGCCGTCGACCGGGCTGTAGGGTTGGTCCTGGTGCCAGATGGTGCGACGCTCGGTGCCGGGCTCCTTCACCAAGATGTGGTCCTGCAGGAAGTTGATCTTGCGTGAGCGCAGAAGCCGCCGCGCCACGTCGGCGATGGGTGAGCGCCACACGATCTCATCGATCGCCGCCACCCGGCGGCGGTTGTCGGAATCCTGAAAGAAGCTCCGGCTTTCCGGGACAGCGAACTTGGAGCGCGGCCCCGGCGCAGCCAGGACGGCTTCGATCGCGTCTTCGATCACCTGCATCCACGTGGGGGAGAGCAATCCGCGCAGAAGAACGGCGCCATCGCGGTGAAAGGCGTCGATTTCAGCTGATTTCGGGCTTCCTTCGGGCATCACGTCCTCCTTCGGTCGCTGCCGGCGATCGATATTCAAATAAACTGAACGTTCAATCTAATAAAAACCTGTACCGGAAAAACGTCTTGAGCGTCAAGTTCGACCGCGCACGCGTTAACGTTTCGTCGTGGCGATGAACGCCATGGCGCCTTTCTGAGCGCTGATGAGAAGCTCCTCATCGGCATGATCATCGGCGGCGCCGTCCGAATATAAATGAATATAAACCGATATTTAACATAACGGTCTGGTACCCGGGGCAAATTTCCGGGCGCCGCTACGCGGTGGCCAATCTGACGAGGGCTGGCAAGCTTGGCACATGGGCGGCGCCTTCGACGGCGAAGCGGTG
>JAGSYV010000159.1 GCA_018262505.1 Pseudomonadota bacterium
AGAAAATGTTCCGATGCGCGTCAATTTCAAGGTCATGATCCTGCTTGCCGTCGCCTGCGGCGGCGGTGCCGTCTGGGCCGGCAGCCGCTGGCTCGACAACGCGTCGGCGGCGCGCCTCAGGGAACTCGAAGCGTCACGACCGTCGGTGACCTTGGGAACGCTGGTGGTGGCCGCCGAACCGCTCCGCTTCGGTGCACCGCTGTCTCGGCGTTCGGTCCGCGAAATACCTTGGGCGGACAGCGCACTGCCGCCCGGAGCCTTCGCCACCGCCGACGATCTCTTCAAGGACGGTGACCGCACCGTGCTCTACCCACTGGAGCAGGGCGAACCGCTGTTTGCCTCCAAGCTGACCGGTCCCGGCGAGCGGGCCGCTCTGTCGCGCCTGATTTCGGACGGCAACCGCGCCGTGACGCTCCGGGTCAACGATGTTGCTGGTGTCGGCGGCTTGGTGTTGCCGGGCGACCGGGTCGACGTGGTGTTGACCACCGCCGATGTGGCCGAGGTGATCCTGCAGGACGTGCGCATCCTGTCGATCGATCAGATGGCCGACGAGAAGAGCACCGAGGCCGTGGTCGCCCATACGGTCACTGTCGAGGCATCGCCGGAAGCGGCACAGAAACTGGTACTGGCCCAGAATGTCGGCAGCCTGTCGCTGGTGCTGAGAAAAGCCGGTGAAGTGCGCGCCGCCGCGTTTCGGCCGATTGGCGTTGCCGACCTCACCACTGCCCGCAAGACCGAAAATGCCAAAGCCGAGGCGCCGACCGCCCCGCCGCCAGTCACCGATGCCACGGTTTGGGTGCGTCGGGCGACCGAACTCACCCAGTATTCCGTACCTGTGAAGGACGGCGGCCCGACCCGTCGCGTGACGCCGCTGGAGGCGCCCGCTGCGCCTGTCGTGCCGGTTGCCGACGCCTCCCCCGCCCCTGCTGCCCCGACTACTGCCGGAGTTCCGCAATGACCCTCCCGATGCGCGCGTTCTTCCGCTTGGTCGCGCTCCTTGCTATCGTGCTTGTCGCAGCCCTGCCGGCCGATGCCGCGCAGCCGATCCGCATGACCTCGGCCACCTCCGGCCAGTCGTTCTCGATCGCCAAGGGCGTGCCGCAGATGATCGAAACGACAGCCGCCTTCTCGGAGATCGTCGTCGGCGATCCGGCACTGGCCGACGCCTGGCCGCTGACCGACAAGTCGTTCATGGTGCTCGGCTCGAAGGGCGGCGTCACCGGTATCGTGCTGTTTGACAAGGAGCGTAACGTGGTCGGCGCCGCCGACTTCGAAATCGCCCTGCACACCGACCGGCTGCAGACGGCGCTGGAGCGGAAACTGCCCAATGCCCGGGTCGACGTTTCCTCGGCCAACGGCTCGATCCTGCTGTCCGGAACGGCGGCCGACCAGAAGACCATCGACGAGGCCGGCGCCATTGCCAAGGAGTTCGGCGGCGAGAAAGTGGTCAACACCTCTCAGTCGATATGGTGGTGCAGGCGCTCGAAGCACGCGGCCTCGTTCGATCGCTCGCCGAGCCCAACCTCGTCGCGCTGTCCGGCCAGACGTCGAGTTTCCTGGCGGGCGGCGAGTTTCCGGTGCCGGTGGCCGGCGACAACCAGTCCATCTCCGTCGAATTCAAGAAGTTCGGCGTCGGCCTCGATTTCACCCCGACGGTGGCGCCCAACGGTCTCATCCATCTCAATATCAAGCCGGAGGTGAGCGAGATCGACTATTCGGCCGCCGTCACCATCAACGGCATCACCATTCCCGGCCTCAAGGTGCGCCGCTCGGACTCGACGCTGGAACTGCGCGACGGCCAAAGCTTCGTCATGGCCGGCCTGCTCACCAATTCGCGTTCGGTGTCCAACAACCGCGTGCCCTGGCTCGGCTCGGTACCGGTGCTCGGCAACCTGTTCCGCTCCACCGCTTATAAGCGCGCGGAAACCGACCTCGTCATCATCGTAACGCCCCACATCGTCGACCCATTGGGGGCCGGCAGCAGCATCGCCACGCCATTCGACCGGGCACTGCCCGGCAGCGATCTCGACGTTTTCGCGCGTGGCAACGCCGAAACGCCGCGCGACACCGCCGCCTATCTCGCTGCCAACGGCGCCTCGACCGGCGGCTATATTCTCGACCTGCCAGTACGGTGATCCTGATGGCCGCTCCCTCGATCAACTTCGGTACTGTCGTCGTCGTCACCACCGACAAGGATTTTGCCGTTGTGGTTGCCGATGCGCTGAGGGCGTCTGGCGCCAACGTCGGTGATCTCAAGGTGCGGGCACCCGACAAGCTCTCCGGCGAACTGGCCGATCCGGCTTGCGGTCTCGTCGTTCCTGACCTCGACGCCTTCCCCGACGGACCGGTCGCCGGCCTTTCCGAACTCTATCGACAGGCCGGCCCATCGGTCCGCTTTCTCGCCGTCACAGGGGTTTTCGACGCGGAAGTGGCGCGCGGATTCCTGCGCCTGAGACTGCACGAATTCCTGGTGAAGCCGGTGGTGCCGTCCGACCTCGCCCACACGCTGACCCGTCTCGGGCGCGACGAGGCGGACGCTTCCCCGGATTCCCGGATCTATACCTTCCTGCCGGCGGCTGGCGGAGTCGGCAACACGACCCTTGCCTTGCAGGCGGCCATGTTGCTTCACGAGGCGGCAGCGCGGCGTCATCAGACGACCTGTGTCGTCGACCTCAACCTGCAGCATGGCTCTTGCGCCGAGTATTTCGACCTCGAAGCGCACTTCGATATTGCCGAAATCGAAAACCAGCCCGACCGGCTCGACCGCAAACTGCTCGACGTCATGCTGAGCCGGCACAAATCGGGTCTCGCCATCGTATCGGCGCCGCCCTGCCCGTGGGAAATGCGCAGCTATCGGCCTGAAATCGTCGGCCGTCTGCTCGATCTGGTGGCCGGCCACTTCGACAATGTGGTGATCGATCTGCCGCGCACTTGGTTCCCCTGGACCGACACCGTGCTGCAGGGTTCCGACCACGTCTTCCTGATCACCGAGATGACGGTACCGGCCCTCAGACAGGCGCAACGGCTCACCCACGCCGTCAAGGAACGCGTGCATAAGGACGCCCGCTTCGGCGTCATCATCAACCGCGTCGACGCCAAGGGCAGCCCCAGCGTATCGCTCGCCGAGGTCAAGGAGCTGTTCGGCGACGCCTTCGCCGGCTCGGTTGCCAACGACTACAAGGCGGTGCGCGAAGCCCTCGATCAGGGCCGCCCGCTCGGCGAGGTGGCGCCCAACTCCCGGGTGATCTCCGACCTCAGGACGATCATCGCCGATCCCGCCGAACTCACCGCGTCATCCTGGACCGCGTCGCTGCGATCGCTGCTCGCCCGGCTGAAACGCACCGACGCGCCAACCCTCAGCAAGGGCAAGCGTCATGCGTAGCCGCTTCCAGCCCCTGCCATCGAGCGACCTGCCGGCGCCGCCACCAGCTGACCGGCCGACCGTGCCGCTGATCCAGGTGGCGCCGCTCCGTGAGATGGAGCCGTTGCCGCTGCCCAAGCCGATCAACGAAAAGCTGATCGCCGCCAAGGACAAGCTGCATAAGCGCCTGATCGAAGACCTCAACCTGTCCCAGCTCGAGAAGCTGTCGCCCGACGCGGTGATGCGTGAACTCTACGGACATGTGAGCACCTTTGCCGCAGAGGAGCGGCTCGCTCTCAATGAACAGGAGTTCGGTGAGTTCGTCACCGCCGTCTACGACGAGATGATGGGGCTCGGACCGCTCGAAGCGATCATGCGCGACCCCACCATCAACGACGTTCTGATCAACGGTCACCAGAACTGTTTCGTCGAACGCTTCGGCAAGCTTGAGCCGATCAACATTCCCTTCAAGGACGAAGCGCATCTTCTGCGCATCATCAACAAGATCGTCGCCGCCGTCGGCCGCCGCATCGATGAAAGCCACCCGACCTGCGACGCGCGCATGCTCGACGGCTCGCGCTTCAACGCGGCGATCCGACCGATCGCCGTCGACGGGCCGCTGGTCTCCATCCGCAAGTTCGCCAAGAAGAAACTATCCCTCGACCGCCTGATCGACGTCGGCGCGCTGGCCAAGCCGATGGGCGAGCTGATGGCCGCGGCGGTCAATGCCCGCGTCACCACGCTGATATCAGGTGGCACCGGCACCGGCAAGACGACGATGCTCAACGCCCTCTCGGCCTTTATCGCACCGGACGAGCGCCTCATCACCATCGAGGACGCGGCGGAGCTGCAACTGCAGCAGCCGCATGTCGCCCGCATGGAGACGCGGCCGGCCAATACCGAGGGACATGGCGAGATCCGTCAGCGCGATCTCGTCAAGAACGCGCTGCGCATGCGGCCAGATCGCGTCATTCTCGGCGAGTGCCGTGGCGAAGAGGCCTTCGACATGCTGCAGGCCATGAACACCGGCCATGAGGGGTCGATGGCCACCATTCACGCCAATACGCCGCGCGACGCCATCGCCCGCCTTGAGCAGATGCTGGGCATGACCGGCATGCCGATGACCGTCGCTTCCATCCGCTCGCAGATCGCCTCGGCCATCCGGCTGATCCTGCAACTGACCCGCCTTTCCGACGGCAAGCGCCGCGTCACCTCCATTTCCGAAATCACCGGCATGGAGGGCGACATCATCCAGATGCAGGAAATCTTCCGCTTCAACCGCCTGCGTACCGAAGCGGACGGCACGGTTGTCGGCGAGTTCCGCGCCACGGGCATAAGGCCGCGCTTCCTCGACGATCTCGTCGCCAAGGGGATTTCCGTGCCGAGTGCCTATTTCGATCCCACCAAACCGCTCGTGTGAGGCCGGCATGAACGAGATCTATCTCTTCTACGCCTTCGCTGGCTTCGCCGCCGCCTTCCTGGCCGAAGCGGTGTACCTGCTGACCGTGAACGCCGGCGCCGACCGCCGTCAGGTCAACCGCCGGCTCCGGGTGTCCGCCCCCGACGCCAACCGGCAGGAAGTGATGGTAATGCTCCGGCGGGAGCGCGGCCTCACCGCCGCGGGCGGCATGCCTCGGCACCTGGCCTGGCTCGGCCAACTGATCGTCCAGTGCGGCATCACCATCGGTCTGACCAAGCTGACACTGCTGTTTGCCGCAACTGGCTTCATCATCGCCGGCCTGGTCTTCAATTTTACCGGTCACAACCTGATCAAGACTGCCGTCGCGCTGCCCGTCGGCGGGTTCATCCTGCCGATCATGGTGCTCCGCATCCGGCGGAACCGACGGCAAATGAAATTCGCGCTGCAATTTCCCGAGGCGATCGAGCTGATCGTCCGTAGTCTGAAGGCCGGCCATCCGGTGCCGGTGGCCATGTCCATGGTGGCGCGCGAGATGCCCGATCCGATCGGCACGGAATTCGGCATGATGACCGACGAGGTAACCTACGGCGCCGATCTTGTGACGGCGCTCACCAACATGCAGGCCCGCGTCGGCCAGGAAGATCTGCCGCTGTTCGTCACAGCCGTGTCGATCCAATCGTCCACCGGCGGCAACCTGCGCGAAATTCTGCAGAACCTCACCGACGTGATCCGCCAACGCATCAAGATGCGGCGCAAGATCCGCGCCATCTCAGCCGAGGGGCGAATCTCGGCCATCTTCTTGACCGCCATGCCAATCCTGCTGTTCGTCGCCCTCAACTTCATGTCGCCGAACTATTACGGTTCGGTCTGGGGCAAGCCGATGACCACTTGGGGATTGGTCGGCGCCGCCACCTGGCTCGGCGTCGGCAACCTGATGATGAAGAAGATGATCAGCTTCCGCTTCTGAGGTCCTGATGCCTGACGTCGTCCGCCTTCTTCTCGATCTTGCAATCGCCCGCCCCGAACTCGTGGCGCTGGCGGCGGTCATCGCCATGCTGGCGGCCATCGCCGCGGCGGTGACCGGGTCGTTTAAACGCCGACAACGCCTCAAGCGGCGCCTCAAGGTCGACCTGCCGACATCGAAGCGTGAGGCGGCTGGCGATGAGGCGGGCGATGATCCGCTGTCGGCTCTCGGCCTCGCAGCGGAAAGCGACCGTCTGTCTCCGACGTTGGAGAAATTCATCACCCAGGCAAACGGCATCTTCGGCAGTGGTGACGCTGGCAAGATCAAGGTGGCCCGCCAGCGGATGATCCGAGCCGGCCTGTTTTCACCCCACGCCGTGGGGCTGTTCTTCCTTGCCCGCCTGGTCGGTGCCGTCGGGCTGCCGCTCGTCGTCCTTCTGCTTCTCACCGTCACCGGCAGGGAGCCCAAGACGACGACGCTGCTCGTTGGCCTGCTCGTCTCGGCGATCGCCGGCTATCTCGGGCCGAGCCTCTACGTCGATCGGCTTGCCAAGGCCGTGCTGCGGCAGAACCGCATTGCCTTTCCCGATTTCATGGATCTGATGGGCATCTGCGCCAACGCCGGCCTCTCGATGGAGGCCGGACTTGAACGGGTAACGCAGGAACTGGCGCCGATGTATCCGGCGCTTGGCGTCAATCTCCAGGTGCTCTGCCTTGAGGTTCGAGCCGGGCGACAGATGGAGCTTGCGTTGCAAACGCTGGCAGACCGCGTCGGCGTGCCGGAAGTGCGCGCCTTTGCAACGCTGCTGCAACAGTCGCGCGAGCTGGGTTCGAGCCTTTCCGATGCGCTCCGCGTCTTCTCCGAAGACATGCGCCACCAACGCCTGTCCGCCGCCGAGGAAAAGGCCTACGCCTTGCCGGCCAAGCTATCGGTGCCAGTCACGGCCTGCATCCTGCCGGTGGTGCTGTTCATTGCCATCTGGCCGGTGATCGTGAAGTTCAACAGTTAATCGATCGGCGTTGCGCCGGAAGCATCGACGACGCGCACCATCACCCGCTTTGTCGCTGGCCTGCTCCGCTTCGGCGCTGTCGGCCATCGAGACGCGTGGCGTGGGTATTGGCCAGTTGATTGTACCGATCCTCCATGAAATCAATACGTGTGGCCCCAACCCAATAATTACTTTGATCCAGTATCTTCGTAAAATTGAATAGGGATTCTTGACGCAGCCTTATGCCGTATCTTCTAGGGTCGAATGATCCACTAAGGTATGCATCATGGATCGTTCTATTCTTCTACCAGCACTAGCGCTTCTCCTCTCAATACCACTCAGCGCGTGCAGTACTGCCTTCGAGGACACGCTGATCGACGGCGGACCGGAATACTCGCAGTTTGCGAGCCAGCAGGCGACCTTGCGCAGCCGGGCCAAAGCAGCCTTCAGGCAGAACGATTTTGCCGGCGCCGAGCGCACGTTTCGAGCCGCCCTTGCCAAGGATCCCTTGGATCCAGAGGCTTGGCTTGGCTTTGCCGCCGCCTCCGATCGTCTAGGCCGGTTCGATGCCGCCGACAGGGCCTACGCCCAGGTGATCGCCATCGCCGGACGGCGCGGCGAGGTGGTCAATAATATGGGATGGTCGCAGTGGTACCGGGGCAATCGCGACGCGGCGAAACTGCTGTTTGCCGAGGCGCTGACGCTTGCTCCCGGCAATCCGGTGATCGTTGCCAACGCTTCCGCCCAGAAAGCCGGTATCCCGACCCAAAGCTGATCGAAGGCGGATCGGTCCTTTGAAGATAAAGAAGGCACCGAGACCGATGAAGGCAAAGCCGAAAAGGCGTTTGAGCCTGATTGGCTGCTTCAGGTAAACCGCCGAGGGCAATTGCGGGGCGTTGCGTGCAGAATTTTGGCGGCACGACAGAGGCCTTGATTTTGACAATCCGGCGGCGCATCGACGCGCCGTCAGGCTGGTCGAGAGTCGAGCAATGCGGTTCCTGGTTCTTTTTTCCTTCGTCGCTTTGGCGGCTTCTCCCGTTCTGGCTGGCGATGTCGAGCCACGCATGGTTCTGCCGGCCGGCGATCAGGCCGTGGCGCTCACTTTTGATGCTTGTTCAGGGGCCGTCGACAGCCGCATCCTTGATGAGCTGATCGCCGATCGCGTACCGGCCACACTGTTCGTTACTCATCGCTGGCTGAAGCGTAACGCTGCGACGGTGTCGTTGCTTCTGGCCCATTCCGACCTCTTCGAGATCGAAAATCACGGTGAGAATCACGTACCGGCCATCACCGATCAACCGACTGTCTTTGGTCTGCCGACGGCCGGATCGCTCACGGCGGTTTCACAGGAAGTCCTGGGGGGAGCGGCTGCGGTAACCGCAACCTTCGGTCAGGCGCCGGTCTGGTATCGCGACGCCTCGGCCCGTTACAGCCGCGACGCCGTCGAACTCATCGGGCAGCTCGGATATCGGATCGCCGGCTATTCTCTCAACGCCGATGTCGGTGCTTCGCTGCCGGCAGCTACGGTGAGCAAACGCATAGCCGCCGCCAAGCCCGGCGCTGTGATCATTGCTCACATCAATCACCCCGAACGACCGGCGGGGGCTGGCGTGGCCGAGGGGATTCGCAAACTGGTGGCCAAAGGCGTGCGCTTCGAGCGGCTTGACAGCGCCTTCCCTGTACCGACCGGTTGACGCCAGTCCCTCAGAGCGAGCCAAAGTCTCCCTTGGCCGATGGATCTCCACCCCTCACGGGAACGGCGACCGTCGTCGGTCGGACTTTAGGCGCCGAGAACGTGCCGCAAGCAACCGTCAGGCCGGCACCGTCGGTAAGATCGAGATCGACGCTACGGCTTGACGTCACGTCGAGCTGCGACCAGACGGGAGAACCATCGCCAGAGCCAAGTCCAACCAGGCAGGCGGGAGCGCCTTGCGGGGTCCAAGAGGAAGCCTCGACGGCACCAGCCGTCAATGAGAGACCGGACACCGCCGAGACCGCAACCAGAAGAGCCGGAAAACTGAAGTTGCGTACCATGTCGTGCCTCCGGAGAGACGGCTGGCCCGCGCGAATTGCGGCAAAAAAAACGGACCGTCGATAGCTTCATTAACTCGGAGCGAGGCAAAGAGTTGCAGCCGCCGACAAAGGAACCGCTTCAGGAAGCGGCCTTTTCTCCGGGCTTGGCCTGCCAGATATTCTGGCGATTGCGAATTTCGCGCGGTGCCGGGCCGAAGTAGGTCGGCGTCTTGACGAAATCGCGCGGCGCAAGCACCACCGACTGGATGCGCTGATAAAGCGACTTGGCCGAGATCGGCTTGCACAACAGCTCGTGGATGCCGAGCCGGCGGGCCTCGATGATCCGGCTGCGCTCGGTGTGGCCGGTGACCATGATGATCGGAATGTAGGCA
>JAGSYV010000248.1 GCA_018262505.1 Pseudomonadota bacterium
TTGACTGCTATCATGCGAAAGCTCGTCATCCTTGCCAACGCACTGCTCAAGGCAGGCAGGACATGGGCACCAAAAACCGCTTGATCAACACGGATACTCAAGTTCGCTCCGCTCCGGTTCTCGAAACCATCGCCATCTGCCGCACCCCAGCGAATTTCGAGTCAGGCTGTCAGGCGATGGCAACACGCGCTGCGATCCGCCGGTCGAGTTCCACCTCGAAGCTGTCGAGACGGACGCGGCCGCCCGGCTCCACCGTCAGAACCGTATTGGGGGCGACGGCGGTCCACTGGTCGTGGGCAGCGTCGATTGGCTCGGACACCACGGTGATGCCGTCGTCGCCGTGCCGCCAATAAAGGCTGGGCGGCTTGTCGTCGGATGAGTAGCGGAAGGCGTGAAGGTTTTTGCCGTCGGAGAGGGCGGCGGTGAGGCGCAGCGGCTCATCGACGCCGGCGTCGATCATGGCCCGCCGCGTTTCGGCGAGCATCGATTGCATGGCGGCGATCGGATGGTCGTCCAGCTCAGCGGTGTCCAGCAACAGAAATAGCACCTCGGAATCGGTGGAACCGCACCGCTCGTGATAACGGGCGTCGGATAGGCGCGCCTCAAGGCGACGCCGAATACGATCCCAGCCCCCCACCTGGCCGTTGTGCATGAACATCCAGCGACCGCTGGCAAAAGGGTGGCAATTGACGCGGGTGGTCGGCGTACCGGTGGAGGCACGCACGTGCGCGAAGAACAGCGGTGATGAAATCTGATGCGTCAGGCTCTTCAGATTGTCGTCATTCCAGGCAGGCATGGCGTCGCGGAACAGACCCGGCTCTTGCCAGGCGCCATACCAGCCGAGGCCGAACCCGTCGCCGTTGGTGGCGGCCAGGCACTCGGTGGCGGACTGGCTTTGATGAATCAGCGAATGGCAGGGCTTGGAAACCAAGGTATCCAGGAAGATCGGACGACCGGAATAGGCGAGCCAACGGCACATGATAGGGCGATCCCAACGCGGACGCTTCAACTCAGGGCGGGGCAGGACTCCTGACCCGTTTTCACTTTCGCAAATCTCATGCCGACCATCTTGGCCAAAATGCGTTAACCATGACCTACCAGCCTCATAAGGTGGCTCAGCTGTGGCTTTGAGGTTGCGCCGTCCATTGGGGACGGAGGGTCGATGCATTTTCCGGCCCGTCCCGCCGATCTATAGTGGACAGGGTCCCGGTGATTTGCTAGAGAACCACCACTCTTGCGGCGCCTTGGCGCGCTGCGGCGGGAATTTGTCATTCTCGCGAGATTGGTTTCATCATGTCGCCTGAGACGCGAAGCCGCGGGTGTGTCTGCCCCCCGGCCATATGGTTTCACGGTGACCGACCACGGGAAGAACAGGCGTGCAGGTACTCGTTCGCGACAACAACGTCGACCAGGCTCTCAAGGCGCTGAAAAAGAAGATGCAGCGCGAAGGCATTTTCCGCGAGATGAAGTTGCGGGGCCATTACGAGAAGCCGTCGGAAAAGCGGGCCCGCGAAAAGGCCGAGGCCGTGCGCCGGTCGCGCAAGCTGGCCCGCAAGCGGGCTCAGCGCGAGGGTCTGGTGTCGGTCAAGGGCCGCACCCACTGATATACGGGCTCCGTCGCCCTATGGTGTTTGTCGAAGTCGAGGGACGGTCACGCGAGTCGACCGTCTCTTTTGTTATGTCCGGTTTGTAGAATCGGTTGGGTGGCACAAAAGCGCTACCAGCTGGTTTGATTGTGCGGACGACAGCGCCGAGCAAGGGTGCCCGCCGGTCCGGCTTGTCCGGTATTGCCTGAAAGGGATGGATTGATGCGGTTCATTGCGACGTCTTCGGCTCTTCGTGGTCTTGTGGGCGCTTTCGCCCTCGGCCTTCTAGCTTCCGCCTGTGCGACGTCGGGTCCGACGAACGAGCAGACCTGGGTCATCGACCCCAACGCCGGGTCGACGGCCAACATCGGTTCGCTGACGGCGGCGATCCAGCGTGATCCTCAGAACTCGGTGAACTACAATGTGCGCGGCTCGGCCTATGGCCAGGCGGGCCAGTTCCAGGCGGCGCTGGCCGATTTCACCACGGCGATCCAGCTCAATCCCGGCTTCTATCAGGCCTATAACAACCGCGCGCTGCTCTATCGCGAGCAGCTCAATCAGCCGCAAGCGGCGCTTGCCGACTACAATCAGGCGATCACGCTCAATCCCACTTATCAGCCGGCCTATCTCGGCCGGGGCATCCTCTACCGTCAGAACGGTCAGCTGGACCTCGCCATGGCCGACTTCGATCAGGCGGTGACGCTCAACACGTCGGACGCCAAGGGCTACTACAATAGGGCGCTGATCTACCAGACCCGCGGCAACCACGTTCGCGCCATCGCCGACCTCGACGCCGCCATCGCCCTCGATGCCAATGCTTCCGAGCCGTATAACGCGCGCGGCCTGAGCCGTCTGCAGATCGGTAAGAACAAGGATGCGCTGCAGGACTTCGCGGCGGCGGTCAACCGCAACAAGCAGTCGGCCGAGTTCTGGACCAATCTCGGTATCGCCCAGATCCGCACCGGCGATGTGCAGCGTGGCCGCGATTCGATCAACCGCGCCATGGTGCTGAAGCCCGGCTACGGCCCGGCCCGCGAAGCGCTTCAGTCAGCCGAAGCACAGGGCTGACGCCAGGTTATCCCGTTGCAAGTTCAAGCGGCCGCCGGTTTGGGCGGCCGTTTTGTTTTCATGGCAATTCCAGCGCGCCGAGACCAGGCAAAGAGAAGGCGCCGGAAACTTGCATTCCGGCGCCTTCCAATTTCACAACTGCGCTTCGGCGATTAGCTTACTAGACCGTAGGCTGCGGTGTCGCACCGTCGGGCTCTTCGCCCTTCGGACGAGGCTTGGTGGTGGGAACGGCCGAACCGCGCGGCGGCGCCGTGTCGTCGAAGGCATCGCGCACCGGCGGGCGGCCAGCCATGATGCCACGCAGCTCCTCG
>JAGSYV010000160.1 GCA_018262505.1 Pseudomonadota bacterium
TGTCGTCCGGGTACTTGGCCTTGATGTCGGCCATGGCCGGCTGCAGCATCTTCATCTTGCTCATCGACGCGTAGGACTTGTTGGCGAGCGGGAAGAAGATAGCCTTGACGATCAGCGTCACCAGCAGGATGGCGATGCCGAAGTTGCCGACCAGCTTGTAGAGGTAGTCGATCAGCCAGAACATCGGCTTGGTGATCCAGTAGAACCAGCCCCAGTCGATCAGCCGGTCGAACTTGACGATGCCAAGCTGCTTTTCATAGGCGTCGACGCGGGCCACCGTCTTGGCACCGGCGAACAGGCGCGTCTCGGTCGCGGCGCTGCCGCCGGCCGGCACCTGCAGCGGATCGCGGAGATAATTGGCCTGATAGGTATCGATATTGCCGGCCAGCGCCCAGGAGAAGCGCGGCTGGAAAGTGGTCCCGCCCTCGGGGATCAATGCCGTCGCCCAGTACTTGTCGGTGATGCCGAGCCAACCTTCGGTGACGGGAGCCGGCTTCACACCTTCGCTGTCCTTCAGGCTCTTGTAGGTCGCCTCGGTGAGCCCCTCGCTGCCGAATACGCCGAGCAGACCTTCGTGCAGCACCCAGGTGCCCGGCACCAGCGGCGTGCCATAACGGGTAACGAGGCCATAGGGATAGACGGTCGCGGCGGCCGCGGAAGTGTTGGTGACGCTGTCCTTCACCGTGAACATGGCGTGGTCGTCGACGGAAATCTCGCGCGTGAACACGAGGCCGGCGCCATTATCCCAGGTCAGCTTGGCTGGAGTCGCCGGCGTCAAACGCGCGCCCTGAGGCGCGGTCCAGACCGTGTCGGCGCCCGGCAGCGCGACGCCGCCGCCCGCAGGAGCCATGAAGCCGAATTCAGCATAATAAGCGTGATCGGTCCCGAAGGGATTGAGGAGCGTCACAAGCGGCGAATTGGGCTCGATGGTCTCGTGATAGAGCTTCAGCGACAGGTCGTCGATGCGGGCGCCGGTGAGGCTGATCGAGCCGGTCAGCTCCGGCGTGTCGATGGCAACGCGCGGGCTCTTGGCAAGCGCCTGCTCACGGGAAACGAAGGCAGCCGTGGTGTTGAGGCCGACCGTCGGTGCGGCGGCGCCATCGGCAGCCACGCCGCCGGTCGCGGCACTATCGGCCGGCTTGGCGGTCTGGCTGGCTGTTTGCTGCTGGGTCGCCCGCTCGGCGAGCTGGGCCTTCTGGAGCTGCGGGCCGGCGACAAAATACTGCCAGCCGAGCAGCACTGCCAGCGACAGGGCGATGGCCAGAATCATATTGCGGTTTTCGGTCATGGACCTGTTTCTTCCTCGCTCGGCGCCGGCTTCAGCGCCTCCTTGCCGCCGCACCACGGCGTTGCCCATCTTCTTGGTCACCGTAAAGCCGAAGCGAGCATCCGCTTCGACCACGTCCGCCGGCCCTTCGGCTCGGCGGATCGATTGCAGCAAAAAGCCGCACCGGGGCGTTCTAGCACCCCGGGCGACTTTCACGTAGTCTTTTCGCTTCTTCAGCCGCTGCATGTCAGGCGCCTCGCGAGCCAGACGGCCGGCGTCCGCCATGGACGAGGGCCGATTACGCCGACAGACGCTTGCGCCCCTGGGCCCGGCGACGGGCGATCACCTTGCGGCCACCGGCCGTGGCCATGCGGGCACGGAAGCCGTGACGGCGCTTGCGAATGAGCTTGGACGGCTGATAAGTCCGCTTCATGGTCGTTTGCCCGCCTTGCGGGCCCCTCGTTCTGTCGGCTGTCCGGCTTCGGAGCGGCTCGCGCCCCGCTTTCGGAAAGCTCGTGTGTCTCAACTGGGAAATCGGCCACAGCATATACGGCCAAGCCGGCCGAAAGACCGGTGGCGCCCTTCCGATCGGAGGGGCTTATACGGGACGGACAGTGGCTCGTCAACGCATCAATGGCAAGCGAGCCGCTTCTGGATCGCCCGCTTCCCGGCCTTTCCATCGTCTGCTGACACCTGCGGGCATCCCATGGCGCTAAGATAGCGGCAAATATGGCGACGCGACAGAATTTTACCTTATTTCAGACGCGGGCCTCTTCCAATTCTCTCGCGAAGCGACAGATAGAGAGCAATCTTTTTTCGGAATCTTGCATAATGGTCCAGACTGACACTTCCGGTGGCCTCACCAAGCCGCACTTCCCAACCACCCACACTTTCAGTCTGTCCTTCAAACTCCTGATCTTCACGATTCTCTTCGTGATGTTCGCGGAAGTGCTGCTGTTCGTGCCGGCCATCGCAAGCTTCCAGCGCACTTACATCGAATCGAAGATCCGCACCGCCGGGATCGTCGCGCACACGCTGATGACCTATCCGGAAACGGCGTTGCCGCGCACCATCCAGGCCGACCTTCTCAACCGTCTCGATGCCTATGCCGTCGCCGTGCGCTCGGCCGGTATGAAGCAGCTTGTCGCGATGGCTGACACACCGCCAACGGTTACCCGCAGCATCGATTTCGACAATCAGCAGGCGCATGGCATCGTTACCGAAGCGATCGACACGATGCTGTTCGGCGGTGATCGCACCATTCGTGTCACCGGTGCCTATGATGGCGAGGGCGAAATCGAGGTAGTATTTTCCGAAACCCACCTCCGGAACGAACTCTTACATTTTGCCGGCCGGCTGCTCCTGGTCTCCTTCCTGATTTCCGCTTTCGTCGGCGTGCTGGTGTTCTTTTCCATCCAGTATCTGATGGTCATTCCGATGCGGCGTTTGGGCAAGTCGATCTACAAGTGGTCGCAGGAGCCCGAGGGAGATACCTATCTCGTCCGCTATGGCGGCCGAACCGACGAGATCGGTCGCGCCGAATTCGCCGCCTCCATCATGCAGCAACGCATCCAGGAGCTTTTCAAGCAGCAGAAGCGGCTCGTCGAACTGGGGCTTGCTGTGTCGAAGATCAACCACGATCTTCGCAACCTGCTCGCCTCGGCCCAGCTCATTTCAGACCGCCTGACCATGATCCCCGATCCGTCGGTGCAGCGCTTTGCACCCAAGCTGGTGTCGGCCATCGATCGGGCGATCAATTACTGCCAGTCAGTGCTGGCCTACGGCAAGGCGCAGGAAGCCCCTCCGGCCCGGCGTCTGTTGTCGCTGTCGATGTTGGCCACCGAAGTGGCTGAAATGACAGGCCTCGTCCATCACTCCAGCATCGAGTGGGTGAACGCAGTCCCCGAGGATCTCGAGGTCGACGCGGATTCAGAGCAGCTCTTCCGAGTTTTGCTGAATTTGGTTCGCAATGCGGTTCAGGCGCTCGAGCAGTCCAAGGATGAAAGCCTTGTTCGCCGGCTGACGGTTTCGGCTGAGCGCCAAGGCGGCAAGGTCAGTATCCGCATCTCCGACACCGGCCCCGGCCTGCCGGAGAAAGCGCGAGAATCGCTGTTCAAGCCGTTCGCCGGTTCAGTCCGCAGTGGCGGTACCGGTCTTGGCCTCGCCATTGTGGCGGAACTGGTCAAGGCGCATGGAGGCACGATCTCCTGCGTGGATGGCGGGCCAGGTGCCACGTTCGTCATCGAAATACCGGATCGAGCGATCCTTGCTGCGGCCTGAAGAAACAAGAACGGCGACACCAGTGGTGCCGCCGTTCTCGCTTTCATAGAACTCTCGACCCTTACTCGGCCGCAAGGCTCTCGCCAGCAACGTCGGCGCCGCTCTCGGCGTCGAGCCACCAACTGACATTGGCGTGGCGCCGCAACGCAGTGGCCGGGCAATCGGGCGTGATGGAGCCGAGGAGCGCGGCGCGCACGGCATCCCGCTTGGTGGCGCCGGTGGCCAGAACGATGATCTCCCGCGAATCGAGAATCGTGCCGATGCCCATGGTCATCGCCTGCGTAGGTGGCAGCGCGCCATCGAAGAAGGCCGAGTTGGCCTCGAGCGTCGACGCCTCAAGGTTGACGACGCGGGTGCGGGCGGCAAAATCGGCGCCCGGCTCATTGAAGCCGATGTGGCCGTTGCGACCGATCCCGAGGAGCTGCAAGTCGATACCGCCCGCCTCGCGCATCATGGCCTCATAGCGGCTGGCAAAGGCAGCCGTGTCGACGGCCAGACCATCGGGAACGAAAGTTCTGCTCTTGTCGATGTCGACGAGGTCGAACAGCTGGCTGTCCATGGTCGACCGATAGGAGCGGGGATCCTCTGGCGGCAGACCGACATATTCGTCAAGGTTGAAGGACGTGACACCGGCAAAGCTGATCTCGCCGGCGCGGTGGAGGGCGACCAGCCGCTCGTAAACCGGCTCCATGGTCGCGCCGGTGGCAAGGCCGAGAACGATCTTGGGCGTTGTCCGCAAGCGTTCGGCGATGCGGTCGGCCACGGCGTGAGCCGCCGCCAGGGTCGTGGGAAAATGATTGATCCGCATCCTGGACTCCATCGATCGGCAAAACCCGCCGCGTTGACGGGCCGCAGTCATCCATTTGCATAGATGATGGCGATCAATAATTAGTTCGTCAAGATGCCGAACATAAAATTTGGATGACACTCATGATCCGTTCCACCACACCGGGCAGACAGCCGACAATGCCACCAACGACGATCTTCCTGGGCTCCAGCAGCGCATGGACAGCCACCATTGCCAGCGCAGCCGTACGCGCAGTCTCACGAACCGCAGTGACGGCGAAAGCATCCTCCCCCGTTTGGGCGCGCGCGAAGATATCGGCCGTCGACAGCGTCGGCGCTCCGCCGAGCCCCCGATAGCGTTCGCGGATGCCACGCCTGCCGATGGCGCTTTCAAGGGCACCGCGCTTCAGGCTGTCGTCGGCCGCCGGATCGCCGCCAATCGGCAGGAAGCCAATCTCGCCCGCCGCCCCGGTGGCACCCCGGATCAGCCGGCCACCGCTCAGCGCGCCAAGACCGATGCCGGTGCCGAGCGACACAAACGCCACCTCGTCGATACCGACGGCACATCCGTTCCAGGACTCGCCGATCACCGCGGCATTGATGTCATTCTCGATGACCACCGCGCAGCCTAGCTCGGCAGAAAGCAGGGTGCGGACATCCACGTCGCCGAGCCCCTCAAGATTGGGCGACAGCGAAAGCCGGCCACCATCCGGTTCGACAACGCCCGGCATGGCCACGGCTGCAATCAGAACCCGCTGCCGTTCGATGCCGGCAGTAGTCACAAGCTCCGCCGCGAGCCGCCCAAGCGCCGAAACCAGCGCGGTGCCCGAAAGATCATCCGATGGTTCTTCAGCGGAAGCGATGACATCGCCGACAATGTTGGCCAGCGACAGGCGTAGCGAGGTGACGCCGAGTTCGGCACCAATGACGTAGCCGGCCGAGGGATCGACCTCGTAGATGACCGCCGCCCGCCCGACGTTGCCTGAGGTAACGCCCTTGACACGAACGAAGCCGCCGCTCTCCAGCACGCGGATCACTTCGGACATCGTCTGCTTGGACAGACCGGTGATCTTGGCGAGGGTCGCCCGTGAGGTCGCGCCGGAATTGAGGAGCACGTCCATCACGGCCCGCACGGAGATCTGGCGCAGCACCGGCGTTGCGGTATCATCTGGCATCATCGGGCCGGAAGTCTCCTCGGAGCATCGTCTCGGGATCGATGCATACACCCAAATGCGCCGCTTCACAGCCCTGACTCGCGGGGTCTGACACTTACGCCTTGACCACCGCTCCAGCCTGCACCGAATTGCGGTATTCGGTGGGGGTGCGACCCACCACTTTCTTGAATACCTTGTAGAAGTAATTAAAGTCGTTGAAGCCGCAGCGCTGGGCGATCTGCGACAGCGGCATGTCGTATTTCTCCAGCATGAACTTGGCCTTGCCGATCCGGACCTGCGTCAGATAGTCGGAAAAAGTCATGGCACCCTGCTCACGGAAAACCCGTGAGAAGTAGTTGGGACTGATGCGCAGGTGGGCCGCCACCGTGTCGCGGGTGATGAGCCGATCGAAGTTCTCTTCGATATAAAGACAGGCGGCACGGAAGAAGGCCGACGATTGCCGATCCTCCTCCGGCACCGGATTGGCAATCAGCCGGCGGGAGTATTCGAGAATGGCTTGCGCCAGCAGGCGCGCATCAAGGCTGATCGGCCCCGCATCGTCGCGATGACCGGCCATGGCATCCACCATGTGCCGCAAAGGTCCGTTGCCGGGGATCAGACAATTGCGCTTTTCAACCGAGATGAAGCGTCGCTCGCCGGCGCTCCAGCGGACCAGACTGACGCCGAGGTGGGTGGAACCGAACAAAAGGCTCAGTACCTCGACATCCTTGTCCCAGAGCGGCTGGTTCCAGCAGTTGCCGGGCACCACCAGCGCATCGCCCGGCCCGAGTTCGCGTTCGGCAATCCGCGCGGCGCGGTCGCAGAGCACGTTGGTATAGGTGCCGGCGATCACGAACTCGAAGCGCGCAAACTGCACTTGCAGCGCACCGAGCGGCGGCGCGGCGGCGTCGAGGCCAAAGACAATGTGCCGCGGCCAACCGTCCGTCACGGGGAGCGCATTGCCACGGGCGAAATCGTCAAGCGTCATATTTGCATGTGACATGATGCGCCTCCCTGTCGTGGCGACGATTAACGCGGTCGTGGCAGCGGGGTTTCAGAGGTCGGGCCAGCGCCGCGCCACCATCGCCCGCACTTCAGCGGCCGAGTCGAGCGTCAGCGCCTCCTCTGCCACGGCGCGGCAGGTGTCTCGATCAAGTGTCCGGATGAAGGCCTTGAGGTCGGGAATGCCTGAACGGGTTGCCGAAAGACTGGTCACGCCGAGGCCAATCAGAATGGGCGCGGCCGGCAGTTCCGAGGCAAGACCGCCACAGACACCCACCGGGCAGTCGTGGCGGGCACCGGCCGCGGCAGCGTCGCCAATGGTCTTGAGCACCGCCGGATGCAGCGAGTCGATTTCCGAGGCAAGCTCGGTATTGCCGCGATCCATGGCCAGCACATACTGGGTGAGATCGTTGGTGCCGATCGAGAAGAAATCGGCCTCCTTCGCTAGCTTGTCAGCCATGGCGACGGCGGCCGGCACTTCGACCATGATGCCGAGCGGCACATCGGCAGTGATCCCCAGCGCCGCTTTCTCTTCCTCGAAGATCGCCTTGGCCCAGCGGAGTTCGCCAACATCGGCGATCATCGGCATCATGATGCGGACGACCGAAACCGGCGTCACCTTGAGAATGGCGCGAAACTGCTGGCGCAGCAGGTCGGGTCGGCGCTTGGAAACGCGGATGCCGCGCACGCCGAGGATCGGGTTTTCTTCTGCCGCCTGCTTGAGGTAGGGCAGCGGCTTGTCGCCGCCGATATCGAGGGTGCGGATGGTGAGCGGCTTGCCGCGCAAGGCGTCGGCGATCGCTTGGTATTCAGCCTGTTGCTCAGCCTCGGTCGGCGCCGTTGGCCGGTCGAGGAACAGGAACTCGGTCCTGAGCAAGCCGGAGCCCTCGGCTCCGAACGCAAGGCCGCGCGCCGCGTCGGCCACCGAGCCGACGTTGGCATAGACCGGCAGGCGCGTGCCGTCGGCCATGACGCAGTCAATCAGCGCCGCCTCACGATTAGCGGCGCGGCGCGCTTCGCGCTCGGCTGCCGCCTTGCGCGTGACGGCGATGGTTGCTTCGGTCGGGTTCACCTGAATCTCGCCGCGCTCGGCATCGACAATCAGCGGCGTTCCCTCGGGAATACGCCGAGCATCAGCCCCAACGGCGGCCAGCATCGGCACGCCGCTTGCCGCCGACAGGATGGCGACGTGCGAGGTGCGTCCCCCCTTGGCAACCACGAAAGCGGCCGGCAAGCGGTCGCCGAAGGCCATGAACTGCGACGGCAGGAGATCGTCGGCGATGGCGACGGCATCCTCGGGCAGCGCCAGGCTTTCCGGCGAGCCACCGGACAGCACGGTCAGCACCTGCTGCTCGAGGTCGACGAGGTCGGCGGCGCGTTCGGCGAGGCGGGCATTGTCGAGCCCGCGCAGCAAGGCCGCCTGGGTGGAAATGACGTCGGAGAAAGCCCAACCGGCGCTCTTGCCGCGGGCGATGCGGTCGCGGGCGCCTTCGAGAAGCTCGGTATCCTCAAGCAGGGCGGCGTGGGCCGCCATGATTTCGCGCTGCTGCGGCGTGCGGCCGGCCGTCGCCTGCTCGCTCAGATGCTGGTGGACACGGGCGAGAGCAGCATCGAGCGCTTCGCTTTCGGCCAGCATGTCACCGGCCTCTTCGGCCGGCCGGGCAACCTTCTCCTTGAGATGAACGGCACGGCCGATGGCAAGGCCGGGAGCCGCCACCACTCCGCCAAGGACCGGCCTGTCCTCGGGACCGAAGGGGGTAAGGTCAACCACGGGTTCTTCGACGTTGGGCACATCGGTGACGCCGGGGAGCGTCTCCTGGCCGGCATCTTTGTAGGGAACCACCGGATCGCCGAGACCGGAAGCGATCGCCGCGATGACGCCGTCCACCGCGACCGCCGCGTCGACACCCTCGGCGGAGACGATAAGCCGGCTCCCCCAGCGGCTGCCAAGCGTGAGCAGCGATACCGGGCTCTTGGCGTTGGCCTTGCGCTCACCAAGAACGATCTCGACGGCGCTTGCGTATTCCTTGGCCTTGGCGGCGAGCAGAGCCGCCGGACGAGCGTGCAGACCCTCGCTCATTTCGAGGATGACCTCCCGCTCGATCCGTTCGACCGGCGGCGGCGCTTCCACGCCGATCGGCATCACCGTCATGACTTCGTCGCCGAAGCCGACCACACCGCTCGCCTTGCGAGAGGTAACATGAAAAGCGTCCTCGTTAGCCACGAGGACGGGCGTCGTTACGATGCCACAGCTCTCCACGAGCGCGGCGAGATCGAAGCGAATGAGGACATCGCCAGCCGCCACCCGATCACCTTCGGCCACCGTGACGCTGAAGCCGGCACCACGCAGCGCCACCGCCTCAAGGCCGATGTGGACCAGGAACTCGGCGCCATCCTCGGTCATCACCTTCATCGCGTGACCACGACGATGCACCGAAGTCACCGTGCCGGCCACCGGGGCACGCACTTCACCGACCTCAGGCTCAATGGCGATGCCGTCGCCCATCATGCCGAGCGCAAACATCGGGTCGGGAACGTCGCCGAGCGGCACGATCCGGCCCTTGAGGGGAGCCCGGACGGAGATGGTTGAGGTGGTCATACGCGTGTCTCCCAATACCAGCTATCGAGGCAAGGCCTCCCCTCCGCCGCTGAAGGCGATACGAGGAAGAAGGGGCGTGGCGGCGACCCTCTCATGCCTCGCGGGGCCTAAATCTGGGCCGCCGCGGCAATCTCGGCAAGAACCTCGACCGGAAGTGCACTGCCGGAAAAGCGATCGACGGCGGCGGCGACGCCGACCTCAGCGATGGTCGTTTGCATTTCGACGGCCTGCGGGTCGCCGTCGTTGCGGTAATGGAGCGCCGCGGCAATGCCTTTGATGAGATTAGCGTGCGGCAGTCCATATTCCAGCGTGCCGAGCAACGGTCGGATCAGCCGATCACCCTTGCCGAGCTTGCGCAAGGGCTCGCGGCCGACGCGTGCCACGTCGTCGCGAATGAAGGGATTGGCAAAGCGACCCAGGATCTTGTCGATATAGGCGGCATGCTTGACCGGATCAAAACCGTAGCGGCGGATCAGCACCGCTCCGCTTTCCTCCATCGCAGCTTTCACAACGGCGCGGATACCAGCGTCCTCGATGGCGTCGCGAATGGTCGGCAGACCCTTTTCAAAGCCCAGGTAGGCGGTGATGGCGTGGCCGGTGTTGAGCGTGAACAGCTTGCGCTCGACGAAGGCCATGAGATCGTCGGTCAGTTCCATGCCGGGGATGTCACGCGCCCAGCCCTTGAGTTGGGTACGATCGACGATCCACTCGGAAAACTCCTCGACAGTGACCGCGAGCGGCTCGCCCTCGACCGGCGGGGCGGGTGGCACGATGCGGTCGACGGCGCTATCGGCAAAGCCGACCTCGACCGACACGACAGCGGCTACGGAGGCCGGCAGGTGGCCGAACACCGCCTCCTTGAGCTGGGTGGTGCCGCGAATGGTGTTCTCGCAGGCGATGATATTGAGCGGGGCATGGTTGCCGGCGGCGACACGCGCTTCAAGGCCGCGCGCAATGGTCGGCGCGATCTTCGGCAATACGGCCGGTCCAACGGCAGTGGTCACGAGATCGGCGGACGCGATGCGGGCGACAATCTCGTCACCGATCGAAGAGATGGCGGTGACGCCCGTCACTTCCTCGCGACGGCTGCCGGAGCCGACGATATCGACCGGGTAGCGTCCGTCCCTGGCGATCAGGCCGACCAGGGTCTCGTTGACGTCGGCGAACGTGACCGACCAACCGGCGTCAGCGAGAATCTTGCCGATAAAACCGCGGCCGATATTGCCCGCGCCAAAGTGAATGGCTCGCATGGTCGTCTCCGAAAATGTCTTGGGAGGAGGGCCGCCTTTTGGCGGCCCTCGGGTTTCAAGAAGCCGAGGTCATCCGAGGTCGAGGATGCGAAGCACGTCGGCAGGGTTCTTCGTCGAGGCAAGGTGAGCAACCACCTTGGGATTCTCGAGGACCCTGGCGAGCGCCGACATGACGTTCATGTGCTCGTTGCCCCTGGCCGCCAGGCCGACGACGAGACGAGCCACATTCTCGGGTTCGGGACCGAAGAACACGCCGTCGGGATATTGGCAGACGACGATGCCGGTCTTCAGAACCTCGTTCTTCGCTTCGTTGGTGCCATGCGGCATGGCCAACGACTGGCCGAGGTAGGTCGACACGATGGTCTCACGCTTGAGCATGGCGTCGATGTAGCTCGGGGTAATCGCGCCCATCTCCAAAAGCTTGGAGCCGGCGAAGCGAATCGCTTCCTCCTTGGTGGACGCGGTGAGGCCGAGGAAGATGTTTTCCTCACCGAGATTAAAAGATGCGCCACCCTCGGGCTTGCCGGCGGCCAGAGCCGCGGCGGAACCCGCCTTCGCCTTGATTTCCGCCACGATGCGGTCGTAGACCGCGCCGTCGAGGAAATTGGTGATGGAGATGTGTGTCGCCCGGGGAGCCGCCCGGCGGGCACGTTCGGTCAGGTCCTTGTGGGTGATCACAACATCCACGTCGGCCGGCAGGGCGTTGATGGCGACGTTGCTCGAACGGACGGCGCCGAGGCCGGCCTGATCCAGCTTCTTGCGCAGCATGGAGGCGCCCATGGCGGACGACCCCATGCCTGCGTCGCAGGCAACGATGACCGACCGGACGGGGCCGGAGATGGCAGCCGACGTGGTGGCGACCGGGGCAGCCATACCCTTCGACTCGGCCTTCAGGGCCCTCATGCGAGCCGTGGCCGCATCGAGGTCTTCAGCAGCTTCTTCCGTCTTGTCGGTCTTGAGCAGCACCGAGGCGACCAGGAAGGTCACGAGTGCGCCAAGAACCACGGCGGAGATGACGCCCACGAAGCCGTCGGCCGGGGTCATGCCGAGCACGGCGAAGATCGAGCCCGGGGACGACGGAGCGCGCAGACCGCCGCCAAGCAGCATGTTGGCAGCCACACCGGTGGCACCACCAGCGATCATCGCCAGGATCAGGCGCGGCTTCATCAGCACGTAGGGGAAGTAGATCTCGTGGATACCGCCAAAGAAGTGGATGATGGCGGCGCCCGGCGCCGATTCCTTGGCGTTGCCGCGGCCGAAGACCATGTAGGCAAGCAGCAGGCCAAGACCCGGACCCGGATTGGCTTCGATCAGGAAGATCAGCGACTTGCCCTGCGCGGCAGCCTGCTGGATGCCGAGCGGGGTGAAGACGCCGTGGTTGATGGCGTTGTTGAGGAACAACACCTTGGCCGGCTCGACCAGGATCGAGGCCAGCGGAATAAGACCGGCGCTGATCAGGGCGTTGACGCCCGCGCCGAGCGCCGCCGAAACGTGCTCAACAATCGGGCCGACGATCGCAAAGGCGATCATGGCCAGGATCATGCCGATGATGCCGGCCGAGAAGTTGTTGACCAGCATTTCGAAGCCGGGACGGATCTTGCCGTCGACGAGCCTATCGAACTGCTTGATCGACCAGCCGCCGAACGGACCCACCAGCATGGCGCCGAGGAACATCGGAATGTCGGTGCCAACGATGACGCCCGCCGTGACGATGGCGCCGACGACAGCACCGCGCTCGCCATAGACCAGCTTTCCGCCGGTGTAACCGAGCAGGAGCGGCAGCAGATAGGTGATCATCGGTCCGACGAGCTTGGCGAAGAACTCGTTCGGAAGCCAGCCAGTCGGGATGAAGAGAGTGGTAATGATGCCCCAG
>JAGSYV010000003.1 GCA_018262505.1 Pseudomonadota bacterium
CGAAGGACTTCCTCACATCCCTGAGGGTAACGTCGCTCATGATATGCTTCCCGCTTCGATCGGTTGCGCCGTTCAGCCGGCCTTGAGGGTGAGGGTGGTTTCGCCGAACCGATGGCAGACGACCTTGACGGTGACGTCGCCGGCGCCGCCGGTGGTCTCCAACCAGAAGCCGATGGCGCCGCCTTTCAGCACCACTTCCGAGGGGCCGAGCAGCTTGGCCGGTCCGCTGACAGCGACATGCACGGCTTCGTCGAGGAAGGGCAGCAGGTTGCCGAGCTGATCGAGCGCCCGGACGATGACGCGCACGGAGTCCTTGGGCTCGGCCGACAGCTCTGTCCAGTCGGGCTTGACCTCCAGCGTGGTCGGTATGGGATCGCAGGCGAACTTGACGGTCTTCACCGGCTTGCCGTCGACATAACCGGTGACGGTCGCTTCTTCCCACTTCATGCCCCACAGGCCCAGTTCTTCGGCCGAGAAGGCACGATGGTCGATGACCACAGGCGCATGCGGCAGGTGCGGGTAGACCTCGCGATCCGGCTTGACGCGCTTGACGATGTCCGGGCCGTACTGAAGCTCGACCTCGTCGCAGTTGGTCAGCACGATCAGCGGCAGGATGCCGCCGATGTTGCGCTCGCCGCGCGCATAGTAGGTGACCGGCTTGAGCACGACTTCCTCTTGGGGATCGCACTGGCTGGTGTAGACCCATGCGGCGAATTTCGGCTCGCGCCAGGCATCCATGACGCCGTGGTGGCAGAGGCGGTCGCCGGAACCAAAGTCCTTGTGGGTATTGTAATCGAACATGCACCAGCCGGTGGAGCCGGAGATGTTCGGGTCGCCATAGACCGCGTTGAGGATCGAGAGGTAGCGGGTAACGTGCTCGGCCTGCCGCTGCTCCTGATCGTAGCGCTTGGTGGGATACATGTGGCCGTTGAACTCGGTCACCATGTAGGGCACCGGTTTCTTGAGGCCGGTCGTCTCCCAGAGTGGCCGGAGGGCGGTCCGCGGACGATTGGCGCCCGGCAGTTCCTCGTTGCCCTGGATGAAGTCGTTCATCGTGTAGACGTCTTCCAGGAACTCGCTGTCGGTGATGTAGCGAACGCCACCGGTCTGGCGGGTCGGATCGAGCTCGTGGGCGAGCTTGTTGGTCGCCGTGTAGAAGTCGTGAAAATCCTGCGACTCGTTGATGCGCACGCCCCAGATGATGATCGACGGACGGTTCCAGTCGCGCTCGATCATGGCGCGGACGTTATCGATCGACAGCTGCCGCCAGCTTTCATCGCCGACATATTGCCAGCCAGGGATCTCTTCGAACACCAGAAGGCCGAGGCGGTCGCAGGCGTCGAGGAACCAGGGTGACTGTGGGTAATGCGAGGTGCGGACGACGTTGACCTTCAGGTCTTTCTTGAGAATCTCGGCGTCGCGTTCCTGCGCCCGGCGGCCCATGGCATAGCCGACATAGGGGAAGGCCTGGTGGCGGTTGAGGCCCCGCAGCTTCAGCGGCTTGCCGTTGAGGCGGAAGCCCTCGGTCGTGAACTGGACGGAACGGAAGCCGAAGTTGACGGAAAGCGTGTCGTCGCCGCTCTCGTGGACGAGCTCGACGACGGCCTCATAGAGGGCAGGGTTGTCGATATCCCAGAGGGCGATGCCGTCGAGGCCTTTCAGCTCCAGCGTCACGCTGTCGCCGGTATAGGAGGCATCGGCGTGGCTGACCGTCTTGCCATCGGCAGCCTTCAGCGTCACCGACACCCGACCGGCCAGCTTCAGCCCACGCGGGTTGGCGATGTCGACGCGGACCTTCGCCGTCTTCTTCGCGGCGAGCACGTCGGGCGTCTCGATCTTGACGTTGCCGATGTAGACCGGCGCGGTGATGCGCAGCCAGACGTCGCGGTAGATGCCGGCGTAGGTGAGGTAGTCGATCTGACCGCCGAACGGCGGAATGGCCGGGTTCTCGGAGCCATCGATCTTGACGGTGACGAGATTGTCGCCCTCGACGAGCCGTTCGGTCAAACGAGCGGTGAAGGGCGTGTATCCGTCAGGATGGGCCACCACCTGTTCGCCGTTGACGTAGACGACGCTGTCGGCCATGGCGCCGTCGAACACCAGGGCCACTTCGCGACCCTCGAATTCCGGACGCCAGGCGATGACCTTCTGGTAGGTGAACGGCCGCTGGTAGCAGGTCTCATCGAAGTAGTTGTAGGGCAGGTCGACCGCGTTGTGCGGCAGGTTGACGGCTTCACCCTTGCGGAGGGCGGCGGCGAGATCGGCTGAAAAGCCCTCGTGGAAGGTCCAGCCGGTGTTGCAGTTGATGGTCTTGCGCATTTTGAACCTGTTACTTGACCGAGCCGAGCATGCCTTCGACGAACTGGCGTTGCATGGCGAAGAACACGAAAAGGGTGGGAATGGTGGCGAGGACCGTGCCGATCATCACCGCGCCGTAGTCGGGGTAGTAGGCCGAGCCGAGCGAGGAGATGACCAGCGTGATGGTCTTGGGGAAGGCTTTGGTCGACTGGCGGAAGTAAAAGATGATGAAGGCCGAGGCGACGGTGGGCAGCACGACCGCGATGTGCGTGTTGATGAGGCCGAATTTACCCATCAGCATGAACAGCGGGATCATCAGCGCCGCGAACGGGATCATCAGCGTCAAGAGCATGAGAGTGTAGAGCTTCTCGCGGAAGCGCGAGGAGAATATCTCGAAGCCATAGCCAGCCAGCGACGAAATGAGCAGCGTCAACACCGTGGCGATGATGGTGATCTTGGCCGAGTTCCAGAAGATCAGCGGTGCATTGACTTGTGTGAAGAAGGTGGTGGCGTTGACAACAAGCGCTTCACCGAGGCTCATCTTGCCCTTGACGATGTCGGACGTTGTATTGGTGGCGCCGACGATCATCCACAGGAAGGGGAAGATCGAGAGGAAGGCCATGATGGCGAGGAAGACATAGACGACGACGGATGCGATCCGCTGCTTGAAGCCGTAGCTGATCATGCCTTGCGCTCCCGGGCGGCATAGAATTGCAGGAAGGACAGGATCGCCACCAGGAAGACGATGACGTAGGAAACGGTGGCGGCGTAGCCGAGGTTCGGGGCGAACTTGAACGTCAGATTGTAGATGTAGAGTGACAGCGTCAGTGCCGAGTTGCCGGGGCCGGCGGCGCCACCAGCCGATCCGCCACCCGTGATGGTCGACACTTCGTCGAAAAGCTGCAGCGTGCCGATGGTGGAGGTGACGGTGGTGAACAGGATCACCGGCTTCAGCATGGGGACGGTGAGATGCAGGAAGCGAGCCCAGGTCGGTACACCGTCGATGCGCGCCACTTCATAGACCGAGCGATCGATGTTCTGCATGGCTGCCAGATAGAAGATCATGTTGTAGCCGGTCCAACGCCAGGTGATGGCGATGATGATCATCACGCGGCACCAGAAGGGGTCCGACATCCAGGGAACGCCGACATCGACGATGCCGAGGTTGATCAATGTGGTGTTGATCAGACCGTTGGCGACGAACATCGACTTGAACAGCACGGTGTAGGCGACCAGCGAGGTGACGCAGGGCAGGAAAATTGCCGTGCGCAGGACGCCGCGAAACTTGATGTCGGGATTGTTGAGCAGCGCGGCGGTGATCAGCGCCAGCGTCAGCATGACCGGCACCTGCACCAGGAAGAAGATGAAGGTGTTGGTCAGCGCCATGAAGAACAGCGGGTCGTTGAATAGCCGGTAGATGTTCTTGAGCCCGGCAAACGATAGGCGCATGCCCAGGCCCGACTGGAACGACATCCAAAGCGAATGCAGGATCGGAAAAACCATGAAGATGGCGATCAGCGCCAGCGCGGGGCCGACGAACAGCCAGCCGTTGACGTCGAAGCGCGGCCTCTTCGGCCTGGTGGAGATTGCTGACATGGGTCACCGTTCCGGCAGAGCGGGGCTCTCGGGCATCCTTCGGGAGAAGCGCCGATGATTCAGATATTTGCGTAATGTTGTGGCTTGTCCGCGCCCGGCGAGCATGCCTCGCCGGCCAGCGGTCGCGCCGAAGGCCGCGCGCCCGCGGGTGGTGGGCGGGCGGCTGAGGCCGCCCGCCGCCCTAGTCGTTACTGAACGAGGGTCTTGGCCTGCTCGTCGATCGCCTTGATCACGTCGTCAACCGAGGCACCCTTGGCGAGGTCGGGCTGGTGGGCGGAAACCACCGAGTCGACTTCGTTGGTGAATGTGCCGTAGTTGACCGACGGCACCTTGGCCAGCCAGTCCGAGAAGTTCTGCCAGATCGGCTCGCCGCCAAAGAAGGCGTCATTCGACTTGTAGGCCTCGCCGTTGCGGGCAGCGAGCAGCGAACCGACCGCGCCGCGGTCGACCAGGATCTTCTGGTAGAAGTCGATGTTCTTGGCGTAGATCTCGTTGAGGAAGTCTATGGACTCATCCTTGGCCTTGGAACCCGACAGCACGTACCAGCTCGAACCGCCGAGGTTCGAGAAGTGGGTGGCGCCTTCGACACTCAGCTTCGGAAGCGGGGCGACGCCCCATTTGCCGGCCTGATCGGCCTGCGACTTGACGGTGCCGGTGATCCAGACGCCGGTGACGACGGTCGCCACTTCGCCCGAGGTGAAGCTGCCGACCCAGTCGGCCCAGCCGGCCGCCGGACGGAAAATCTTGTTCACCTGGATCTTCTGGATGACGTCGAGCGCACCCTTCAGGGCGACGTTGCCTTCGACCGAAAGCTTGCCGTCCTTGTCGAAATACCAGCCACCGGCGGACTGCATGAGCACGCGGACGAGGCCACCGTCGTTCGGGTCGAAGCCCATCATCTTCTTGCCGGTCTTGGCCTCGACGGCCTTGCCGATCTCGACGTACTTGTCCCAGGTGAGGTCCTGCATGTCGGCCGGCGTGTAGCCGGCGGCGGTGATCATGTCCTTGCGATAGAACAGGCCGGCAACACCCGAGTCGAAGGGCATGGAATAGACCTTGCCGTCGAGGGTGGCGAGCTTGACCTTGTAGTCAGCGAAGCCGGAGTAATCGACCTTGTCGCTGAGCGGGGCGAAGGAGTCGGGGAAGGACTGCAGGTACTTCTGCGCACCGTAATCCTCGATGAGGACGATGTCGGGCATGCCGTCAGCGACGCCGGAGGCCAGGCCAGTCTGCAGCTTCTGCTCCATGTCGGCCTTGGCAAAGTCGACCACGTTGAGTTTGAAGTCGGGATGAGTCTTGGCGTAGATCTCGCCGGCTTGCTTCATGATGGCGACGTTGAAGTTCGGGTCCCAGCACCAAACGGTGACCTCAGCGGCCTGGGCGGCGGCGATAGCAAACAGGCTGGCGCCCGCGAAGGCGAGCGCAACGGTTTTGCGGTTCATGCAGTTTTCCTCCACTTACGTGTCCGAGGCGTCCTCAGCCTCTCAGGGGGCACTATCCGATACTCACCTGCCCGACGCAATATATTATTTAGTAAATTTTACCAGCTTTTTGTTGCTGCGTTTTCGGGCTCAGAGGTAAATAGTTTACCTGTCCAACGGCCGGAATCCAATCGCGCCGGGATGACCAATTAGGATATGTGCTGACACGTCGCGAGATGTGGTTTGCGGCTCGAACCGTTCGCCACGCCGACCTCTAGACGACTCCGTCCGGTTGACGGCAACTGTCGCGCCAGATGAGCTCGGTGGCGATGGTGACGCGCTTGACGTAGTCGCGGCCGGCCAACTGCTCCATCAGCAGGTCGAAGGCATTCTCGCCGATGCGTTCGGCCGGAATGCGCACGGTGGTGAGCGGCGGCGCCAGGAACTGGGCGGCCGGAATATCGTTGAAGCTCGCCACGGCAATGTCGGCTGGAATGCGCAATCCGCGCTCCTGAATGGCGCGGTAGGCGCCGATCGCCACGTTGTCGTTGGAGGTGACGACGATCTCCGGCAGCTCGGCTTCGGCCATCAATTGGCAAGCGAGGCGGTAGCCGCTCTCGAAGCGGAGATTTTCGGCCAGCAGGTAGTGAGCGGGGTTGAACAGGCCCTTCTTCTCGGTCCATTCCTTGAAGGTCTTGGCCCGCTCCTCATTGGCAGGATAGAGCACATTGCCCGAGGGCCGGTCATCGCCAAGAAAGCCGAAACGGCGGTAACCTGCGGCATGGAGGTGGTCGAGAAGGCGCTTCATGGCGAAGGATAGATCGCAGGCAACAATGTCGAACTGATCGATATTCGGGGCGAAGTCGGCCAATACGAGATTGGCGTTGATCTGGCGCACCCAGTCGATTTCGGCATCGGTGTGCATGCCGAGCGCGATGATGCCGGCCGCCCCTTGCAGGTCCTCGGCCGCCGGTAGCCCGGTCGAGCGATAGATGATCTGCACTTCGACGCGATTGGCCCGGGCCCGTGCCTCGATGCCCATGCGAACGCCGATGTAATAGGGGTCGGCCAGCTCCTCGTCGGGGCGAAGGAAATGCACGATACCGATGCGGGCGCCGGCATGGTCGGACGGTGTCGGCAGGCGATGAGGCGGGCGCGGGCGGTTGCGTGGCGTCTGGTAATTGAGGGTCTCGGCGGTTTCGATGATCGCCTGCCGCTTCGCTTCGGTGATCGACAGCGTGGTATCGTAGTTCAGGACGCGCGAAACGGTGGCCGAGGAAACTCCGACCGCCTTGGCGATTTCCTTGATCGTGACCATTCGCGCACTCTCAGCCGGTTTGCCAATTCCTGATCGACCGTTCCAGTCTACGGCCAAATGACCAAGTCGGGTAGTAAATGTTTACTAAATCATCCGAAAGGTGGATGCTGACCGGTCGGCATCCGTCGGTTGCCGCCGGAGAATCCGGCGCAGAAGCGGGCTTTCTGTTACCCGCAATTGTCTGTCAGTGTAAAGGCTTGGCCGATTGAAGGCCGGGGTCGGCTAACCGTTCATTGCCAGGCGACCAGCACCGCTCCGGCGGTGATCAGAACCACGCCGGCGGTGCCCTGCGGCGACAGGCGTTCGCCGAGGAACAGCCCGGCGAAGATGGCGACCATCACGACGGACAGTTTGTCGACCGGGGCGACGCGCGCCGCGTCACCGAGTTTCAGCGCTCGGAAATAGCAGAGCCAGGAGGCGCCGGTGGCAAACCCCGACAGCACGAGAAACAGCCATGTGCGGCCGGGGACCGAGGCAATCTGTCCGAAGCCGTCGCCGGCGGCGACAACAAGGGCTGCAAGCGCCAGCACGACGGCTGTGCGTATGAGCGTCGCAAGGTCGGAACCGATCGCCTCGACGCCGACCTTGGCCAGGATGGCAGTGGCTGCCGCGAAGACGGCCGACAGGAGGGCCCATATCTGCCAAAGCTGGGGGAGGCTTTTCATGATGGCGCGTTCCTTTCAGGGGCTTAGCGAGATTAGCACGGCCGAAGCGCCGTTAGGCGGCATTCCCTTGCTCGCGAGCGGCGGCGATTGCCAAACGTCGGCGAAGGCGCCAGAGTGCCGGCACAATCGGAGTGCTTTTTCATGCTGACCGTCTACGGTGTCTACAAATCGCGTGCGTCGCGCATCTACTGGCTGGCCGAGGAACTCGGGTTCGCTTTTCACAAGGAGCCGGTCCTTCAGGCCCGCAAGGTGCCGAATCCGCTAGCCGCCGATGCGCCGCTCAACACCAAGACGCCGTCCTTCCTTGCCATCAATCCCATGGGGCAGGTCCCGACCATCAACGACGACGGCCTGGTGCTGAACGAATCGCTGGGCATTCTTCTCTATCTCGCCAAGAAGCACGGCGGCCCGCTGGCGCCTGCCGATCTCGCCGAGGAAGGGCGGATGCTGCAATGGCTGTTCTGGAGCGCGACGGCGGTGGAGCCGCTCGCCGTTCAGGTCACCCAGGGCGACGAGAAGGGCGAATGGAAGACCGAGGCCGGCAAGCAGAAGCTCGCGGGCATCGGCGAGGCGCTGAAGCGGCCGCTTGCCGCTTTCGAGCTGCATCTGGCGACCGCCGACTATGTCGTCGGCAACCGCTTCACCGTCGTCGATCTGGGGCTTGCCGAGATCCTTCGTTATGCGCAGGGCCATACCGAACTGCTGCAGGGCTATCCCAAGGTGCTGGCCTGGCTTGCCCGTTGCCAGGCGCGGCCGGGCTTCAAGGCGATGTGGGACAAGCGCAACGCCGAGTGAAACCGGTCGGTTGACAGCTTCTGCCCCGCTCACATGCCGCATCGTCTTTCACGTCGGGAACCCGCCATGACCATCGCCAATCCTGGGCTGCTCGACGGCCTGATTGCCGCGTCGATCGAGGCCGGCCGCATCATCCTCGATGTCTATGCCCGGCCGATCGATGTCGCCTTCAAGGCCGACGCCTCGCCGGTGACGGAAGCGGACGGGCTGGCGGAGGCGGTGCTGCTCGCCGCGCTGGCGCGTCTAGCGCCTGGCGTGCCGGTGGTCGCCGAGGAGAGCGTCGCGGCAGGGAGTGTGCCGCCCGCCGCCGATCGCTTCTTCCTGGTCGATCCGCTGGATGGCACCAAGGAGTTCATCCGCCGCAACGGCGAGTTCACCGTCAACGTGGCGCTGATCGACCATGGCGTGCCGGTGATGGGCGTCGTCCACGCGCCGGCCGTCGGGCGGCTGTTCGCTGGTGGTCCCCAAGGGGCCTTCGAGATGACCGTGGACGGCGGGGGCGATGTCGGCGCGCGGCGGGCCATCCACGTGCGCGACCTGCCGGCCAAGGGGGCGACGCTGCTCGTCTCGCGCAGCCATGCCACGGCCGCTACCGACGCGTTCCTGCCGAACGCCGCCGTGGCCGACCGGCGCATCATCGGCTCGTCGCTGAAGTTCTGTCTGATCGCCGCCGGTGAAGCGGATGTCTATCCGCGGTTCGGGCCAACCATGGAATGGGACACGGCGGCCGGCGACGCCGTGCTCCGCGCGGCCGGCGGCATGGTGACGCTGTCCGACGGCACGCCCTTTCCCTATGGCAAGCGGGGCCGCCCCGGCCTTGCCGATTTTGCCAATCCGTCGTTCATTGCCGCATCCGATCCTCGCCTTGTCGCGTTTAGTCGCGACGGAGCGTGATCCATTTTTTGAGGAGATTTGCCGTGAGTCATTCCGAAGTCCAAGGCGAGCTTGTCGCCATTACCGAAGAACTCAAGTCGTGGCTGATGACCGAGGCGCTGCCGGTCTGGTGGGCGTTCGGCGTCGATCACGTCAACGGCGGCTTCCACGAGGTGCTGGGCCTCAGGTGCGAGATCACGCCAGCGCCGCGCCGCGTGCGTGTGACGGCGCGCCAGATCTTCACCTTCGCGCTGGCCGGCCGGCTCGGCTGGACCGGCCCCTGGGAGCGGACGGTGGAGGAGGGGCTTACCTACTTCCTTGAGAAATGCCTGTTGCCCAACGGGGCGGTGCGCATGGTGACCAACGCCGACGGCTCGCCCAAGGACGATACCTTCTGCCTCTACGACCAGGCCTTCGCGCTGTTCGCCATGGCCGCCGCCGCGTCGGTGGTGAAGGATCGTTCGGCGGTCGAGGCGGCGGCGGTGAAGCTCCGGACGCTGCTGATGACCGAGTACAAGAACCCGATTGCCGGGTTCGAGGAATCCAATCCGCCTTCGCTGCCGCTCAAGGCCAATCCGCACATGCATACCTTCGAGGCCTGCCTTGCCTGGGAAGAGGTGGGCGGCGACGCGGAGTGGAGCCAGCTCGCCGATGAGATCGCCGAACTCTGCCTCGGCAAGTTCCTCGACCCCAAGGAAGGCTGGCTGAAGGAGTTCTTCAACGCCGACTGGTCGGTGGTCAGCGGCAAGGAGGGCCACATTTGCGAGCCCGGTCACCAGTTCGAATGGGCTTGGCTGCTCACCCGCTGGGGGACGTCGCGCAAGCGCCCCGATGCCGTCGCGGCGGCGCGTCGCCTTTGCGAACTGGGTGAGAAGCACGGCATCAACGTGCCGCAGCAGGTGGCGATCATGGGCATTCTCGACGACCTGTCCATCCATGACGGCACGGCGCGCATGTGGTCGCAGACCGAGCGGATGAAGGGCAACGTGGCACTGGCGGCCGTGGCGGATGACGAGGCGGACCGCGACACCCACTTGCAGAAGGTGGTGACGGCAGCGCGGGCGCTGCAGCGCTATTTCGAAATCGACACGCCCGGCCTTTGGCGCGACCGCATGAACCCGGACGGTTCCTTCGTCATCGAGCCGGCGCCGGCCTCGACCTTCTACCATATCATCTGTGCCATCGACGAGGTTGGGAAGTACATCTCAACCCACTGAGGTGTTTCGTCTTTCCGGTGTTTGTTGAGGTTGTGAGTCACTATAAGCCGCCCTGTCGCCGGTATTGCCGGCCGGGGCGGCTTCTTCATGTTGAGAATCCGATTCAACGTGATTTGGGCGTGCGAAGAGTCCGGTGGATCACCTAAGTGCTTGATCTCTGAAGCTTGCGCCGGCGGTGATTGTGAGTTCAAGTGCGACTGGAGGAAGCGTAACAAAGAGGTAACCATGGGGGGCGTGGCGGACGGTCGTCTGTATGGGCAGCCTATGGCGGAGTCAGGGCTCGACACGGCTTTCATCGAACGCTCGCTGTTCGATGCGCTGGTCGACATTGCCAAGGCCGATCCCGATCTTCCGGCCATCGAGGACCAGAACCGGCAGCCGGTGACGCGCCGGAACCTCTTGCTTGCCGCCTGCGTGCTTGGTCGCCGGCTCGCTGCCGTCAGCCGGAAGGGCGATCGGGTCGGGCTGCTGCTGCCCAACGTCAACGGCGCCGCCATCGCCTTCTTCGCGCTTCTTGCTTATGGGCGGACGCCGGCACTGCTCAACTTCACGGCCGGTAGTCATGGTCTTGGCGGCGCCATCAAGGTCGGCACCATCCGAACGGTGATCACCTCCAGCGCTTTCGTGAAGACAGCCAGGCTTGAGCCGGTGATCGACGACCTCAAGGGCAAGGTCCGCATCGTCTATCTCGAAGATGTCCGGGCAGGTCTCTCGCTGGTCGACAAGGTTGTCGGCGCGACCTACGCGCGCTGGGCGCGGATGCTGCACCGGTCCTATCGGCGGGCGCCCCATGACATCGCCGCCGTGCTGTTCACCTCGGGCACCGAAGGGGTTCCCAAGGGGGTGGGGCTCACCTCGACCAACTTCCTGTCCAACGTTGCGCAGATCCTCGCGCTCTACAAGTTTCATCCCGAAGATACGATGTTCAATGCGCTGCCGGTGTTTCACTCCTACGGTCTCACCGCCGGCCTCTTCCTGCCGATCTATGGCCGCTTCAAGTCGTTCCTCTACCCCTCGCCACTGCACTACAAGATCATCCCCGGCCTCGTCAGGGACAGCGGCTCGACGGTGTTGCTGTCCACCGACACCTTCGCCGCCGGCTGGGCGCGGGCGGCCGAGGACGGCGACTTCAACAAAGTTCGTCTCACCATCCTCGGTGCCGAGCGCGTCAAGGAGCAGACGCGGGCGCTGTGGATGGACCGCTTCGGCGTGGTGCTCAACGAAGGTTATGGGGCGACCGAATGCGCGCCGGTGCTGTCTGTCAACTATCCGGGCAGTTTCCGAGATGGCACCGTCGGACGCCTGCTGCCGGGCATAGAGGCGCGGCTCGATCCGGTGCCGGGTCTTGAGATCGGTGGTCGCCTGCACGTGCGGGCGCCCAACATCATGGCGGGCTATTACCTCGCCGACCAGCCGGGCGACCTCAAGCGCAACGACCCGGACGGCTGGTACGACACCGGCGACATCGTCTCCATCGACGACGACGGTTTCGTCACGCTGCTCGGTCGCGCCAAGCGCTTTGCCAAGGTGGGCGGGGAGATGATTTCGCTCGCCGCCGTGGAGGCCTTCGCGGCGGCGATATGGCCGCATGCGTCGCATGCCGTGGTCGCCATATCGGACCCGCGCAAGGGCGAGGCCCTGGTGCTGGTCACCGACGCTGGCGACGCCACCGTCGAAGAACTCATGGCCTATGCGCGCGAGCATGGCGTGCCGGAGCTGCAGGTGCCGCGCAAGATCGTCAAAACCTATGCGCTGCCGGTGCTCGGCACGGGCAAAATGGACCTCGCGGCCATCGAGCAAATGGCCCGTTCCTGAGGTTGTTTTTCCGCTGCATATCCGAAGTGTCTGAAGGGATTCATCTCCCGGGATGGGCAGGTTGTGCCGAACGTGACCGATTCACCGATCGGTAAGGGTTCCGTGAGACCCTTCATACGCGCCATCAGACCGCAGGACAACCAGGGGTGGTTACCCTAGTCTGATTTAAGTGGTTCCGAAATCGGTTAAAAAGAGTGCAATTATTTATGGTTAACAAAGGCTTGCGGGCCTTTATTAACGTAAATCCTCAGATTCGTCGCAAATTTCCGCTCCGCAACTGCCTGGCACTTGAGGATCATCCGAAACCATCAACGAACACAAGAGGATGTATCGCTATCCTCCGATGTGTTGTTTGGTTTGCAGTGGTTTTCTGAGCTGCGGAATAGGGCGGCAAAACAGCCCCAAATCGTCAGAAATGCTTTCTTTATAAGCTCCCCACGCATGCCCGAGGCTTCTTTCTGCGAGAAGATACCCGGTGATGCCGAACTCGAATTCTCGGTGGCGTCCGCAACTTCAGAGAGTCCGGTGCGTCGCCGCCTCAGACAGTGAATCAAAATCGAAGGGGGCAGGCAAGCCTAAATGGGAGTCATTTCAGGCGATTGGCGGAGATGGTTTGCCCACCATCGAGTCACGCCGGTTTGATCTGGTGAATCCGGTTCCGGGCGCAAGCCATTGAGGCCTGTCCGGCTCGAAGGGAGGCCGGCGGGCGCCGTCCGCGAACGGGCATAACGCCCTTCGAATTGTGCAACCTTACGAATTATCGCGGCGTAATACGGAATGAGATTTGGTATCTCTGCCCAAAGACACCCTGGGCTCTCCCCCCTATTCTGACAATGCCCCGGTTGGACGTTCAGAGGTGAACGCCGGGGACCATGCGCGTGCGCATCGTGGGGGAAAACTCAGGGAGTGAGATATGAGCACCACCGTGACATCGGGCGGGTTGGGCGCGAGCGGGATTGACGCGACCTACAAGAAGGTGGCCTTTCGGCTGATCCCGTACATCTTCGTCTGCTACCTTTTCAATTATCTCGACCGCGTCAACGTCGGCTTCGCCAAGCTCAAGATGCTGGACGATCTTGGCCTCAGCGAGACGGCCTACGGCCTTGGCGCCGGTATCTTCTTTCTGGGCTATGTGGCCTGTGGCGTGCCGAGCAACCTGATGCTGCACCGCTTCGGCGCCCGCCGCTGGATCGCGCTGATCATGGTGCTGTGGGGCCTGTTGTCCACCAGCCTGCTGCTCGTCCGGTCGGCCGAGACGTTCTATGTCCTGCGTTTCCTGACCGGCGCGGCCGAGGCCGGCTTCTTCCCCGGCATCGTTCTCTACCTGACCAAGTGGTTCCCCTCGGCGCGGCGTGGCCAGGTGATGGCGCTGTTCATGTCGGCCATTCCCCTGTCGGGAGTGCTCGGCGGACCGTTCTCGGGCTGGATCCTCGGACACTTCACTGACGGTCAGGCTGGCATGCATGCCTGGCAGTGGCTCTTCCTGTTGCAGGGATTGCCGACGGTGGTCCTCGGTCTCGGCATCCTCGCCGTGCTCAGCAACGGCATCGACGATGCGAGCTTCCTGTCGTCGGATGAGAAAGCCGCCCTCAAGCAGGCTTTGGTGGAAGACGACAAGAACCGTCCGACCACGGTGTCCGACAGCTTCGCCGCCGTCATCCGCAACCCGGGAGTCTGGGCGCTGGGCGTGATCTACTTCTCGATCCAGAGCGGCGTCTACATGATCAATTTCTGGCTGCCGTCGATCATCAAGGCCAGCGGTCAGACCGATCCGGCGCTGGTCGGCTGGCTGAGCGCCATTCCCTATGTCGCCGCCAGTTTCTTCATGTTGTACGTCGGGCGTTCGGCGGACCGGCGGCGGGAGCGTCGCCTGCATCTGGCCGTTCCCATGCTGATGGGGGTCGGTGGCTTGCTGATCGCGGCCAACTTCAGCGCCAACCCGACCATCGCGCTGGTCGGTCTCACCATCGCCACCATGGGCGCTCTCACGGGCTTGCCGATGTTCTGGCCGATTTCCGGCGGCTATCTGTCGCCGGCCGCGGCGGCCGGCGGCCTTGCCCTGATCAACTCCATCGGACAGATCGCGGGGTTCGTCAGCCCCTATATGGTGGGGTGGATCAAGGATATGACCCAAAGCACCGACACGGCGCTCTATATCCTGGCCGCGATCATTCTGGTTGGCGTGGTCCTGGTGCTGCGTATTCCCGGCAAGCTGGTCAACCGGTAAGCTGACCGCCGGGAGCCTGTCGTGGGCTCCCGGCCTCTTTCCTGCCCCGGTGTCGGACACGACACTTCAAGTTCGTCTTTCCCAATCGATAAGGACCCGGCGATGAAAATCGTCATAGCCCCAGATTCCTTCAAGGAAAGCCTGTCGGCGCTGGAAGTCGCCAACAACATCCGAGACGGTTTTCGCGAGATTTTTCCCGATGCCGACTATGTCGTCCTGCCGGTTGCCGATGGCGGCGAGGGCACGGTCGACGCCATGGTGGCGGCCACGAACGGCACCATCGTTCGTCTCGCCGTGTCCGGGCCGCTGGGCAAACCGGTCGATGCCTTCTTTGGGTTGACCGGCGATGGCAGGACGGCGATCATCGAGATGGCGGCCGCCAGCGGCCTTATGCTGGTGCCGCCGGAAGCGCGGGCCCCCTTGATCACCACCACCTATGGGGTGGGAGAACTGATCCGGGCGGCGCTCGACAAGGGCGCTCGTCATTTCATCGTCGGGATAGGCGGCAGCGCCACCAATGACGGCGGCGCCGGTATGTTGCAGGCGCTGGGCGTGCGCTTTCTGGACGCCGAGGGCGAACCGCTCGGACCCGGTGGCGGCGAGCTTGGCCGTCTGGCCACCCTTGACGTGGCCGATCTCGATCCCCGCCTTGCCGGGTGCCGTATCGAAGTGGCCTGCGATGTCGACAACCCGCTGACCGGCCCGCGTGGCGCCTCCGCCGTGTTCGGTCCTCAAAAGGGCGCGACGCCGGACCAGGTGGCGCTCCTCGACGCCAACCTTGGCCACTATGCGGAGATCGTCAAGGCCGCGCTCGGCGCGGACGTGGCGCATTTGCCCGGCGCGGGGGCGGCGGGCGGTCTCGGCGCCGGCATCAAGGCCTTTCTCGGCGCCGCTCTGAAGCCGGGTTCGGAGATCGTCACCACGGCGGTGGGGCTCGACGCGGCGCTGGCGGATGCCGATCTGGTCATCACCGGCGAGGGGCGTATCGATGGCCAGACCATCCATGGCAAAACGCCGGTCGGTGTCGCCATGGTGGCAAAGCGTTACGGGAAGCCGGTGATCGGCATCGCCGGATGCCTGGGCGCGGACGCCGATGCCGTGTTCAGCCATGGGATCGACGCGGTGTTCAGCGTGCTGTCGCGCTCCTGTTCGCTCGCCGAGGCTTTCGCCGAGGCGGAGGACAACCTGCGCGTCACGGCGCGCAACGTCGCGGCGACGCTGAGGCTCGGTGGGTTCGGCAAGGCTCTTTCTCTTTGTTAAGACGCAATTCCGGACGGAAAACCGGATACCACTTTTCGGTCCGATGCCTCAGCTCGTCGAACGCCTGAGGCGGATCTTCGGCGGCCGTAGTATGGTGTGGGCTCGCATCACCGGAGACGTTGCCCTTGGATCGCGTGCCGCAGACCTTTACCTTGTTGCACATGGATGCCGCTCTGGCCCAGTCCATCGTCGAGCGGTCGATGCAGATCATCGATTGCAATGTCAATGTGATGGACGCCCGGGGCATCATCATCGCCAGCGGGGATCGCAGCCGGATCGGCACGATGCACCAGGGGGCGCTGCTCGTCCTCGACAAACGGGATGCCGTGGAGATCGATGGCGAGATGGCCAAGCGCCTCAATGGCGTCAAGCCGGGCGTCAATCTGCCGCTGCGCAGCCAAAACAACATTGTCGGCTGCATTGGGCTTACTGGCGAGCCCGGGGAAGTCTGTCGCTTCGCTGAACTGGTTCGTCTCGCGGCCGAGACCATGCTTGAGCAAGCACGCCTGATGCAGCTGCTGGCGCGCGATGCCCGCCTCCGCGAAACGCTGGTTCATAGTCTGCTTCGTGGCGAGGAGATTACGCCATGGCTGCGCACCTGGGCCGAACGCCTGGGCCTCGATCTCGGCACGCCGCGTGTCGTGGCCGTCATCGAAGTAACGACGGGCGGCGCGGACGTGAAAACCATTGTCGCCGAACTCGAACGCCTGCACGGCCTGCTCAACCTGCCGTCGCACAACAATCTGGTGGCGACCACGTCGCTCAATGAGATTGTGGTTCTGAAGCCGGCGCTGAGCGGCCAGGGCAAGTGGGATCTCGATACGCACCGGCAACGCATCGAGAAGCTGCTGTCGCGCATGAGCGAGGGAACGAGGCTGGGCCTTCGCATTGCGCTCGGTCGCTATTTCCCGGGCGCGCAGGCCATTCCGAAGTCCTACCAGTTGGCCAAGGCGACGCTGGCGGTCGGCAAGCGGCGCTGGCCGGATCGGTCGGTGTTTATCTACGACGACCTGCGCCTACCGGTGATGCTCGACGCGCTCGGGCAGAACTGGCTGAACGATGACATCGGATCGCCGATCGACGCGCTGATGGAGGCCGACAGGAGCGGCCAGCTTCTGGCCACGCTCAACACCTGGTTCGAGCACAACATGCATATGGGCAAGACGGCCGAGGCGCTGGGCATCCATCGCAATACGCTCGACTATCGGATGCGCCGCATTCGGGAGTTCTCGAAGGTCGAAATGTCCTCGCTGGAAGAATGCTTCGGCCTCTATCTCGGATGCATTTCCAGAAAGTGGCATGGCGGATAACCGGGGCGCGGAGATGCGAGGTCGTCTCGGCCTGTCGGCGAACGGGAAAAAAGATTGCCTGTCGCTTTGCTCCGGCGCAACAAAAGCGGCGCCTTACGACTTTTCCCGGGAAGACTGTCCGACTATCATGTGCCATACCCCAAGGAGGTAGGGCCGGTTTCGGATGAGATCGGGCTGGCTTCTTTTGCGCAAGGATGTCCTCGTTGTCCCTTAGCCCCCAATCCGTGAGCCGCCCGCTCGACGCCATCGACCCGGTGTGGGCGCGCGTTCGGCGGGAAGCCGCGGCCGTCGTCGAGAACGAGCCGGCGCTGGGCGGCTTCATGCACCTCACCGTGCTCGATCATGTCAGGCTTGAGGATGCCGTCATCCAGCGCGTGGCCGATCGGCTCGGCAATACCACCGTCCTCTCGGCGATGATCGCACAGGCCTTTCGCGAGGCGGTCGCCGACGACGCCGATATCGCCGCCGCCTTCCGCTCGGACATCGTCGCCTTCGAAGACCGCGATCCGGCTTGCGACCGGTTCATCGAGCCACTGCTCTACTTCAAGGGGTATCACGCCATTGAGGCGCATCGGCTCGCCCACTGGCTTTGGAACCATGGCCGCCGCGATCTGGCGCTCTATCTGCAAAGTCGGTCGTCCGAGGTGTTTCAGGTCGATATCAATCCTGGCGCACGGCTCGGGCGCGGTCTGTTCTTCGACCACGCCACCGGTATCGTCATCGGCGAGACCGCCGTGGTGGAAGACGACGTGTCGCTGCTGCAGAATGTCACGCTCGGTGGCACCGGCAAGGAGACAGGCGATCGTCATCCCAAGATCCGGCACGGCGTGATGATCGGAGCCGGGTCGAAGATTCTTGGCAACATCGAGGTTGGTTGCTGCTCGCGCGTCGCAGCCGGATCGGTGGTGCTGAAGCCGGTGCCGCGCGGCACGACGGTGGCCGGCGTGCCGGCACGGGTGATCGGGGAGGCCGGCTGCAGCGATCCCTCCCATTCCATGGAACAACGCCTGCTGGATGGCGCGGAAGGCTGAGAAAGAGCGGGGAACCATGCAACCGCCCCGTCGTTCGAGGGTTTCCTTGCTAGTCCGTCCGTGCCAGAACACGCTCACGCCGGCGACTCGTCGCCGTCCGGTTCGTCGCTTCCGTCATGAGCGACAGCCGGCATTCAGACTGGAGAGCTAAGTTGACTAAAGACGAAATCGCCCGCATCGAGAAATTCCTGCGCAAGACGCTGCAGTCGCCGACCATCAGCGTGCGGGTGCGGCCGCGCAAGACCGACTCGGCCGAAGTCTACGTTGGCGAGGAGTTCATCGGCGTCGTCTATGAGGATGATGAGGACGACGACAAGTCGTTCAATTTCCAGATGGCGATTCTCGCCGAGGATATTGCCGACTGACGACAGGCGCATCGGCAAAGCCGTTTAGAGCGCTTCGCGTGTCACTCAAACACGGGGCGCTCTTTTTATGTCGGATGCTTTTGCGGTGTACCGTTGGCGCTCGAAGCCTCTAGGCGGTGACGCCGAAGGACAACAGCAGCACGCGCACGCCGCTCTTGATGCCGTCCCAGTTGCCAAGCAGCCCCTTGCGGAAGCGGATCTGCACCGAGAGATCGTTGCCGGCGTGAATTTCCGTCAGGCAGGAGGCGGGATATTCGCTGTCGTCGGGCGCCGTGCAGTGGGTGGTGAACGGGTTGGTCGAGCCCGCCTCGAAGAATACTTCCTCGCCGCTGAGGCCCGACTCCTCGGACATGCGGTGACCGACGAGACCGGCCGGCGCCGGAATGGTGCCTTCCTCGAAGAAGTGCTGATAGACGTTGATCAGCCGACCGACGCTGTCGGTGGGTGTGTCGCGCGTGCGAATTGTCAGGTAGACGACCGGCGCATCGGCACCGAGATCGAGAAAGTCCTTGCGGAAGGCACGCGTGTAGCCAGCCATTTCTGGGAAGTGGACGGCGAGGTCTATGCGGTCGTGCGGCCCGACGTTTCTCTGATCGGCGAAACGGAACATGTTGGCCGGGATCACCAGCCGTTGCTGGCCAATGAACAGCGCGATCGGCGTCGGGTCTGTCGATCGCCCATCCTGGCTGTCGAAATTGCCGGAGAGGTTGATGAGGATGTTCACCAGCATCACGCCGCCGGCCAGCAGGAAGGTGGTGAGAACGGCGCGCAGGAACCAGGCAGCCGCGCTGGTGCGGCGTCGGGCCGGACGTCGGACCGGACGAAGCAGGCTTTCATCCGAATATGACGCGTAGTGGGTCACGACCGCCTCCCGATTTGAGACAGGAATCCAAACCGCCGCCACCGGCCGTTTCAGAACTCCGCCGAACCCCCGCCTCTTTCGTCCCAAGGCCGGTCCGCGTCCTCGCGGCCCGCGCCTTGCCACGTGCAGAGCAGGTCTATCCTTACTGTTTCATTTCGGATCAGGGTTAAGGCGGGGTTAACGGCAATGAATGTCGAGATTCTGGTGACGTGTTTTTCGGTCGCTCTTGGCTTCGTCCTGGCGGGTCTTCTGTCGTCCCTCTATCAGCTCGTGACGTCGAAGCCGGCCCGCTTCGAGATGCAGGCAGAGACGATTCTGCTCGGTGTCGCGCAGACCTTTCTGATCATGTTTGCCGGTCCGGCGATCTTGATGCGCAACGCCATCCGCGGCCGGCGGATCGAACATCGCAACGTTGGTTGGCTGGTTGCCTCCACGGCGATCGCCGGTGCGTGGAGTCTCTGTTCGGGCGTCATGTTGTTGCCGTTCTTTGTTGTGGTCGCACAGTCGATCGGCTGAGCCAGCGCTCGAATTTCTGTGGTTGCTGCCCACTAAACGCTTAACTGCGAAAGATTTCTGAAACGCTTCGTCCCTAGAGTTGGCCCTCATGCTTTTGGGCGGGACGTGGGGATATGTCGCGGTTCGGCTGGGGAGAGGCAGAACGGAAGAGCGCGTGCCGCCGCGAGGTGGCAGCATGAATCTTCTCGCCTTCCTGCGTTTCCGCAAAGCGGACATCTTGCGGAAGGCGGCAAACCTGTTGCCGATCCTTTTCACTGCCATATTGCTGATCTTTGCCGAAAACTCAGCACTCGAAGCCTATCGCACATTCCTGCGCATCGAGGCTTCCAATGCCAGCGAGGCCATCCGGGCTGGTCGGGATATTGGCGATCAGGCCAAGCTCGTCGAAATGTCCCGCCGGAAGCTGGGCAATCGGTTGATCCTCGGTTTCACGACGGAAGATGCCAGCGATATTCGCGAGTCAATCCAGCAGTTGCTGGCCACCATTGAACGAGCCCGCCCATCGTTCATCATGCCCGGCGACGCAGCGCTGATATCCCAGATCGACAGCATCGCCGAACTTGCTTCGGGGCTCAGCGTGGCTTTCGCGAGCGTTGGCCCGGATGACACGGCCGTCCTCAATGCGCTTGATGGCGATCTCCGGCGCCTTTCAGAAAAGTTCCGTCTGCTTCTGGAAAACATGGCGGAGCAGGGGACGCGTTATATAGCGCTGCAGGGCGAAACGCTGGCGGCGAGCTATTCGGCGATGCTGAAGCTCTCCATCGCCCTGGTCGGCGCCATCGTGTCGATGCTGGCGCTTTTGGTGCTCAACCGACGCGCTACCTGGCAGGCCAATTATCGCGCCGACCACGATGTGACCACCGGTGTGCTCAACCGCCGCGCCTTCGAACGATGGATCGAGGGCATCCACTTCGATCCGCAGGCGTCCAAAGCAGTGATGGTGTTCGACCTCGACAATTTCAAAGAGGTCAACGACGAGCTCGGCCATATGGCCGGCGATCATGTTCTCAAGGCCTTTGTCGGCAATCTGGTCGACTCCTTCGGTCAGGACGCCCTGGTGGTGCGCTGGGGCGGCGACGAGTTTGTGGCTGTCGTTTCCACCGACGGTTTTGTCGAGGCGGGCGCGGTGACGCTGCTGCGCGCGTCGTTTGCCCGCCTGCAATCGGTCGTACGTTTCGGCGATACTGATATCGACATTCGCTGCTCCGGCGGCGCGGCCGTTTGGCCGTCCGACAGCCGGGACTTCCACGAGGTGCTGCAACTCGCCGATCTCGCGCTCTACAAGGCGAAGGCGCGCGGCAAATCGCGCCTGCAATTCTACGACGCCGATATTCTCAACGAGCGCCACAAGGTCCTCGCGCTCCGCGAACGGTTGAGGGCGGCGCTCCGCGAAGGTGAACTCAGCCTGCACTGGCAGCCGCAGGTCGACATAGAGCACGGCTACGTTCCCTCGGCGGAAGCGCTGATCCGCTGGACGGATCGCGAAACCGGCCGGATCATTCCTCCGAGCGAGTTCATTCCAGCCGCCGAGGCATCCGACCTGATCATCGAAATCGACAATTTCGTTATCGAGGAGGCTGTCCGCACCGCGGCCAGATGGGCGACGCTCTGGCAGTATCCGCCGATTGCCGCGGTCAACGTGTCGGCCATGCATTTCCAACGGCGCGAATTCGTCAGCCAGGTGCGCGATATCCTTCGCCGCCACAATCTCAGCCCCGACCGATTGGAACTCGAGATTACCGAAGGCGTCATTCTCGGCAACAACACGGAGGTGACGCGCAACCTCAAGGGGCTCGAGGCGCTCGGCGTGCATATCGCCCTCGACGATTTCGGCACCGGCTATTCCAACATCGCCTATCTCTCGCAGTTGAAGCCAGACCGGCTGAAGATCGACCAGACGTTCATCGCCTCATTGTCGGGCAACTGCCAAATGGAATCACTGGTGTCGGCCATCATCGGCATCGGCAAGGCGATCAATTGCGAGGTGGTGGCCGAGGGCGTCGAGACGGCCGACCAGCTCGATCTGGTGCAACGCCTCGGATGCAGCCTCGTGCAAGGCTACCATTTTGCCAAGCCGATGCCCGATGAAGACTTTCAGGTCTGGCGCGACATCAACTATCCGGACGCCGTGGCTTCGGTGTGTCATCTCCGCCGGCTCGGCGATCGGCTGGCGAGCGCCATCGGCGATGTCGGCCGCGGACGCGATCGCGACGCGACATAAGGCCCCGCTGATCGGGCTTGGTGACGGTCGACGCGGGCGCTATGTATGAAGCGAACGTCCACTTCACACCGGAGCGCGCCATGGCTGTTTGGCCCACCGAAATTCGTCTTTCCGCCGATAAGCGTTCTCTGGCCGTATCTTTCGAGGACGGCAAAGCCTTTTCCATTCCAGCCGAGCTGCTCAGGGTGAACTCACCCTCGGCAGAGGTTCAAGGCCACGCGCCAAGTCAGCGCATAACGGTGGCGGGCAAGAAGGACGTCAAGATTTCTGCGGTGGAGCCCGTCGGTTCCTACGCCGTCCGTCTGGTGTTCGACGACGGCCACGATAGCGGCCTCTACACCTGGACCATCCTCTACGAGACCGGCCGTGACAAGGAGGCGCTGTTCTCCGCCTACCTCGCCGAACTCGACGCCAAGGGGCTTTCGCGCTGAACCGAGGGACTGGATATGAAAACGCCGTCGCGGCAAGTTGCGACGGCGTTGTCGTGTCGTGGAACTGATGGGGTTAGCGGACGACGACGACCTTGGTGCCGACGCCGACACGCTCATAGAGGTCGGCGACGTCGTCATTGGTCATGCGGATGCAGCCCGATGACACCGCTTGGCCGATGGTCCACGGCTCGGCCGTGCCATGGATGCGGTAGATGGTCGAACCGATGTACATGGCGCGGGCGCCGAGCGGATTGTCCGGGCCGCCTGGCATGAAATAGGGCAGCTTTGGCTGGCGCTTGCGCATGGCCGACGGCGGCGTCCAGCCGGGCCATTCCGCCTTGCGGGTGATGTGGTGCTCACCCTGCCAAGTGAAGCCGGGGCGACCGACGCCGATACCATACTTCATCGCCTTGCCGTCGCCGAACACGTAGTAGAGGCGGCGCTCGGTCGTGTTGACGATGATCGTGCCGGTGCCATAGGGACCGGTGTAGTCGATCATTTCCTTCTTGATCGGGCTTTCCATCGAGCGCGTCGACGGCCGGCGCACAATCGTCTGGAAGCTGCTGGACGCAGGATCCCAGAAGCGGACGGTTTCCTCTTCGGCACGGGCAACGCCCGTATGGAGCGACGCGGCCATCGTGGCAACCGCCGCAAGGAGAAGCATCTTTCTCATCATCGTGAAAGAACCGGAATCCGATAGGTTTGAGGAGGGAGCAACAAATACAAAGTTCGAATCGGCTGCCCGTATCGAACCAGAAACTCAACGGGGACGATGCAGAGTACATCGCCGACCTTCAAGCGCTTATCGGCGGAATATCCGCGCGGGCCCCGTCTTCCCGCTGCTTTGTTGCCACAGTGCAACGGTCTGGTTCGCCCGAGTCAATCCTCGACGTCTTATGGCGACGGCCGGTTATACCGTGAGCTGCTGGCCGAGTTCGACTACGCGGTTGGAGGGTAGACGGTAGAAGTCGGTGGCATTGGCCGCCGTGCGAGTCAGCGAGATGAACAGGCGGTTTTGCCATATCGGCATCGGCGACTGTGGGCTCGGCTTGAACGAGCGGCGGTTGAGGAAGAAGGACGTCGCCATGATGTCGAACTTGATGCCCTGCCTGCGGCATTGCGCCAGCGCGCGCGGCACATTCGGCGATTCCATGTAACCGAAGGTCAGCTCGACGAGGACGAAGTCCTCCGACAGCGGCTCGATCTTGACGCGCTGATCGTCCGGATAGCGCGGCGTCGTCACGACATGCACGGTCATGATGATGTTCTTGGCGTGCAGGACGTTGTTGTGCTTGAGATTATGCAAGAGCGCGCTCGGCGCGATCTCCGGGTCGGACGTCAGGAACACGGCGGTGCCGCCGACCCTCACGGGGTGCGACTTGCCGAGCATCTTGATGAGATCGGTGAGCGGAATGTTTTCGCGGTGCGACTTCTCGAAAACGAGGTCGCTGCCGCGCACCCAGGTCCACATGCAGGTGGCGACGCAGGCGGCCAGCGTCAGCGGCAGGTAGCCGCCATCGAATACCTTCAGAAGGTTGGCCGACAGGAAGATGAACTCCATGGAGAGGAAGGGGGCAACAATAGCGACCGCCACCCAAATCGGCCATTTCCAGACTTTCCAGACCACGATGAAGGCCAGCATGGACGACATCACCATCTCGCCGGTGACGGAAATGCCGTAGGCGGAGGCTAGTGCGCTCGACGAACGGAAGAAAACGACCAGCGCCAGGATTCCAGTGAGCAGCATCCAGTTGATGCGCGGCAGATAGATCTGGCCCGCTTGCGTCTCCGACGTGTGGCGGCTTTCGAAGCGAGGAGTGAGGCCCAGTTGCACCGCCTGCTGGGTGAGCGAGAAGGCGCCGGTGATCACCGCCTGGCTGGCGATGATGGTGGCGATGGTGGCCAGCAGAATGAACGGGATCAGCACCGGCTGCGGTACCATCAGGAAGAATGGATTCTCCAGCGCCTCGGGATGGGAGAGCACCAGAGCACCCTGGCCGAGATAATTGAGGGTCAGCGCCGGAAAGACCAGCACCAGCCAGGCGAACTGGATCGGCCGGCGGCCAAAATGGCCCATATCGGCATAGAGCGCCTCGGCGCCGGTCACGGCGAGGAACACCGAACCGATGACCACGAGAGCCAGAAAGCCGTGGTTGACCACGAAGCTGATCGCCGAGGTCGGCAGCAGCGCGTAAAGAATCGTCGGATCGTCGCTGACGTGCATCAAGCCCAAGACGCCCAGGCAGAGAAACCAGACGACAGTGATCGGGCCAAACCAGGCAGCAACCCGACCTGTGCCCAGGCTTTGGATGGCAAACAGCAGGATGAGGATGGCGATGGTCAGCGGCACCACATAGTTGGCGAAGCTGGGGGCCACCACCTTCAGGCCTTCGACCGCCGACAGGACGGAGATGGCCGGGGTAATCACCGCGTCGCCGAAAAACATCGAGGCGCCGAGAATGCCGATCACCAGCGCGAATCCGCCGCGTTTGCCGAGAGCGCCGCGCACCAGCGCCACAAGCGACAGTGTGCCGCCTTCGCCCTTGTTGTCCGCGTACATCACGAACAGGACGTATTTCAGCGTCACCACCAGCGTCAGCGTCCAGATGAGCAGCGATACGACGCCTGTCACCTCGGCGCGGGTTATGCCGTCCGCGGCGGTGTGGTGCAACGCCTCGCGAAAGGCATAGAGCGGGCTGGTGCCGATGTCGCCATACACAACGCCGACCGAGCCGACGGCCAGGCCGAGCATAGAGCCATGGTGCTGCTCGCCAAGGCTCGGAATCTCTGCGCTAGAAGAGGGGGCGCCCGAGGCGGCTGTCTGGCGGTCTTTGGCTTTGGCGTCGTTCATGTAGAACCGTCACAGAGATCGGACGTCGGTGACGTCGGCTCGATCCAGCGGCGTGGAAATAGCGGAATATCTGGAATTCCGCAAGCACAGCGACCGGGCGGCGGCAGCGGCGATCCGAGTCGTCTCCTGGGGATTGCCGCGCATTGCATCGATCAATTTGCCAAGGCTGGATGCCGCCGGCCGGACGTCGGTCCGGCTTGATTATGGAACGCTGCACTGCGAATGAGGTTCCAATTTGTCGGGCTATGCTCTAGAAAGCGCGAAACCGCCGACGGCCATATTTCCGCGTCGATCCGGCAATCCTTCCGGTCGAGTGTCGCTCCGAGTTTCGTTCATGTCGCTTATTTCTGTGCTCCTCGTCGCCATCGGCGGCGCCATCGGCTCGGTGTGTCGCTATCTGGTGGGCATCGGCGCCGGTCGACTCCTGGGGCCGGACTTTCCTTATGGCACCATGACCGTCAATGTCGTCGGCTCCTTCGTCATGGGTTTGTTCATTGAACTCCTGGCCTTGAAATTCGACGGTTCGGAACCTCTTCGCCTGTTTGTGGCAGTAGGTATCCTCGGCGGGTTCACGACATTGTCCTCCTTCTCGCTCGACACCATTGTGCTGTTCGAGCGCGGCGCGGTTGCAACCGCCGCCGTCTATGTCGGGGGATCGATCATTCTGTCGCTGGCCGCGCTGGTGGCCGGTCTCCATCTCGTGAGGGCCTTCGCATGACCCAAGGAACAGCCGGCGGACCGCGCGTCGAGATGATTGTCGTTGCCAAGGACGAGGCCGGCATGCGCCTTGACCGCTGGTTCAAGGACCATTTTCCCGGCCTCGGTTTCGGCCACCTTCAGAAGCTGATCCGTTCTGGGCAGGTGCGTGTCGATGGCGGCCGCTGCAAGACCGACCAGCGCCTTGGCGTGGGCCAGACGGTGCGGATACCGCCGGTGCAATATGGCGACGCGGCGCCGAGCGGCGCATCCTTCTACGACGGCGAAGGCGGCGCGCCGATGGCCCGGCCGAAACAGGTGGCCTCGGCCAACGAAGCGGAATACCTGCGCTCGCTGCTCCTTTACGAGGACGAGCACGTGTTCGTCTTCAACAAGCCGGCCGGTCTTGCCGTGCAGGGCGGATCGGGCATGACGCGTCACATCGACGGCATGCTCGAAGCGCTGCGCGATCGCAAGGGCGTCAAGCCCCGGCTCGTCCATCGGCTTGATCGCGAGACTTCGGGCTGCCTTCTGGTGGCTCGTTCACGCCTCGCGGCGGCAACGCTGGCGCGGACCTTCCAGACGCGGTCGGCGCGGAAGATCTATTGGGCGCTGGTGTTCGGTCAGCCGAAGCCGGCCCAGGGCAAGATTTCGAGCTGGCTGAGGCGCGTGCCGGGGCCGGACGGCGACATGATGATGGTGGCCAAGCATGGCGAACCCGACGCTCAGCACGCCGTCACCTATTATTCGATCGTCGAGCATTCCGCCGGCCGCCTGTCGTGGCTGACCATGAAGCCGACTACGGGGCGCACCCATCAGCTGCGCGTCCATTGCCAGGCGATGGGGCATCCGATCATCGGCGATCCCCGCTATTTCGACATTGAGAACTGGGAATTGCCGGGCGGTATCCAGAACCGACTGCATCTCCTTGCCCGCCGCCTGACCATTCCGCATCCGGCCGGTGGCGAAGTGATCGATGTCACGGCGCCGCTTCCTCCGCATATGCTGCAATCGTGGAATCTTCTGGGCTTCGAGGTGGGCGACAAGGCCGAAGAGAATCCATCTTTCCCAGAAGATTAACCGCGGCAAGACGCCGCCTCGACCTATGGTAGAAGAGATTTGAGACGATTCGGACGTCCTGCCGGCGAAGCGGGCGGCCGATGGCGTTTGTGCCGCGCCGGGGGGAAGAATGACTGCCAAGTTGGACCGGATACGCATGATCCCGCTGATCGGCGCCATCCTTGCCATCGGCTTTCTGATCACCAACATGGTCAGCTACCTCATTGCTGTCGACACCATGCGGCAGTCGATCGTCGAGACCGAGCTGCCGCTGACCGGTTCCAACATCTATTCGGAGATCCAGACCGATCTTGTGCGGCCGATCCTGGTTTCCTCGCTGATGGCCAACGACACCTTCGTGCAGGATTGGTTGCATTCGGGCGAACTCGACCTCGCGGCGATCACGCGCTATCTGCAGCGGATCCAGGGGCAGTACAATGCTTTCACTGCCTTTCTGGTCTCGCGTGAAACCCAGGCCTACTATCATTTCCAAGCGCCACCGCGGCATCTCAAGCGCGATGATCCCGCTGACAGCTGGTTCTTCCGTTCGATCGTTGCGACCGCTCCCTACGAAGTCAACGTCGACATCAACAAGCAGCAGGACGACGCGCTGACGGTCTTCATCAACTACCGAGTGCTCGACCACAACGGCAAGATGATTGCTCTGACCGGCATCGGCTTGGACTTTCGGGCGGTTCGCAATATTGTTTCGCGCTATCGCGCTCAATTCAACCGCAACATCTATTTCGTCAACCCACGTGGCGACATCGTCGTCGCGACCGACGTCGATACGCCGGTCGGCGCCTCCATCCGGACGTCGCAGGGGCTAGCCAGGATCGCCGACCAGATCCTGGGAGAGGAGCGCGGCGAGTATTCCTTCAAGCGGGACGGCCGGACCATTCTTCTGTCCCACCGCCTCATCCCCGATCTCGGCTGGCGTGTGATGGTCGAACAGGACGAGGCGGCGGCGATGCGGCCGCTTTGGCTCGGATTTCTCCTCAATCTTGCCATCGGCTTCGTTGTCATCGCCGTATCGCTTGTGCTCGTTGCGATGGCGTTCGGCGTCTACAAGAAGCACGTCGGCGAGCTGGCCTTCCGCGACGCGCAAACCGGGCTGGTCAATCGGGCAGGCTTCGAGGCTGAGTTCGAGACGTATCTTACGGCTCGTCGGACGCCGCCGGGGCCGTTCAGTTTGATCCTTGTCGATCTTGACGCCTTTGGTGCGTTCAACGACCGCTTTGGTCGCAAGACGGGGGACGTCGCCCTCGGAAAGGTCGGTCGGATCATATCGGAAGTGGCCAGCGGGGCCGGCATCATTGCGCGCCTCGACGGCGATCGCTTTGCCATCCTCAAGGAGGGAAGCTCCGACGCCGCCACGCGCTTTGCCGATAGCCTCGTCAAGATCATTGGTGCGGAAACCTTCGATGACAATGCGCTGGCCCAATTGACGGCAAGTGTCGGCGTTACTCCGCTTGCCGCTGACGAGGATCGCAGCGTGGCGATGGAGCGGGTCGACCGCGCCTTGCGCAAGGCCAAAGCGGCCGGCGGCGATCGGGTCTGCCTCGCCTAATCTCGAAATAGACGGTTTTGGTCGGCGTTCAGTCCATCGTCGGAGCGCGCTTGTGATGCGATCGCCAGGCGTCGCTCCGGCGGTCGTCTTTTGCTTGGCTCTCGGCCCGGTCGCCTCTTCAATCTTCGCCCAGATCGCTTGAGTTGTAGAATCTTTCCAACGGCTTGGAACAATCGCGGCGTTTGGGAGTTTTAGTAATTTGGGCGTTTGTTAAAAGAAGGCGGGTAAATATCCTCCGCCTTCTACCAGGTTCTTTGTAGCGTTTAATGAAAATTTATAGGGGAAATTGCGTATAATTTAAGTATGACTTAAAGAGATTTGCCAAAGAGACATAGCAATTAAGAGTGATATTTCTTGAATGCCTTCGCATAAGTGTTATCTTTTCCGAGCAGTGTTGCGTCGAACGTGTTCTGGGGAGGATGTGTCATGAACGTCTCTGAAGTATCCTTCGTCGCTGCGGCTGCGGCTGCCGTGAGCGGAAAGGCTTTGCCGGCCATTGGCCAGACGCCGGCGCGCTACGCCGGTTGTGCCTTCGAGACTGGCGCCGACGCGCCTGACCGTCCAGGTGTTTTTGTCCTGACGACGGAGCTGTCTGGCCGTGCTCATCCGATTTATGTCGGTGAGAGCGGCTCCATTATCGTGGCCGTTTCGGCCGTTTTGGCTGCCAATCCCGTTTTGAAGCGGTTGACCGCTGGCGTTTTCTGGAAGGTTTCGCCCTTCACGCTCGACCGAAAGCATCTCGTCGAAGAGTTGGTCAAGGAATACCAGCCGCATTTCAATATGGCCGTCGAGGCTGAAAAGCGCGCGTCCGAACACTCACCCAAGCATGACGATTGGGTGCGTGATCCGCTTGAGCTGATCGCTCGCTTCTGAATGGCGTAGGCCAATTGATCCAGACAGGCAAAGAAAGGCCCCGAGCCGGAACCGGTTCGGGGCCCTTTGTGTCGTTTGCGCGATGGAAGCGGTCAGCCTTCGCTCGGCTGCGCCGCGAGACGCATGTCAAGATAACGACCACAATGGTCGATCAGCTCGTCGACTTTCTGATCGAAGAAGTGGTTGGCCCCTTCGATGATCTTCTGGTCGATGACAATGCCCTTCTGAGCCTTCAGTTTGTCGACCAGCGTCTGAACATCCTTTTGCGGCACGACCTTGTCGATGTCGCCGTGAATGATCAGGCCCGAGGACGGGCAGGGAGCCAGGAAGGAAAAGTCGTTGAGATTGGCTGGCGGGGCGATCGAGATGAATCCCTCGATCTCCGGGCGGCGCATCAGGAGCTGCATGCCGATCCAAGCACCGAAATCGAAGCCGGCAACCCAACAGAACCGCGCCTCCGGATGGATCGACTGCACCCAGTCGAGTGCCGAAGCGGCATCCGACAGTTCGCCCGAACCGTGGTCGAACTGGCCCTGGCTACGGCCGACACCGCGGAAGTTGAACCGCAGCACGGCAAAGCCGCGCTCCTTGAACATGTAGAACAGCCGGTAGGCGATCTGATTGTTCATCGTGCCGCCGAATTCCGGATGCGGATGCAGGATCATGGCGATCGGTGCATTGCGTACGGCGGCCGGCTGGTAGCGGCCCTCGATGCGCCCGGCAGGGCCGTTAAAGATCACTTCGGGCATGTTGTCCTCGATCTCGACCTTCTTCCACCAGGGGCCGCTGCCATCGTTGCTGGCAGGGCTCGTCGTATTGACGCGGGAAAGGTCTGGTCCTAGATTTAGAATTACTCAAAACTGATGCAAGCAGCGCATCGTTTCGGCTTGTGCGCTTGCACTGGACCGCCGGCCGGTCCGGCGTCAAGAAAAATCGCATCTCCGAGCATTGTTGAGCGGTCGCAGGCCGGTCTGGCAGGTCAAAAGCCGATGGTATAGTGAACGCATCAGCCAGCCGATCGTTCCGGCGGCCGTTGCGAATGGGGTAGGGTATGGCGGAGGCGCGCCTCTATTTTGACTGGAACGCCGGCGCGCCGATGAAGGCAGTCGCCCGGGCGCGCCTTGTTGAGCTGCTCGACCGTCCCGGTAACAGCTCGTCGGTGCACGCCGAAGGGCGAGCAGCGCGCTCGGCCGTGGAGGGTGCCCGCCGATCCGTGGCGCGGCTCTGCGGGGCCGAGGCGAAGGGCGTAACCTTTTGCTCGGGCGGAACGGAAGCTGCGAACACCGTGCTGACGCCTGACTGGACACTGTTCGGCAAGCCCTATCGGCTCGACCGACTATTGGTGTCGGCGGTCGAACATCCTGCGGTGGCGCGCGGTGGGCGCTTCCCGACGGACAGGATTGATATCATTCCGATCGATGGCAATGGCATCGTCGATCTCGGTTTTCTTGATCGCCGTCTTGCGGAACTCGCGGCGGACGGCCAGCGAGCGCTTGTGTCGGTGATGATGGCCAACAACGAGACCGGCGTTGTCGAGCCGGTTGCCGAAGTGGCGCGGATCGCGCGGGTCCATGGGGCCATTGTCCATTCCGATGCGGTGCAGGCGGCGGGCAAGTTGCCGATCGACATTGAAGCGCTGGGGCTCGACGTGTTGACCCTCTCCGCCCACAAGATTGGCGGCGGGCAGGGGGGCGGCGCCGTGGTGCGCGGCCGCAACGGTTTCGCCTTCTCGCCGCTCCTCACCGGCGGAGGCCAGGAGTCCTGGGCGCGCGCCGGGACGGAAAACGTCGCGACCATCGGCGCTTTTGGCGCGGCCGCCGAGGCGGCGTGCGCCGATCTTGACGGGATGGCGCGGGTTGCTGGGCGACGCGACCGTATCGCGGCGATGATCCGCGATGCTGCGCCGGACGCGGCATTTTTTGGTGAAGACGTGCCCCGGTTGGCGAACACGCTTTCCTTTGCCGTGCCGGGCGTTTCGGCCGAAACGGCAGTGATCGCCTTCGATCTGGCCGGTGTGGCGCTGTCGTCCGGCTCGGCCTGTTCTTCGGGCAAGGTGACGGCGAGCCCGGTGCTGACGGCGATGGGGATCGATCCTGCGCTCGTCAAGTGCGGGCTCAGGGTATCGATCGGAGCGGACACCCCTGACGAGGAAATCGCCGCCTTCGGTTTGCGGGCGCGCAACGTCTTCGCCGCTATGAAGAAACAACATGGGACCGCCGCAGCCTGAGCGACTACCGGCCGCGGAAAAAAGCGACTACATTGAGGACAGATTTCCCACGGTCCTTGAAACCGCGTGGAAGGAGCGAGAGATGGCAGCAGTTAAGGAGACGGTCGATCACGTCCTGTCGATCGACGTCGACAAATACAAGTACGGCTTCGTCAGCGACATCGAGTCGGATGTGGCACCGAAGGGACTGGACGAGAGTACCGTCCGCTTCATTTCGGCCAAGAAGGACGAGCCGGAGTGGCTCACCGAATGGCGGCTCGAGGCGTTGCGCCGCTGGCGGACCATGGACGAGCCGACCTGGGCACGCGTCGACTATCCGCCGATCGATTTTCAGGACCTGCACTATTACTCGGCGCCGAAAAAGACCGCCGGTCCGAAGAGCCTCGACGAGGTCGATCCGGCGCTGCTCGAGACCTACAAGAAGCTCGGCATTCCTCTGAAAGAGCAGGAAATCCTGGCTGGCGTCGAAAAGGGCGACCGGCTCGTCGCCGTGGACGCGGTGTTCGACAGCGTCTCGGTGGTTACCACCTTCAAGGCCGAACTTGCCAAGCACGGCGTCATCTTTTGCCCGATCTCGGAAGCGGTGAAGACGCATCCGGAGTTGGTCAAGAAGTATCTCGGCTCGGTCGTGCCGGTCAGCGACAACTTCTATGCGACGCTGAACTCGGCGGTGTTTTCGGATGGCTCCTTTGTCTACGTGCCGAAGGGCGTGCGTTGCCCGATGGAGCTCTCCACCTATTTCCGCATCAACGAGAAGAACACCGGCCAGTTCGAGCGGACGCTGATCATTGCCGATGAAGGCGCCTACGTCTCCTATCTCGAGGGCTGCACGGCGCCGAGCCGCGACGAGAATCAGCTCCACGCCGCCGTGGTCGAGCTGATCGCCCTCGACGATGCCGAGATCAAGTACTCCACCGTCCAGAACTGGTATCCGGGCGACTCGGAGGGCAAGGGCGGCGTCTTCAACTTCGTGACCAAGCGCGGCGACTGCCGGGGCAAGAACTCCAAGATTTCCTGGACGCAGGTGGAGACCGGCTCGGCCATCACCTGGAAATATCCGTCCTGCATCCTGCGCGGCGACAATTCACGCGGTGAGTTCTATTCGATCGCCATTTCCAACGGTCGCCAGCAGGTCGATAGCGGCACCAAGATGATCCATCTCGGCAAGAACACGTCGTCGAAGATCATCTCCAAGGGCATTTCGGCTGGCCGGTCCAGCAACACCTATCGCGGCCTGGTCTCGATCGGTCGCAAGGCCTCCGGCGCCCGCAACTTCACCAACTGCGACAGCTTGCTGATCGGCAACAAGTGCGGCGCCCATACCGTGCCCTACATCGAAAGCAAGAACGCTTCGGCCATTGTCGAGCATGAAGCGACCACGTCGAAGATTTCGGACGACCAGATGTTCTACTGCCTGCAGCGCGGATTGCCGCAGGAGGAAGCCATCGCCCTGATCGTCAACGGCTTCGTCAAGGACGTGCTGCAACAGCTGCCGATGGAATTCATGGTGGAGACGCAGAAGCTGATCGGCATCAGCCTCGAAGGCAGCGTCGGCTGAGGACTGCCGGGTGCGCCGCGACACACGCCCAGGCTTTTTCAAACCAACGATAACGAGCCTCCGCCACGCGCGTCGAGGCCAAACGGACAACAGGACAGAACCATGCTCGAGATCAAGAACCTCCACGCCCGGATTGGTGACCGCGAGATCCTGAAGGGTCTCTCCCTCACGGTGAAGCCCGGCGAAGTGCACGCCATCATGGGGCCGAACGGCGCCGGCAAGTCGACGCTGTCCTACATCCTGGCCGGCAAGGACGACTACGAGATCACCGAGGGCGAGGTGCTGCTGAACGGTCAGTCGATCCTCGACCTCACACCCAACGAGCGTTCGGTGGCCGGCCTGTTCCTGGCCTTCCAATATCCGATCGAGATCCCGGGCGTTGCCACCATGACCTTCCTCAAGGCGGCGCTCAATTCGCATCGCAAGGCCAAGGGCCAGGACGAGCTGACGACGCCGGAGTTCATGAAGCTGGTGAAGGGCGTCGCCGAGAGGCTCAACATCACCTCGGATATGCTGAAGCGACCGGTCAATGTCGGCTTCTCCGGCGGCGAGAAGAAGCGCGCCGAAATCATGCAGATGGCGCTGCTGCAGCCGTCGATCTGCATCCTCGACGAGACCGACTCCGGTCTCGACATCGACGCTCTGAAGGTGGTGTCCGAGGGCGTCAACGCGCTGCGCTCACCCGACCGCGCCTTCGTGGTGATCACCCATTATCAGCGCCTGCTGGACCATATCGTGCCGGACATCGTGCACGTGCTGTCCGACGGCCGCATCGTCCGTACCGGCGGGCCGGAGCTGGCGCTCGATCTTGAGAAGAATGGTTACGCCGCCTATGTGGCGGACGCGGCCGCTTGAGGGGGATGACCATGGTTGCCACCCCCGCCCGCACGCCAGCCGAACTGGCGCTGGTCGCCCGTTATCCGGCTGAACGGACGTCGTTGCCCGGAACGGCCGACGTCATCGCGATCCGTGACGCTGCCTTTGGCGGTGTCGAGAAGAGCGGCTTGCCGCATCGCCGGGTCGAAGACTGGAAATACACCGATCTGCGTGCCCGGCTGAAGACGTTTCCGCCGGCTGCGGGACCAGCCGATGTGGCCCGCATCCTGATCGCCGCTCCGGCGGTCGAGGACGACAAGGCTCGCCGCCTGGTGATCGCCAACGGGCGGTACCGGCCCGAGTTGTCCGATCTCAAGGATCTTGAGCCCGGTTTGTCGGTCTTTTCGCTCGCCACGGCGCTGGAGGCCGGTGACACCCTCGTGCTGGCGGCCCTGAAGCTTGACGACGCGGTCGCCGCCAACACTGCCGTGGCGCTCAACACCGCCTTCATGACCGATGGTCTCGTCATCGCCGTCGCCGATGGCGCTGAAATCCAGCGGCCGGTGGAGCTGGTTCACATCGCAGAAGGCGAACCTGCTGCCTCAACCGCCGTGCGTCACCTCGTCACGGTCGGCAAGGGCGCCAGGATGACGCTGATCGAGACGATCGAGTCGCTCGATACGGTGGCCCACCATTCCAACGTGATGACGGTGCTTGAGGTGGGCGATGGCGCCAAGGTCGATCACATTCGTCTGCAGCTTGAGCCGGACGAGGCGGTCTGCATGACGTCGCTGGTGGCGAAGATCGGTCGCGAAGCGAGCTTCGACACCTTCAACGCGGCGCTGGGTGCCGGCCTTGCTCGGGCGCAGATCTTCGCCGAGTTCACCGGCCGCGATGCCCGGGCCGGCTTCCGCGGCGTGACCATGCTCAACGGTCGGCGCCACGCCGACACGACGCTGTTTCTCGTCCATGGTGCAGAGAATTGTCAGAGTCGAGAACTCTACAAGGCGGTCATCGACGACGAGGCCCGCTCGGCGTTTGCCGGTCGCATCGCCGTGCCGGCCCACGCCCAGAAGACCGACGCGCGCATGATGACGGCCTCGCTGCTGCTCTCCGAGGAGGCCGAGGCCGACGCCAAGCCGGAACTCGAGATCTTCGCCGACGACGTCCAGTGCGGCCATGGCGCCACCTGCGGCGCCATTGATGACGATCTGCTGTTCTATCTTCTGTCGCGCGGCATCCCCAAGGCAGAGGCCGAGAGCATGCTGATCCTCGCCTTCCTCGGCGAGGCGATCGACGAGATCCAGAACCAAGCGGTCCACGATGCCCTGATCCACCGGGTCGAGGGTTGGTTGAAAGCTAGGGCGGCGTGAGCCGGCATCGCCGCCCGGTGTACCGGGCGGCTCAGACAAGAGATCATGACGATGTCCGTTCCGTCCTATGACGTCGAGACCATTCGCAAGGATTTCCCTATCCTTGCCGAGAAGGTCTATGGCAAGCCGCTGGTCTACCTCGACAACGGTGCCTCGGCGCAAAAGCCGTTGGCCGTGCTCGACCGCATGTGGCATGCCTACACCCACGAATATGCCAACGTTCACCGCGGCCTGCATTACCTGTCGAACGCCGCGACAGAGGCCTATGAAGATGCGCGCGAAGCGGTGCGCGCCTTCCTCAACGCGCCGTCGACCGAACAGGTGATCTTCACCCGCTCGTCGACCGAGGCGATCAACCTTGTGGCGGCAAGCTACGGCGGCATGGTGCTCGGCGAGGGCGACGAGGTCATCCTCTCCATCCTGGAACACCATTCCAACATCGTGCCGTGGAACTTCCATCGCGAGAAGAAGGGCATCGTCATCAAGTGGGCGCCGGTCCACGACGACGGCAGCTTCGATCTCGAGGCTTTCGAGAAGCTGTTCACACCACGCACCAAGATTGTTGCCATCACCCAGATGTCCAACGTCACCGGTACCATCGTGCCGATCCGCGAGGTGACGCGCATCGCCCATGCCCACGGCGCGGTGGTGCTGGTCGACGGCAGCCAGGGAGCGGTCCACCTGCCGGTCGATGTGCAGGATCTCGACGCCGACTTCTATGTGCTGACCGGCCACAAGGTCTACGGCCCCACCGGCATTGGCGTTCTCTACGGCAAGCGGCACCTCCTGGAGGCCATGCCGCCCTGGCAGGGCGGCGGCGAGATGATCGAGACGGTGACCACCGAGGGCGTAACCTATAACGAGCCACCGCACCGCTTCGAGGCGGGGACGCCGCCGATCGTGCAGGCGATCGGCCTCGGCGCCGCGCTGCGCTACATGGAAAGTCTGGGGCGCGAGGCCATTCTCGCCCATGAGTCCGATCTGCGCGACTATGCCATGCAGCGGCTCGGCGAGATGAACTCCATCCGTATCTACGGCACCACCAAGGAGAAGGGGGCCATCGTCGCCTTCTCGATGGATGGGGCGCACGCCCACGACGTTGCCACCGTCATCGACCGCTCGGGTGTTGCCGTTCGCGCCGGCACCCATTGCGCCATGCCGCTGCTATCCCGCTTCGGCGTGACGTCGACCTGTCGCGCTTCCTTTGCCCTCTACAACACGCGCGCCGAAGTGGACGCGCTGGTCACGGCCCTCAGGAAGGCCGAGGCCCTGTTTGGATGACCGAGATGACCGAGCAAGCCGAATCATCGCCCAATCAGCCCGAGACCGTCGCCGGTTCGGCCATCGCGCCGGCGGAGATCGATCGCCTCACCGATGACATCATCGCGGCGCTCAAGACTGTTTACGATCCGGAAATCCCGGCCGACATCTATGAACTCGGCCTCGTCTACCGGATCGACATCGACGACGACCGCCTCGTCACCATCGACATGACGCTGACCGCTCCGGGCTGTCCGGTGGCCGGCGAGATGCCGGGCTGGGTGGCGAACGCCGTCGGCGTGGTCCCCGGCGTCTACGACGTCAAGGTCAACATGGTGTTCGATCCGCCGTGGACGCCCGACCGGATGAGCGAGGAAGCCCAGGTCGCTACCGACTGGTACTGACGGGCATCTCAGCGCTTTTTCAATGATCAAGCTTTCACGGCCGCCGGAGCGATCCGGTGGCCGTCTGTCTTTTGACCATCTGTCATTTAGCCGCCTTGCCTTGACGATCGGGGCTCTCTATGCGTATTTAACCTTATGGGTAAATACGTGCTAGACCTAGACATGGTGTTTCTCGCGCTGGCCCATCCGACGCGGCGGGCCATGTTGGCGCGGCTTGGCCAGGGCGAGGCGACGGTCGGCGAACTCGCTGAGCCGCTCGGCATATCCCTGCCGGCCGTGCCAAGCATCTCAAGGTGATGGAGCGGGCGAAGCTGATCAGTCGCAGCCGCAACGCTCAGTGGCGACCTTGCCGGCTGGAAGCCGGACCGCTCACGGCGGCGTCCGGCTGAATCGACGAACAACTGCGGGTATGGGAGGCGTGGTTCGACCGCCTCGAGACCTGTCTCGGTGCACTTGAAGGCGAAGAAGGACGACGCGATGACCGATGAAGCGGACCGCGAATTGGTATTGCGGCGGGAAATTCCCTTTCGACGCGAGCTGGTGTGGAAGGCGATGACAGATCCCGTCCATGTCAACAAGTGGTGGGGACCGAACGGCTTCACCTCGGAGGACGTTCGCATGGACTTCCGTGTCGGTGGCGTCTGGGCCTTCAACATGGTGGGACCGGATGGCACGCGCTATCCCAACCATTCGGTGTTCAAGCAGGTCGTGCCGCCGTCGAGGCTGACGTTCGATGTTGGTGACGGCAAGAAAGTCTGGTTCGAGATGGCCGTTACCCTCTCCGAGAAGCTCGGTGGCACGCTGGTCACGTTGCGCCAGCTTTACGCGACGGCAGCGTTCCGCAACGAGGTGGTCGAGAGGTCCGGCGCCATCGAGGGCGGCAAACAGCACCTTGCCAAGCTCGAAGCCTACGTCCGGGAGCACTTTACAAAGTAACTTCAAGGCTCGCATTACGGCCATGCGGCAAAGCGCTTGTCTCTGATGCGTTTGCTCCTTATTTTCAGGTTAGTCGTCTTGGCCTTGAACCGAGGCGATGCTGGAGATTGATGACATGGCTCTCGCCAAGTTCGCCGTTATGACGCTGACCGAATCCGCCGCGGAACGCGTGCGCGAGATCGTCGACAATGCCGAGGATGCCGTGGGCATCCGGCTCGGCATCAAGAATGGCGGCTGCGCTGGCATGTCCTATACGGTGGACCTCGCCCGCGAAGCCCTGCCGGGCGACGAGCGTGTCGAGGGGCACGGTGCCACCGTCTTCGTCGAAGCCAAGGCGGTGCTCTTCCTGCTTGGTACTGAACTGGATTTCGAGCGGACGCCGCTGCGTACCGGTTTTGTGTTCCGCAATCCCAACCAGGTCGGCGCCTGTGGTTGCGGCGAGAGCGTCAGCTTGAAGCCGGCCGAGCAGGTGGACGCTTAAGGGCGGCCTTCCGCCGTCCGGCGACATATCGGCATTCAAAAGGGGAGCAGGACAATCATCCTGCTCCCCTTTCAACGACTGAATCCGTTGCGACTCACCAGTTGTGCTGATGGGCGCCGAGTGCTTCGAGAATACGGTCGACGTCCGCCTTCCGGCAGAGCTGCGTACCCGGCATCATCACCGAAGCGGTCCCCGAGGCAACGCCCAGACGGAACGCATCTTCCGGAATGAGGCCGGAGGCGAGGCCGTAGACCATGCCGCCGACGAAGCTGTCGCCCGCACCTGAGGCGCTCTTCACTTCGACATCGGGCGCCTTAAGGAAGAGATGGTTGTCGGCGGTGACCAGCAGCGCACCATCGCCACCCATGGTGATGGCGATCATTTTCACCTTGCCGGAAGCAATGAGCTCCTTGGCGGCGGGAACCATATCGTCGACGGTGGGCAGCGGTCGGCCAACCAGCTTGGCGAATTCGCCCTCGGACGGCTTAAACAGCGTGATTCCGCCGCGATTGAGCGCCAGTTCCAGTGGCCTGCCCGAGGTGTCGAGCACCAGATTGCCACCGCGATCGATCACGAGATCGGCGAGCTGGACGTAGAAGTCTTCAGGCATGCCGCGCGGAAGCGAGCCTGAGCCGACGCACCAATCCCAGTCGAGATCCTTGAGCGCATAGAGGCAGCGCTTCCACTCGATCTCGCTGACTTCAGGGCCTTCCGGGATGAAGCGGTATTCGAGACCGGTCGACCGCTCGTAGACCAGATGGGCGACACGGGTGCTCTGGGCGATCGGAATGCGACGGCGCGGAATATTGCGGGCAGCCAGCAACTCGTCGAACATCTGGCCGGTCGTGCCGCCCGACATGTAGAGGGCGATGGAGCTGCCGCCGAGTTCCTGGATTACGCGCGTGACGTTGATACCGCCGCCGCCCGGATCGTGCTGCTCGTTGGTGATCCGAATCTTATGGGTGTGCCGGACGACCTCGGCCTCGGCCGTGTCGTCGATGGATGGGTTGAGTGTGAGCGTGACGATCGGTTTCATTGGTCGCTATTTCATCGCCCGTTCGTTGTTTCGTCTCGCTTTCGCTACAAAAGCCATGTCGTAGATCAACTACACTGCGGTGGAGTGTACGTATCTCTCCGGCCATTCTTTTGGCGCAGGAATATGTGCAACCATAGGTTACCTGAGTACCGGCTGCACTTCAGTTCTGGATCTAGTCCCCGCCTATCTCGCCCGATCTTGCTTTCGGAGGTATCGCTCCGAGAGTGTGATCAGGTCCAGCCTCAAACTCCCAGCTTCCGGCTCAGCCACGGCGCACTGTTCCCCCCCCGCGCGCCACGGTCGCCGTGGAAACGGCTTGCTGAAATCGTTCCGTTTCAAGCAAGACCTTTCATCATAGGTCTTGGCACAGCTAAGCCTTTTGTGCAAGCACCGCGGCACTACGAAAGGCCAATCAAACGTTAATGGCTGTGGCGTTCAACGGCTGGAACTGGTTGCCGCAAGTGTCATAATGGGCCGCGATCCACGGAAAATGCGGGGAATCAGGGTTTCCCGCTGAGGTGATCGGTTGCCGGCCGCCTTCGCGCGCCTGGGGAGGGCGCACCGCCTTTCGATGCGGGTGGCTCAAGAATGAGCGGCCGGGCTGGGCGGGCCGCTTGCCGAGGCCGAAGGGGCCTTGGTATTTCATGGAGAATCTGTTCGAGTCAGGGGAAATCGGCCAAGCTGTCGGGGCAGCTCGGTGCTCGGGTTTTCCGGCGAATGGAAAACGCGAATCCAACAGTTGACGGGGTGCCATGGAACAGCAGCAAGACCCGGTCATCGTCCGCCACCGCGAACTCGAGCGGATCGCCAACATGGCTCTCCGGGCTGGCCGGATCATGATGGAGAGTGGCGCATCGGTTTCCGTGGTCCATGGCGGCGTCGGCATGATCGCGCGCGGCTTTGGCGTCGAGGACGTCGGCCTGCGCTCGGGCTACGCCTCGCTGGAGGTCACCGTCACGGCCGGTGGCAACACCATCACCCGCATGATGCAAGTCGGCCGACTCGGCGTGAATCATCGCCTTGATCAGGCGATCCGTCGTCTGGCCGTGCGCGTGTCGCAGGGGGGCATGAGCGTCGACGAGGTGGAGGCCGAAATCGGTCGCCTTGTCCAGGAAACGCCGCGCCATTCGGCCTGGGTGGTAGCGGTAGCCGTCGGCATTGCCTGCGCCTCGTTCGGCCGTCTTCTCGGTGTCGACTGGCCGGCTTTCGTCGCCATATTGGTGGCGGGAACGGTGGGGCAGTATGTGCGCCACCAGTTGCTGCACAACGGCGTCAACGTCTTCATCGTTGCCGGCCTCATCGCTTTCCTTTCGGCAACGCTGGGCGGCGTCGGCTCGATCCTCCTCAAAAGCGGAACGGTCAATCTCGCCATGATGGCGTCGATCCTGCTGCTGGTGCCGGGTGTTCCCTCGACCAATGCCCAGACCGACATCATGGACGGCTATCCCACCATGGGCAGCGCCCGGGCGGTCTGGGTGCTGATGATCATGGTGTTCGCCTCCGTTGGCGTCTGGTTCGCCGAAGCACTGCTTGGTTTGAGGTCGCTCTGATGTTCGAACTCCTGCCGCATCTGCTACATCAGGCGCTGTTCGGGGCGCTGGCCGCCGCCGGCTTCGGCGTGCTGTTCAACTTCGGCTTCCGGGCGCTCCCCTGGTGCGCGGCGGCCGGCGCGCTGGCGCTCGCGGTGCGCACCGTCGGCCAGGATCTCGCCTGGAGCCTCGAAGGGGCCTCGTTTGCCGCCGCCATCGTGACGAGTTGCTCGGTATCGATGCTGCGAAAGCAACTCGGCCCGGCCTGCAATGCCGTGGCGCTCGCCGGCTGCATTCCGATGGTACCGGGCGCCTTTTTCGGGCAAGCCCTTCTCGGCTTCCTATCGGTCACGGCCCCCAACCTCGTCGACGCCGAGGCAACGCTGATCCTTGCCGTGCAGTCGCTGCTCAGGGTGATCTTCACGCTGGGGGCGATCGGCGCCGGCTTGCTGATTCCGGCGCATCTTCTCAGAAACCAGGATTTCTGAGAGCCATCCGCTCCGACCGTCCTACGGGGCATTGGCGGCGAGTTTCGAAACAGCTTCAGACGGTACCTTCGGTGTAGGCGCGCACTGGACAAACCGGCCTCCGAGCCGGTAAAGGCTTTGCCTTCAAGCAAGCCGCTTACCCGCGTTGTCTGCGGGAGTGAGCGAGAAAAGGACCGACCATGATCCATGTGACTTTCCCCGACGGCTCGTTGCGCGAGTATGCTCCGGGAACCACCGGCGCCGAGATCGCCGCCCAGATTTCCAAATCGCTGTCGAAGAAGGCCGTCGCCATGGCGCTCGACGGCGTGCTGTCCGACCTCAATGACCCCATCCTTACCGATGCCCGGCTCGAGATCGTGACGCGCGACGACCCGCGCGCCCTCGAGCTGATCCGCCACGATGCCGCGCACGTGATGGCCGAGGCGGTACAGGAGCTGTTTCCCGGCACCCAGGTGACCATCGGGCCGGTGATCGACAACGGCTTCTACTACGACTTCTTCCGTCCGGAAGGGCCGTTCACCACCGACGATCTGCCGAAGATCGAGGCGAAGATGCGGGAGATCATCGCCCGCGACAAGCCGTTCACCAAGCAGGTCTGGAGCCGCGACGAGGCCAAGGACTGGTTTGAGAAGAAGGGCGAGGCGTTCAAGGTCGAACTGGTCGACGCCATTCCGGCCGACCAGAAGATCAAGATGTACGCGCAGGGCGACTGGATGGACCTCTGCCGCGGTCCGCACATGACCTCCACAGGCAAGATCGGCAACGCCTTCAAGCTGATGAAGGTGGCCGGCGCTTACTGGCGCGGCGATTCCGACCGCGATATGCTGACCCGCATCTACGCCACCGCCTGGCATACCGAGGAGGACCTCAAGGCCTACCTCACCATGCTGGAGGAGGCCGAGAAGCGTGACCATCGCCGTCTTGGTCGCGAGATGGATCTCTTCCACTTCCAGGAGGAGGGGCCGGGCGTCGTCTTCTGGCACCAGAAGGGCTGGGCGATGTTCCAGGAGTTGACCGCCTATATGCGGCGGCGGCTCAAGGGCGAGTACCAGGAAGTCAACGCGCCGCAGATTCTCGACAAGGTGCTGTGGGAGACCTCCGGCCACTGGGGCTGGTACAAGGAAAACATGTTCGCGGTGCAGTCGGCTGGCGACGAGGCCGAGGACAAGCGCATCTTCGCGCTGAAGCCGATGAACTGTCCCGGCCACATCCAGATCTTCAAGCATGGCCTGAAGAGCTACCGCGATCTGCCGATGCGCCTGGCCGAGTTCGGTGCCGTGCATCGTTACGAGCCGTCGGGCGCCATGCATGGCCTGATGCGGGTGCGCGGCTTCACGCAGGACGATGCGCATATCTTCTGCACCGAGGCCGACATGGCCGCTGAGTGCCTGAAGATCAACGACCTGATCCTGTCGGTCTACGAGGACTTCGGTTTCAACGAGATCACGGTGAAGCTGTCGACCCGGCCGGAGAAGCGCGTCGGTTCGGACGACCTCTGGGATCACGCCGAAGAGGTGATGACCCGCGTGCTCGGCGAGATCGCTGCCAAGTCAGGCAACCGCATCAAGACCGGCATCAATCCGGGCGAGGGCGCCTTCTACGGTCCGAAGTTCGAATACACCTTGCGCGACGCCATCGGCCGTGAATGGCAATGCGGCACCACCCAGGTGGACTTCAACCTGCCGGATCGTTTCGGCGCCTTCTACGTCGATGCCGACGGCGGCAAGAAGACGCCGGTGATGATCCATCGCGCCATCTGCGGCTCGATGGAGCGCTTCCTCGGCATTCTGATCGAGAACTTCGCCGGCCACTTCCCGCTGTGGTTCGCACCGGCCCAGGTGATGGTCACCACCATCACCTCGGAGGCCGACGCCTATGCCCAGGAGGTCTACCAGAAGCTTCTGAAGGCCGGCGTGCGGGTCGATATCGATCTGCGCAACGAGAAGATCAACTACAAGGTCCGCGAGCATTCGCTGGCCAAGATCCCGCTGATCTTCGTCTGCGGCCGCAAGGAAGCGGAAGAGAAGTCGGTCAACGTCCGTACGCTCGGCTCGCAGTATCCGAAGTCGATGTCGCTCGACGAGGCGCTCTCCATGGTCAAGGCGGAGATCGTGCCGCCGGACGTCAAGCGGGCGCTGCTCGAGGCGTGAGCGGCTTCTTTGTCGCTTGATGAATGCAAAAGGCCCGGAGCGATCCGGGCCTTTTCATGTGACGGGTCAAGCTTGGCGCAAGCGCCACCCGCTAGATTTAAACCGCGACCCGCTGCAAGAACTCGTCGATGGCTTCTTCCAGATCGCGTGTCTGGGTAAGCACCAGCTCGGCGGCTTTCTCCACATGGCTGGCGGTGGCGGACGTTTTGCCGATCGCTTCGACCACATGGCCGACGCTTTCGGACACGGTGACGGTGTTGCCGGAGGCGTCGTTGACGTTGCGGCTGATCTCGTTGGTGGAGGCTTCCTGCTGTTCCACGGCCGAGGCGATGCCGAGCGTCGCGCGGTTCACTTCTTCCATGGTGGCGGCGATGGCGCGGATCGATTCCACGGCTTCGGCGGTCGAGGATTGCATCTCCGAGATCTGAGCGGCGATCTGCTCGGTGGCGCGTGAGGTTTGGTCCGACAGGCCCTTCACCTCGGCTGCGACGACGGCAAAACCTCTTCCGGCTTCGCCGGCACGGGCCGCCTCGATGGTAGCATTGAGGGCCAGGAGGTTGGTCTGTTCGGCAATGGACCGAATGAGCGTCACCACCTGTCCGACTCGGCTTGCGGCATCGGCGAGGCCGGCCACCTGCTCGTTGGTCCGTCGGGCGCCTTCGGTTGCGCTGCCGATGATGGTGGTCGTCCGGCTGACGTGATTTACCACCTCGCTGATCGACGAGGCGAGTTCCTCGGCGGCACCGGCGACGACGGTGACTCTCTCCGATGCCCCCTGTGATGCTGTCGACGCGCTCTCGGCCTGTGTCCGAGTACGCCCGGCTTCGTCGAGCAACTCGCCGGCGGCGCTCCGCATGCCGGCCATGGTGTCGGTGACGGCCCGCGTCAGTTCGCCGGCCACCGAGCGAAAGTCGCGCACGGCTGCCTCGAAGGCCTGCTGGCGATGAAGTCTCTGCTGCGCGTCGGCATGCTGCTCCGTTTCAAGGCGAGCCTTTTCAGCTTGGTTCGCCTGGAAGACCGCAAGCGTGCGGGCCATGGCACCGATCTCGTCGGCGCGGTCGGTGTCGGCGACGATTGCCTCCTCGCCGCGCGACAGCACGTCCATGGTCGTGCGGATGCGGCCGAGCGGGCTGGTGATCGAGCGGCTGATCAGCCAGCTGATCAAGCCGCCGGCCAACAGCGTCATCGGCACCACGATATAGATGAGGCGCAGTGCGAACTGGGTGCCCTTGGAAAAGGCCAGAGTGGTCGAGCCGTTGAGGTCATTGGCAGCGCGCTTGATGGCGCTTGTCAGCGGCTCGGCGAGATCGAAGGACAGCGAGGTTTGATCCGCGACCTTTATCCAGGAGGTGTAGAGCTCGACATACGAGGAGAACGCTGAGGAGTAGGCGGCGAGCCGCGCCTTCAACCCATCCTTGACCTCTGGTGCAAGCTGCGTCTTGTCGAGTTCCCGGGTGAAACGGCCGGCCGCCGCATCGAAGGCGCCGGAACTTGGCCCGTCGTGCCGCAGCATGAATTCGGCGCGTGCCTGGTTAAGCTGGGCAAACGCTTGAATGACCCGCACCGTGTCGGGATTCTGACCGCTCTTCGAAGCCTTGTTGACGTCAGTACGGAGCGCCTGAAAGGCGGTTTCCATATCGCCGCGAATGCCGTTGTCATCGGCAAAGCCCAGCTTTGTCTGACCGCTCTTCACCTCGGTGAACTGGCCGGCAATCTTGTTCAGCAAGGCGGCAAGCTGGTCGGCTTCGGTGGTTGCAGCCCCGACGGCGCCCGCCACGGCTCCGAGGTGATTGATGGTCGCGCGCGTCTCCTCGATCAGCCCGTCGATTTCTTTGACGCGCTCCGGTGTGGGAGCGACCATGAACAACCGTTCCTTGGCGGCGAGCTTGTTGGCAAGGCTCTGGGTTTGTTCGGAGAGCAGCGACAGGCCGGCGGCTGCCGACGAGGTTTCCTCCAGCGAGCGCATGGATACGACGGCGTAGCCGCCCGTGCCGGACACGACGGTCAGGCCAGCCAGCCAGACGAGGGAGAGCGAAGCGACTTTGAGACGGATGGACAGCCCACCACGCGAGCGGCGCGAGCCAGCCGACTTGGAACGAAACAACATGTCGGATCCCCTGTTTGGTCGGCCTATAATAGACTTTCGGTTGATTAACGGCAGACTAACTCGTCTCTTCAGGTTGAGTGACCTTTCGGCTGGGGTTTAGCTTCGGTTAAAGCGGCAAAATTGCACATGAAATAAGCTAACGGCCGCCTATTTCCATGTCATTTCATGCGAGGTCTTATACTGGTTGTAGCGAGGTGATCCGGATTGCCATCCCCTCGCGCAGAACATGCAAAGAAATCGAGCAGGCAACACGTACTGGGGGGAAGCGGAGTAAATGCCTCAGAAAAAACGCGACCTCTGCGATGCGAGCCTGTAACCTCTCGGTTCGTTTTCCACCGGATCGCTTCGCAATGAACGTTACGCTTCGCCCTGGCATCGTCCATTCCGCCTGCCCACACGACTGCCCGTCGACTTGCGCGCTCGACGTCGAGCTGATGCCGGACGGCCGCATCGGTCGGTTGCGCGGATCGTCGGACAACAGCTACACGGCCGGCGTCATCTGCGCCAAGGTTGGCCGTTATGCCGAACGGCTCTATCATCCCGACCGCCTCCTGAAGCCGCTTCTCAATGTTGGCGCCAAGGGGGAGGGGAGGTTTCAGGAAATTTCCTGGGAAGAAGCGCTCGATCGTGTTGCCGATGCTTTTCTCTCCGCCGAGCGCCAATTCGGCGCCGAAAGCATCTGGCCTTACAAATACGCCGGTACCATGGGCTTGGTGCAGCGCGACAGCATCGAACGGCTCCGGCACGTCAAAAAGTACTCGCGCAGCCATGACACCATCTGCGTGACGCCGGCCTGGACGGGCTGGATCGCCGGGACAGGTCGTCTGGCCGGCCCCGATCCGCGCGAGATGGCCATCTCGGACTGTATCGTCATCTGGGGCACCAACGCGGTGACGACGCAGGTCAACGTGATGACCCATGCCGTTCGCGCCAGAAAGACCCGTGGGGCGAAGATCGTCGCCGTCGACGTCTACGAGACCGAGACGGTGCGGCAGGCCGACCTGGGGCTGGTGCTGCGGCCCGGCTCCGACGCGGCGCTCGCCTGCGCCGTCATGCATATCGCCTTCCGCGACGGTTATGCCGATCGCGCCTTCATGGAGAGATTTGCCGACACCCCGGCCGAACTGGAAGCGCACCTGAAATCGCGGACGCCGGAGTGGGCATCGGCCATCACCGGCCTCTCGATCGCCGAGATCGAGGCGTTCGGCAAGCTGGTCGGCACGACGCCGCGCACCTTTTTCCGCCTCGGCTACGGCTTTACCCGGTCGCGCAACGGCGTCGTCTCCATGCACGCGGCGCAGTCGATCGCCACGGTGCTCGGTCTCTGGCAACGTGAGGGGGCAGGCGCTTTCCACAACAACGGCGCGCTCTTCCGTTTCGACAAGACAATGATCGAAGGCAGCGATGTGGAAGACGACAGCGTTCGCCACCTCGATCATTCGCGCGTCGGCCCGGTTCTGGTCGGCGAGGCGGAGGCCTTGAAGGGCGGACCGCCAGTCAAGGCGATGCTCATCCAGAACTGCAATCCGATGACGGTGACGCCCGAGCAGGAGAAGGTCCGGCGGGGTTTCTCACGCGACGACCTTTTCGTCTGCGTACACGAGCAGTTCATGACCGATACGGCCAAGGTCGCCGACATCGTACTGCCGGCCACCATGTTCCTTGAGCATGACGATATCTACAAGGCGGGCGGGCAGCAGAGCGTTCTGTTCGGACCAAAGCTTGTCGAGCCCCCGGAAGGGCCGCGCGAGAATATCTTCGTCGTCAACGAATTGGCGAAGCGGCTTGGTGCCGAGCATCCTGGTTTCCACATGACGGCGCGCCAGCATGTCGACTGGATGCTGCAGCACTCGGGGCTTGGCACGCTCGCAGATCTCGAGGAAAAGCGCTTCCTGGACATGCAGCCGGACTTCGACACGGCGCATTACGTGCACGGCTTCGCTTATCCAGATGGCAAGTTCCGCTTCAAGCCGGACTGGACCAACGTGAATTCGTCCAACATCGGTCCGATGGGGCCGTGGCGGGACATACCGTCGCTGCCGGATTACTGGCCGGTTGTCGAGGAGGCCGATGAGACGCATCCCTTCCGTCTGGTCACCGCGCCGGCCCGCAACTTCCTCAACACGTCCTTTGGCGAGACGCCGACCTCGGCGGCGCGCGAGGGACGGCCGACGCTGAAGGTGCGCCCCGACGACGCGGCGCGGCTGGGGATCGTCGACGGCGATGCGGTGGTGATCGGCAACCATCGTGGCAGCGTCGAACTCAACGCCGAACTGTTCGAAGGGCTGCAGGCCGGCGTGGTGGTCGCTGAGGGCATCTGGGCCAATCGGGCGCACCGGAGCGGAACCGGGATCAATACGCTGACCGGTTCGGATGAAATCGCACCGTTCGGCGGTGTCGCTTTCCACGACACGAAGGTCTGGCTGAGAAAATTGTGACCATTGTGCAAGGGTCTGGCTCGAAATCGCCTTCGCAACCAGAAGCCGGTTGCGGGGGTTGGCGGCGTTGCCCTAAGTAACCGCCGTTTCGGTGGCCACGCGGCGTGGCCCGGCGATTCCTTCTTAGAATGAGGCCATGATGCGGGTCATTTCCGGTACGATTGCCGCCGTTGCGCTTGCGGTCGGTGTGGTGGGGGCAAACGCCGATACGATCTCTCGCGAAACGCTGACGCACAAGTTCCTCGATTACTGTGTGATCACCCAATCCCGCGTCGAGGGCATCGACAGGATTCCGATGGTCGACAAGTGCCACAAGGCAGCAGCGTCGGCCATGACCGGATTTGAGGGCGAGCGCTTCGACTCGCCGTCGAGTTCGAAGTTCACCGCTGAGCAGGACAAGGCGATCCGCGCCGCCATCGCCGCCGCGTTCGCGAAGAAATAAGCGCAGATCGGAAGACCGGATTCGTCTCGCCGGGCTTCGTCCGGCGAGCTTGCGTTCGTGCGTCTACGCCATGATCGCCTTGATGCCGTCGGCGACGAACTGCACGGCAAGCGAGGCGAGCAGCACGCCCAGAAGACGCGTCAACACGTTGCGACCGGTATCGCCCAGGTAGCGGTCGATGCGGTCGGCTGCGAGGAAGATGGCGAAGGACAGCGCGATGATGGCGGCGATGATCAGAACCAGCGTCGCCATGGTCAGTGCATTGCGCGCGTCGGCGGCCAGGAGAATGGTCGCCGAGATGGCACCGGGGCCGGCAAGAAACGGGATGGCGATTGGAAACACCGCGAGGTGGCGGATATCCTCGCCGATCGGCTGCGGATGACCGACGGCCACGTCGGCGTGCCCGACCTTGTCGGCGTTGCCCGACTTGGGCTTCTCGAACACCATTTCAAAGGCGATCCAGAACAGCAGCAGGCCACCGGCGATGCGGAAAGCCGGCATGGAAATGCCGAGGAAGGTCAGAATGCCGGCGCCGACGAAGGCAAAGGCGATCAGCACCAGAAAGGCGATGACCGAAGCTCGGACCGCCATGGCGCGACGCATTTCGGGGCGGGCACCGGCCGTCAGGGCCAGCACGAGCGGCGCAAGCCCTACAGGATCGATCGTGACGAAGAGCGTGGCGAAGGCATTGAGGATATAGTCGATCGGCATGGTTTGTCCGCCGTTTCGGGAAGTGCCCGTTGCTCTGCCAGAAAAGCGGCGACACCGAAAGGGGGAACGGCTCGCTCTTGAGATCGCCGAGAAGGGCGTGGCAACAACCACAAGCAAAATCGAGGTCGCCGCCGGAAGAGGAAAAAGGGACTCCCTGATCCGCGCCGCCGCCGGAAGTGCCGTTTTCCGCTGGACAAACCGGTCGTTCCGTGGTCTTTGCCCCGCCACAGCAATATCAGGATAAGCCGCCTTTGACGGCGCCTTTCGCGTCGTTCCGTCGGGAACGTCGCGGTATTCTGAAACGACGATTCAGCGCGGACGGCATCCCGGAGACTGCTCCGGTCGATCCCGGCGCCCTGGGAGACATTTGGACCATGACCGACGACCGATCCGGCGCCAGATCCGAGCCGCGCCCGGCCAACCAGCGCGGCGCCGCCCGCCTTGCCGCCGTTCAGGCGCTCTACCAGCTCGAAATTGGCGGCGGCGACCTCTTGGAAGTGGTGCAGGAGTTCGAGGCCTACCGACTGGGCAAGGAACTCGACGGCTTCGAGTATCGTCAGGCCGATGCCGGTTGGTTCCGTGACATCGTCGGTGGGGTTGTCGCCGATCAGCGGACGGTCGACCCCATGGTGCATACGGCGCTGGTCGAGGACTGGCCGCTGAAGCGCGTCGATGCGACTCTTCGCGCCATTCTGCGCTGCGGCGCCTATGAGCTGCTGCGGCGCGGCGACGTGCCGGGACGGGTGATCATTTCCGAATATATCGACGTCGCCAGGGCGTTCTTCGAGGAAGACGAACCACGCCTCGTCAACGGTGTGCTCGACCGCATCGCCCACGAGATCCGGCCCGACGAGTTCCCCAAAGAGGGGGCGTGAGATGACGGCAGCGGGCGGTATCGGTGAATTCGAACTGATTGCCCGAGTGTTCGCGCCGCTGGCGGCCGATGGTGCGCTCGGGCTGACCGATGACGCTGCCTTCTATCGTCCGCGCCCCGGCCGCGATCTCGTTCTGACCAAGGACGAGGTGGTGAGCGGCGTGCATTTCTTCGCCGACGACCCCTGGGACGCCGTGGCGCGCAAGGCGTTGCGGGTCAACCTTTCCGATCTCGCTGCCAAAGGAGCGATGCCGGTCGGTTATCTTCTGGCGCTTGGCCTGCCGAAAGATTTCACCATCGAGCAGATCGACGCGCTGGGCGCCGGCCTTGCCGCCGATCAGGCGATCTACGGCATCTCGCTTTATGGTGGCGACACGGTGCGTTCGCCGGCCGGCCTGACGCTGTCGGTGACGGCGATCGGTGAGGTGGCAGAGGGTGGCATGGTGCGGCGCGGTGGCGCGCGCGCCGGCGAGATTGTCGTCGTCACCGGCACGATCGGCGACGGGGCACTCGGTCTGGCGCTTCGCCTCGACCCGGCGCTTTCGGGGCGGCTTGGCCTTTCGGAGGCCCATCGCGATCATCTTCTCGACCGCTACCTGTTGCCCCAACCGCGCGGCGCGCTGGCGGCGGCGGTGGCCGATTGCGCTTCCGGCGGCATGGATATTTCAGATGGCCTCGTCGGCGATCTCGCCAAGATGGCGGCAGCCTCCGGTGTCGCCATCGACATCGATGCCGACCGCGTGCCATTGTCCGATGCTGCCCGGGCGGCGGTGACGGCCGATCCGCGTCTTTTCGCCGTGGCGCTGACTGGTGGCGACGACTATGAGCTGGCGCTGTCCATCCCCAAGGCAAAGGTCGGCACCTTCCTTGCCGCCGCGGATGCGGCAGGTGTCGGCGCCACGCCGATCGGCCAAGTGCGAGTGGGCGAGGGGATTTCGGTTCGAGGCGACCATCCGGCGCTCGCCGACCTTGGGTCAGGCTCCTACCGGCACTTCTGAAGCCTCGGCTCGAAAGTTGCTAGCTCCAGATTATACGGATGCCGAAGCGGGAGTCCGGCTTGCGTCGTCAGGGGCGAGCCGGTAGACCTCGACGGGCTCCATTTGGGGTGGTTGCCGACTATTTTCCCGAGATGTTTCTCTAGCTTTTGTATTTTCCGGAGGGCCGATGTTCCGCAAGCTCTACGACTGGACGATGTCACTGGCCGGCAGCCGCAAGGCCGGCACATGGCTCGCCGCTGTGTCCTTCGCGGAAAGCTCGTTCTTTCCCATTCCCCCAGATGTGATGCTGGTGCCAATGGTACTGGCTCGTCGCGACAAGGCCTTTACCTACGCGTTGATCTGCACCATCGCATCGGTATGTGGCGCCGTCCTCGGCTATTCCATCGGCCTGTTCCTGTTCGACAGCGTTGGCGCCTGGCTGATCCGAGTCTACGGCTACGGCCAGAGCTTTGAGGATTTTCGCGCCGCCTATGCCCACTACGGCGCCTGGATCATTCTGATCAAGGGACTGACGCCGATCCCCTTCAAGCTGGTCACCATCGCCTCGGGCTTTGCCGCCTACAATTTCCCGCTGTTCGTCGTGCTCTGCGTCATCACGCGCGGCGTCCGCTTCTTTCTCGTCGCCTTCCTGCTGCGCCTGTTTGGCGAGCCGGTGCGCGACTTCATCGAGCGGCGGCTCGACGCGGTGATGTGGGGCCTGCTGATCATTATCGTCAGCGGATTCGTGGCGGCGCGCTACGTTGTCTGAGGGCGCTTTGACCTTCGGTGTGGGCGTCTACTCCGCTTAACTAGCAATGGTTTTGCCCCCAGTGGGGGACAACTCGGCGAAAATCGGCCGCTGCGGGCTTTCACGGCCTTGACGCAAGCAAACGAGACTATATCGGTAATCCCGCCCTCGTATCTGTTCGCAGAACGGGATCGAAGCCGTTTGCCGGCACGTCCTGTCAAGTGGAAGACAAGAGGGTCGCTCCCAAGGCGAACGGGCACGGGAACCGCAAGGTCCCAAGGGGCGTTCGCCTTCGGTTCGTGGCGCCAAGGCCGGGCCCTCGAGCGTCCGGCACTGCGGAGGGATCATGTACGTTCTATACATCGCGATCATTTGCGGACTTTTGTCCCTCGCCTATGGCGTGTGGGCAATCAAGTCCGTCATGGCATCGGACGCGGGCAGCGCCCGCATGCAGGAAATCTCAGGGGCTGTCGCTGAGGGCGCCAAGGCCTATCTCAAGCGCCAGTACACCACGATCGGCATCGTCGGCGTGGTGATCCTGGTGGTGATCGCGTGGCTGCTCGGTCTGCCGGTCGCCATCGGCTTCGTGGTTGGTGCCGTGCTCTCGGGTCTTGCCGGCTTCATCGGCATGAACGTGTCGGTGCGCGCCAACGTTCGCACCGCCGCTGCTGCCATGCAGTCGCTGGCCGGCGGCCTCAACATCGCCTTCAAGGCGGGTGCCGTCACCGGCATGCTGGTGGCCGGTCTGGCGCTGCTCGGCGTGTCGGTCTACTTCTGGGTGCTGACCGGGCCGATGGGCCATGCGCCCAATGACCGCGTCGTCATCGACGCCCTGGTGGCCCTCGGCTTCGGCGCTTCGCTGATCTCCATCTTCGCCCGTCTCGGCGGCGGTATCTTCACCAAGGGTGCCGACGTCGGTGCCGACCTGGTCGGCAAGGTCGAGGCCGGTATTCCCGAGGATGATCCGCGCAATCCGGCGACCATCGCCGACAACGTCGGCGACAACGTCGGCGACTGCGCCGGCATGGCGGCCGACCTGTTCGAGACCTACGCGGTGACCGTGGTCGCCACCATGGTGCTCGCCTCGATCTTCTTTGCCGCCGATCAGGCCCTGCTGATCAAGGCGATGCTCTATCCGCTGCTGATCTGCGGCGCTTGCATCATCACCTCGATCATCGGCACCTTCTTCGTGAAGCTCGGCGCCAACAACTCGATCATGGGCGCTCTCTACAAGGGCCTGTGGGCTTCGTCGCTGCTGTCGATCATCGGCCTTGGCGGCGCCACCTCGCTGACCATCGGCTGGGGTGATGTTGCCGTCGTCGACGGCGTCATGCTGACCGGCACCAAGCTGTTCATCTGCGGCATTCTCGGCCTCGTGGTGACCGGCCTGATCGTCTGGATCACTGAATACTACACCGGCACCGGCAAGCGCCCGGTGGTGTCGATCGCCCAGGCATCGGTCACCGGCCATGGCACCAACGTCATCCAGGGTCTTGCCGTTTCGCTCGAGTCGACGGCCCTGCCGGCGCTGGTCATCGTTGCCGGCATCATCGCCACCTATCAGCTCGGCGGCCTGTTCGGCACGGCGATCGCCGTCACCACCATGCTCGGCCTCGCCGGCATGATCGTGGCGCTCGACGCCTTCGGCCCGGTCACCGACAACGCCGGTGGTATCGCCGAGATGGCCGGCCTGCCCAAGGACGTCCGTCACACCACCGATGCGCTCGACGCCGTCGGCAACACCACCAAGGCCGTCACCAAGGGCTATGCCATCGGTTCGGCCGGCCTCGGCGCGCTGGTGCTGTTCGCTGCCTACACGAACGACATCAAGCACTTCGCGGAAAGCGGCGTGCCTTACTTCCAGGGCATCGGCAACATCGATCTGTCGCTGTCCAACCCTTACGTCGTCGCCGGCCTGATCTTCGGCGGCCTCATTCCCTACCTGTTCGGTGGCATCGCCATGACCGCCGTTGGCCGCGCTGCTGGCTCGGTGGTTGAGGAAGTGCGTCGTCAGTTCAAGGAAAAGCCGGGAATCATGGCCGGCACCGAGCGTCCGGATTATGGTCGCGCGGTCGACATGCTGACCAAGGCGGCGATCAAGGAAATGATCATCCCGTCGCTGTTGCCGGTGCTGTCGCCGCTGGTCGTCTACTTCGGCGTGCTGCTCGCCTCGGGTTCGAAGGCCAATGCCTTCGCCGCTCTCGGCGCCTCGCTGCTCGGCGTGATCGTCAACGGCCTGTTCGTTGCCATATCCATGACCTCGGGTGGTGGCGCCTGGGACAACGCCAAGAAGAGCTTTGAAGACGGCTTCGTCGACAAGGATGGCGTCAAGCACTTCAAGGGTTCCGACGCCCACAAGGCTTCGGTGACCGGTGATACCGTCGGCGATCCCTACAAGGATACCGCTGGTCCCGCCGTCAACCCGGCGATCAAGATCACCAACATCGTGGCGCTGCTGCTGCTGGCGGTTCTCGCTCACAGCTGATAGACCCGGGTCAATATTTCGACTGAACGAAGCGGCGGTCGGGCAACCGGCCGCCGCTTCGGCATTTCGGGTGGCGCTGTTTGGCGCCACGCGCCACTGTCCGGAACCATGACCATGACAACCGCCCAAGCCGCTGCGCCGGTCGGCCCCGGCCGCTATCGCGGCTTCGCTTTCGCCTTCGTGGCCTATCTTCTCTGGGGTTTCCTGCCCTTCTACATGAAGGCCGTCGCCCATATCTCGCCTTACGAGGTGGTGGCGCACCGCGTGCTGTGGTCGGTGCCGATCACCATGGCGATCGTCGTGGCGCAGGGCGACTTTACCGGTTTCCTCACGGTATTCCGGCACCCACGCACGCTTGCCATGGGCTTTCTCACCGCCAGCCTGATCTCGGTGAACTGGGCGATCTATGTCTGGGCAATCGGCTCGGGTAGGGCGCTCGAATCGGCCCTCGGTTATTTCATCAATCCGCTGGTCAACGTTGCCCTTGGCACCATCTTCCTCGGAGAGCGGCTCAATCGTGCGCAGATGTTTGCCGTGGCGCTTGCCATCTTCGGTGTCGGCCTGATGACGGTGGAAAGCGGGGGCCTGCCGTGGGTGTCGCTGGCGCTGGCGCTATCCTTCGGCATCTACGGCTATCTCAAGAAGACGCTGCCGATCGGACCGACGCATGGCTTCCTCCTGGAGGTCGTGCTGATCTCGCCGCTGGCGCTCGCCTATATCGGTTGGCTGACTGCCACGGGCAGCGGCCATTTTGCCGGCACCGGAACGACAACCACCGGCTCCGACACGCTGCTATTGGCCGCTTCGGGGCTCGTCACGGCCGTGCCTCTCATCTTGTTCGTCTATGGTGCCAGGCTTTTGCGCTATTCGACCATCGGCCTCATGCAGTATATCGCGCCGTCGATGGTCTTCCTCATCGCCGTCTTCATATTCCACGAGCCGTTTTCGGGCGGCAAGCTCATCGCCTTCATGTTCATCTGGGCGGCGCTGGTGGTCTATACGGCGACCATGTTCTCCGGCCGCAAGGCATGAAAAAAGGGGCGCGGCCGATGCCGCGCCCCTCGGTCGTTTGGTAATGATTGCTTACTTCTGGAGATTGCCGAGCGGGTTGACGTTGCCGACACCCTTGAAGATCTGGCCGATGAGATTGAGGTCGGCGCCGCCAGTGCGGGTCTTGCGCTCGATGAAGTCGAACACCTTGCCGTCCTTCAGACCGTAGTTCGCGATCTGCTTGACCAAGCCCTTGTCGTCGAAATAGACGGCGAGTACGCGCTGGTCGGTAATCGAGCGGCCCATGATCGGGTTTTCGTCGATGGTTTGGGAGATATAGTAGAAGGCGGTATCGCCGGCCATCACCGAGGTGGTCGATGGCGAGCCAAGCACCAGAAGCACCTGCTCACGCGACGAACCGACCGGCACCTGTGCCAGCGCTTCTTCGGAAAGCACGTAACCATGCTGGATCGGCGGCGTGCCACAGGCGGATAAGGAGACGGCTGTCATGAGGGCGACTGCCGCGCCCTTCAGACCAAACATCATGCCCGACGGGCGTTCACTGCGGCTGAACTTCACATAAGCCTCCCGGCACTCCCAACCACACCCAGAACGATCGCCTGAAAGCGATTGTCCCGCTTCTTCCCGCCTCGGTCGCCGGTGAGTTCCGGCCGTCGGCTTTGGCTTCGCTAGGTGCATTCCGAGGCATTGCCTCGAAATACGCTCCGCGCGGCGCCGCTTGGCACCGGAAGCCGTTGAGGCGGCTTCAAGCGTTATCCTGACTCCACGCTTGGCAACTTGGTTACCTTGCGCTAGGTCACGAGGCAACGTCAATTCGTGCGCCCGGCACGGTTTCCTGTCGATCACCGTGCCGGAATTGGTCTTCGGGTAAGGAAACGGCAAAACTATGGTGTTCGGCCTCATTCGGCGAAAGGTATCTGCCCGCGCCGAACCGCTCTATGATCAGTTGATGCGCGCCTCGCGACAGCCGGTGTTCTATGCCGAACTCGGGGTTGCCGACAGTGTCGAAGGGCGGTTCGAAATGCTGATGCTGTTCGTCGGCCTCGCCGTTCATCGCTTGTCGCAGGAGGACGCCGGGCGAGAGACGGCTCGCAAACTCAGCGAACTGTTCATCGATGACATGGAACGGTCGATGCGCGAAATCGGTTATGACGACAGCGGTCTCAAGCGCCGGCTCAAGAAGGTGGTCGGTGCTTTCTATGGCCGCGCCGAGGCGACGGCGGCGGGTCTTGCCTCCGACAGCCCCATCGCACTTGCCAACACGCTTGCTCGCAATGTGTATGGTGGCGCGGCCGATCAGCGGCACGTCGCCCGCCTTGCCGATCATGTGCGCGACTTCGCGCGACGCCTTGCCGAGACTCCTGTAGATGAAGTTGTTGCCGGGGCCTTGCCTTCGCTGAAGCCATCTTCCATTTCAGTTGGCGAACCTAAAATTTCGGACCTTGAGACATGACCGCAAAAGCCGACATTCCCTTCTCCCATCCCTTTGCCTGGGATCGCGTGCAGCCACGCGGTACGCCGGTGGCGTTCGAGGCCAGCCCGTCCGAATGCGAAGCCATTGCCGAGGCGCTCGGCATCCTCAAGGTGGCCAAGGCTTCGGCCGAGTTCACGATATCGCCCTTCCGCAAGAACGGCTTCAAGATAATGGGCGAAGTGCGGGCAGAGGTGGAGCAGGCCTGTGTCGTCACCCTCGATCCGGTGCCCGAGAGCATCAGAGAGACGGTGGACTTGCGCTTTTTGCCGGAAAGCGAAATCGAGCCGGTCGACGAGGAAATCGAGCTCGACCTTGATGCCGAGGAAGCGCCGGAGCCGATCCTGGGCGCCCAAATTGATCTCGGCGTGCTGACCACCGAGTTTATCGCGGTCGGTCTGGATCCTTATCCGCGCAAGCCTGGTGTCGAATTCACGCCGTTCATCGAGGACGATGGCAGTGAAGACGAAGGAGAATCGCCATTCGCCGATCTCGCTGCGCTGAAGGACAAGCGCCCGTAACGCTGGTCGCCGCGTCGCTGCAACGGCGACCAACGCGCATTTTGGTGTTGTTTCCTGGGGGGGAATGGTTATCTTCCCGCCCGATCAATTCCGGCGGTCGCCGCGCTTCCGAGGATTCATGGCCGAACCTCTTATCATATCCATCGACGTCATGGGCGGCGACATCGGGCCGTCTGTGACGCTTGCCGGCGCCGACCTCGAGCTGACGCGTCGCCCAGATCTCCGTTATGAACTGTTCGGCGACGAGGCGGTGGTGCTGCCCGTGCTGGAACAGTATCCGAGGGTCAAGGCTGTCTCGCGCTTTCATCATTGCGAAATCACCGTGGCGATGGACGAGAAGCCGTCGAGCGCGTTGCGCCATGGCCGATGGAAGTCGTCGATGTGGCGGGCGATCGAGGCGGTGAAGAAGGGTGAGGCGCATTTCGCCGTCTCCGCTGGCAATACCGGCGCGCTGATGGCGATGTCGAAGTTTTGTCTCCGAACCATGGCCAATATCGAGCGGCCGGCCCTGGCGGCGCTCTGGCCAAATCTCAAATCGGAATCGATCGTGCTCGATGTCGGCGCGTCGATCGGCGCCGATGCGCAGCAGTTGATCGGCTTTGCCGTGATGGGCGCGGCTATGGCCCGCGCGCTGTTTCACACGGATGTCGCCTCGGTGGGGCTGCTCAATGTCGGCGTCGAGGACGTCAAGGGCAACGAGGAAGTGCGGGCGGCCGGCCAGATCCTCAAGGAAACGGCGCTCGCCAATCTCCAGTATGAAGGCTTTGTCGAAGGCGACGACATCGGTCGCGGCCGGGTGGACGTCATCGTCACGGAAGGCTTCGCCGGCAACATCGCCCTCAAGACGGCGGAGGGGACGGCCAAGCAACTGACGAGCTATCTGCGTACGGCGCTCGGTCGCACCTGGCTGACGCGCATCGGCTACGTCCTGGCGCGTGGTGCCTTCGAGGGACTCAGGGAGAAGATGGATCCGCGCAAGTATAACGGCGGCGTCTTCCTCGGGCTCAATGGCATCGTCATCAAAAGCCACGGCGGCACCGACGCCTTCGGCTTCGCGGCGGCCCTCGACCTTGGCTACGACATGGCGCGCAATGGCCTGATGAACAAAATCGAGACCGACCTCGCACATTATTACCGGGAGCAGGCGGCGATCAGTGTCGCCGCCGGCGAGAAAGGAAGCTGAGCGTGATCCGAAGCGTCATTCTAGGCACAGGAAGCTACCTGCCCGCCAAGGTTCTGACCAACCAAGATCTCACCAAACTGGTCGACACTTCGGATGAGTGGATCGTTCAGCGTACGGGCATTCGCGAGCGCCATATCGCCGCCGACGGCGAGCTGACCTCGGATCTTGCCACCGCCGCCGCCGCCAACGCGCTGGCCGCCGCCGGCGTTAATGTGGACGAGATCGATCTGGTGCTGCTTGCCACGGCGACACCGGACCGCACTTTCCCGTCGTCGGCCGTCGAGGTGCAGCGCAAGCTTGGCATCACCCACGGTTTTGCCTTCGATCTGCAGGCGGTGTGCTCCGGTTTTGTCTATGCGCTCACCGTGGCCGACAGCCTGATGCGGACTGGCCTTGCCCGCAAGGCGCTGGTGATCGGCGCCGACACCTTTTCGCGCATCCTGGACTGGAACGACCGTACCACGTGCGTGCTGTTCGGTGATGGTGCCGGTGCGGTGGTGCTCGGTACGGAGGAGGGCGAAGGGACATCGGCCGATCGCGGCTTGCTCGCCGCCAGTCTCAGGGCCGACGGCCGCCATGCCGACAAGCTGTACACCGATGGCGGGCCGTCGATGACCGGCGCCCCCGGATACGTGCGCATGCATGGCCAGGAAGTGTTCAAGTTCGCGGTTGGCGGCGTCGGGGACGTCATCAAGGCGGTCTTTGGTGCAACGGGTTTTGATGGAGCCAGTATCGACTGGTTCATTCCCCACCAAGCCAACCGCCGCATTATCGAGGGTTCGGCGAGGAAACTCGGCATACCCCTGGAAAAGACGATTATCACCGTGGAAGGCCACGCCAATACCTCTGCGGCAACCATTCCGCTTGCACTCGATTTCGGCGTGCGCTCAGGCAGGGTCAATCGCGGCGATGTGCTGCTGTTTGAAGCGGTCGGTGGTGGTCTTACTTGGGGAGCTGCCATCCTCCGTTGGTAGCATACCTCGGTTTTTTGTTTGTTTGGAAAGACTTGCGCGAAAAACGGATTGACCGCATCCGTATCTGGCACTACGTTCGTCACCTATATCTTTTGGGTTTCGATCGTCGGCCAGATCCACGGTCGACTGGAACAACGGGAGCTTGCGATCTATGGGGGGCAAAACTGTAACCCGCGCCGATCTTTGCGAGGCCGTTTACCAGAAGGTCGGTCTGTCTAGGAGCGAGTCGGCTGAACTCGTTGAATCGGTGGAAATCAACGGCGGTGACGCTTCGTCCGTCGAGGCCGACGACTGAGCGATGGCTGGCGGGCCTTGCCCGCCTATAAATTCCGTTGAAATACAGTTTATTAGCCGGCGATCTTCGCGTTGTTGCGAGATCGGGCTTGGCTTCTCGCGCCTGTCGCTTTTATAGTGAGGCGCATTGCGATTCCGGTCTGTGAGGACCGAGTAGGGCATCGGGTCGAGCGGCGGCGTGGAAAAGGCAACGGACGCTTTCAGGACGATCAGCGAGGTTGCGGAGGATCTTGATCTTCCGCAGCACGTGTTGCGTTTCTGGGAGACCAAATTCAGCCAGATCCGGCCGATGAAACGTGGCGGCGGTCGTCGCTACTATCGCCCCGACGATGTCGAGCTGCTGCGTGGCATCCAGTATCTCCTCTATGGCGAAGGCTACACCATCAAGGGCGTTCAGCGCATCCTGAAGGAGCAGGGCGCCCGTTTCGTCATGGAGGTCTGGCATCATCCAGGCGAGCCGATTCCGGCGGGCGTAAATCCTGGTCTCGCCGAAGACGACGATGCCGTGACGTTTGAGGCTCCATCGGAAGCGGATGAACCCGAGGCGGAGATCGCGCCTGAGCCTATCCGGGCTGCATCGCGCGTCGAGCCGCGGGTGGAGCCGCAGCCGGCGCATGCACCGGAGGTCGAGGAAGAGCCATTGCCGGCCGGCATCCTGCCGGAGAGCGCCAGCCGGGGCGGCTTCCGCTTCATGGAGCGCTTCCGCGCTCCATCCGAGCATGCGCCAGCGCAGTCCGGGTCGGGTGGGCTGTCGCGCGAGGATATCCGGCGCCTGCAGTCGACCCTGTTCGAACTCCTGGAATGCAAGCGTCTCCTCGACCAGACGCGATGAGAATTGGTCTCGCCGGGGGAGAGGTGAAATTAGCACTTGTCCCGCCGGATCGAACCGGCTAAATCCCTCCCGTCCGGCGGCGACGTCTGGACGATGATGGGACGGGCAGTAGCGCAGCCTGGTTAGCGCACGTGTCTGGGGGACACGGGGTCGGAGGTTCAAATCCTCTCTGCCCGACCATTCTTTCCCCTGATTTTGTTATGTTTTCCGCTTTAAGCCAGCGGTGGTTTTGCTGCGCCTAAGGGAACGAAACAGCGCCAAAATCCCGGATTGAGAGCGAACAGTCCCGGAAAAATCCCGGACGACGTTCTTCGTTTGATCTCATGAAAACGAGTCGAAAATTACCTAGCTGACTCCCTGTGTCTGCTGACTCTGGGCTGTCAGTTGACTCCATCCTCCGTTCAGAACGAGAACATAAACAGAACATGGCAGGTGGATGGATGGCACAAAATGCGCAAGCCGGAGACGATTGAGCGCTTGTATCTTGATTTTGATGGCTTTTTTGCCAGCGTCGAGCAGCAATGCAATCGTAAACTCCGGGGGCGCCCGGTCGGTGTGGTCCCCTTCGAAGGCATGGGCGATCGAGGGATGCTCATCGCGGTCTCACGGGAGGCAAAGGACGTTGGTATCAAATCGCTGATGTCTGTTCGCGAGGGTATGGCGATATGCGCCGACTTGGTCACCGTGCCCCAAAAACCCGACCTTTATCGAAGGGCACACAACGAACTGCTCTCAGAAATCGAAACCGTCATTCCCATCGACACAGCCAAGAGCATCGACGAGCTGACGTGTATCCTCGATGAAGATGGGCGCCGGAAGCCCGAGGACCTGGCGCACCGCATCAAGACAGCGATTCGCGACAACATAGGTCTCTTCATCACCGCCACGATCGGCTTCGCCGCGAATCGGCAACTATCCAAGATGGCCTGCAAAGCAGGCAAGCGGTCACGCGGCCTCTATGGCGACGGCTTGGCGGTCTGGAAGCCGGAGGACATGCCGGCACCGCTTTTCAAGGTAAAGCTTGACGACATCCCTGGCGTTGGTAGCCGCTTGGCGAGTCGCCTGCGCGGCATGGCCATCTATAGCGCCGAGGATCTCTATAACCTCCAGCCAAAGCACATGCGCAAGATATGGCGGAGCGTTGTCGGCGAGCGCCTTTGGTATGCGCTGCACGGTTATGACATTCAGGCCGCAGCGAGCGAACGAGGCATGTTCGGCCACGGCCGCGTGCTGCCACCTGAAGCGCGCAATCCCAAAGCAGCGAGGGAAATTTCCCGCCTGCTGATGACCAAGGCGGCCCGGCGCCTGCGTCGCGAGGGCTATTACGCCGGTGGGTTATGGCTGTGGCTGTCGATCCGCAATGGATCGTGGTTTCGCCAGATGCCACTGCCCATCGTCAATGACGATCAAGCCATTCTCGCCGCGCTTGGCGTCCTCTGGGCGCACTTCTCCGACGAACACCCAGGGCGGCCAACCATTTTCCGGGTTGGCGTTACGTTGTTCGGCCTTTCACCCGCGAACGAACGCCAGCTCGACTTCCTGCTGGAAGATGACAATGAGCGGCGGAAGTGGGAGGCCACCAACACGGCGGTCGACGAGCTGAATTCCAAATATGGCGGCACCGTCGTTAGCCTCGGCCCATGGCGACCGCCGGCCGGTGGTCACGTCGGCGGCAAGATCAGCTACACGCGCATCCCTTCAGCAGAGGACTTTTGGTGACATCATGGGCAACTGGCAAACCAAGTTTCAGGTTCGAGACCTTGCCGCGGGACAGAGGCTCGAATGCATATGCCGGCGATGCGGGCATCTGCTTTACCTCAGCAAGGCATCACTGCCGGGCCAGGAACAGAAGTTCATAGACGAGATCCAGAAGGCCGAGCGCTGCACCGCCAGAGGTTGCAACGGACCGGTGAGGATCTCGCTCGTCCGGTTGGACGAGATGAGCGGCTTCGTTGGCGGTTTGGCTTAAGGAGAATGACGGCTTTCAGGTGACTTCAACCAAATAGCTGACCTTTGCTCCGCCATGTAGATGCCGCTCCAGTCGTCACACCTTTTGGCGTAAACTGCAGAAGCCGGTTTGTCGCTTTCGCTCACAGTGTTAGGCTGAGGGGTAGAGGGGGATGCCGTGTTCATCGCAGAAATTCGGATCGAGAACTTTCGCTTGTTTGGCGCAGGTGATCAGGCCTTTGTGCTCCCGCTGAGGCCGGGACTTACCGCACTGGTCGGCGAGAATGATGCAGGCAAGACCGCGGTCATTGATTCGCTCCGGTTGGTGCTGGGCACGCGCGACCAGGATATACTGCGCGTCGATCCGATGGACTTCCATCAGGCGACGCCTGGCGGCGAGCGCGCCGACCAAATCGTCGTCCGGCTGACCTTCCGCGGCCTGACCATCGCCGATCGCGGCGCTTTTGCCGAGTTCCTCACCTATGAGATGATCGACGGCGCTAACGACACCGCACTGATCGTGACCTGGGTGGCGAAGCGCAATGCCAAGGAAGGCAGCTCGCGCCGGGTGCTGCCGCCCGAATGGCGCACCGGCGCTAAAGGCGACGGGCCGCTGCTCGACCTGGGGGCGCGATCGCTACTAACCGCGACCTATTTGCGGCCCTTGCGCGACGCCGAGCGGGCGATGAGCGCCGGGCGAGGATCACGACTGTCGCAGATCCTCCAGCACACCAAAGAAATCCGCGACACCGGCAGCCCGTTTGACAAGTTTGCCGACCCGCCGGACGACCCGAAGACGCTGAGCGTGTTGGGCGTGGGCGACTATGCCAGCTATTTGTTCGGCGAGAGCGAAGGCATCAAGCAGGCTCGCAAGCGGCTCAATGACGAGTATCTAAAGCCGCTCTCATTCGCCAACGATCTGCTGCACGCGCGCATTGGCGTGGCCGGAGCGCAGGAAGACAGCCTTAGATTGCGCCAGCTGCTCGAGAAGCTCGAACTCGCATTGACCGCATCGGCCGATGACGAGAGCGCTCATAGCCGCGGGCTCGGCTCTAACAACCTGCTGTTCATGGCGTGCGAGCTGCTGCTGCTCGCGGCTGAAAGCGACGGTTTCCCGCTCCTGCTTATCGAAGAGCCCGAGGCGCATCTCCACCCGCAGCGCCAGCTGCGGCTGATGTCGTTCTTGCAGGAACAGGCGGAGAAGATACGCGCCGACGGACAGCGCATCCAGATCATCGTCACGACTCACAGTCCCAACCTCGCCTCGGACATGCAGCTCGGCAATCTTGCGCTGATCGAGGGCGGGCGGGCATTCCCGCTATGCGAAGGCAAGACCAAGCTTAGCGCATCGGACTATCGATTTCTCGAGCGCTTCCTCGATGTGACCAAAGCGAACCTGTTCTTCGCCCGAGCGGTGCTGATCGTTGAAGGCGATGCCGAGAATATCCTGCTGCCGGTGATTGCCAGACTGCTCGGCCGCGACTTCCACCATCACGGTGTGTCCGTGGTCAATGTCGGAGGGGTCGGGCTCGGACGCTACGCGCGGGTATTCATGCGCGAGGATGAGGCGAAGGACGGTGTCATCAACATCCCCGTCGCTTGCATCACCGACATGGACGTGATGCCCGACAACGCGCCCTGGATCGTCGGCAAGCTTGAGGCCGGCCAGCCAATCCCGCCCCTCCCGCCGTCCAAGCGGCAATGGCGGATTAAGGCCGATTTCCCGGGCGCTGAGCTGGAGCAACGGCGGGCCAAGCGCAAGGCCAAGGCGTCGGGCCAGAAGGTCGAAACGTTCGTCGCCGACGAATGGACGCTCGAATACGACCTCGCTTTTCATGGGCTCGGCAAGCATGTCTACCGCGCAGCCTCGCTCGCGCTCGCCGATGACAAGCTCAACGCCGGTACCACCAACCAAGCCGCCATTCTCGCCGCCGCCGACGCAGCCTATCAGGCGTGGGCCAATGCCGCTCCCGATAAGTCAACACTCGCCTCGCATGTCTATGCGCTGTTTGAGGCCGACAGCGCCTCCAAGGCGATCGGCGCGCAGTATCTCGCTGAGCAGCTCGAGAAGGAGATAGCCGACGGCGCACTCGATGCTGAGGGCCTGCGCGCGCGGCTTCCGCCCTATGTCGTCGCCGCGATCGCGCATGTCACCGGGCCGTTCGTGCTGCCGCCCGCCGGAGGCGCGTCAGCCGAACCGAACCCGCCAGCAGCGGCTCCCAACCCGGTGGTCTGAGTGATGTTCGACGATCTGATCCGCGAAGAGGATGTCGCCTGGGCGGCAGCACTGATGGGGCTGGGTCCAGATGGGTTCGCGCCGGTCGATGGCGATGACAGCCGGCTTCAGGCGATGCTCCGGCTCGACACGGTCGATTTCGAGGCATGCCCTGGCAGCGGCAAGACCACCTTGCTGGTCGCAAAGCTGGCCGTGCTGGCGATGCGCTGGCCGCACCGGCAGCAAGGCATCTGCGTGCTGTCGCACACCAATGCCGCGCGCAACGAGATCAGCTCGAAGCTCAGCAATACGGCGGCGGGCATCGCGCTCACGCGCTACCCCCACTTTGTCGGCACGATCCACTCGTTCGTGAACGAGTATCTGGCGCTGCCCTGGCTCCGATCGAAGGGTGTCGAGGTGCGATGCGTCGATACGCAGATTGCGCTTGGCAAGCGCTGGGCTCTACTGCCGGGCAATCGGCGCTGGGCGTTGCAGCAGGCCCAACTTACCGAATCCTGCCTGATCTACAGTCAGCCAGATTACGGTGGCGGCAAGACGGGCCACTTTGGACCACAGACTCCTACATACCAAGCGATCGTAGCCGCACGTCGCGCTTCTAGCGAACAGGGCTATTTCTGTTTCGACGAGATGTTCATCTGGGCGAACCAGCTGTTGGACCAGCACCCAGAGACGATCTCTACTCTTCGTCGGCGCTTTCCCTTCGTTTTCATCGACGAGGCGCAGGACAATAGCGAAGCGCAATCGGCGCTGCTGCACCGCATCTTCTGCGAAGGCGACGCGCCATCGCGTCGGCAGCGGTTTGGCGACTCTAATCAGGCCATTTATGCGAGTTCCAACCACAGCGGCGCCACGACTGATCTCTTTCCCGGCGAAGCAGTACACCCAATGCCACGCAGCTATCGCTTCGGCCAGGATCTCGCGGACCATGTGAAGGGTCTGGGGGTCGTGCCGCAGCCTCTGGTCGGCGCCGGGCCACCCCATCACCTTGGCACCGATCCCAAGGCGCCAGCGATTTTCCTTTTTGACGATGGGTCGGTGCAGTCAGTGCTGGCGCGCTACGGCCAGCATCTTCTGGACAGCTTCGACGGAGCCGCGCTCGAGAGCGGCGTGTTTACCGCGGTTTCTGGGGTGCATGAGCTTGGCGAGAACGACCACATCCCGCGAGCAATGGGGCATTACGTGCCCAGCTATGACCCGACGTGCGCGAGGAGAGAATCCGCCCCAAGCAGCTTCGCGCAATATCTCGCGCGGGCACGGTTTGAGACGGCGGGCAGCGGCAACACCGACAAGCTGGTCAACGCGACGGCGGCGGCACTAATCGCCGCGAGCGAGCTTGCCGGCGGCACGCGCGGCCAAATCTCACGGAAGTCCTCGCATCGCCGGGTCGGCGAGAAGCTCGGCGATAGCAATGCGCGAGCCAACTATCTCGCGTTGCAGGAGATCGTCCTGACGCGCCAAGGCGATATCACCCCCGCGGTTTGGGCGGCGGAAGCACAGTCCCACATCGATGCGGTTGTGCGGCAACTAAGCGGTGTGGCCGTGTTGGACGGCGATGTCGTCACGTTCTTGACGGCACCCCAGCCGCAGGCCATCGCCGAAGGCGAAGCTGCCATCGCCGCGCGCACTGATAATCTGTTCGTCTATCCCCCGGACGCACCGCGGGTGCGCATTCGTCTGGGCTCGATCCATTCGGTAAAAGGCGAAACGCACACGGCGACACTGGTGCTCGACAGCTTCTTTCACGACCACCACCTGAGCGAACTCAAGCCATGGTTGCTGGGGACAAAATCGGGCGGTTCTTCGACAAACCGCAGAGGCAAACAAGTTTTCGAAGGTCCGCGCATCCTCGGACGGCTCAAGCTCCATTATGTCGCGATGACCCGGCCGACCCACCTGCTGTGTCTCGCGATGCGCAAGGATGCATTCGGCGAAGGGGAGCTCGACACGCTGGCGGGTCGTGGCTGGACGATCATCGACTGTTGCGCACCCGCTCAAGCATAAATAAGCACTCGCCTTTCCGGGAGCTAATCTCGGGCCGGCGATTGCGTCTGTCTCCCAAGCTTGGCTTCGACATCCGGTTCATCGGGCCATATCCCGCATGTCCAAGGGGCAACCCCTGTGAGATTCCATTGCCTATTACTCTGTCCCAGGACAAATTTGAGTACAGAAAAGAATTTTGTTTCACTTTGGAACGACCGGGCTGATTGCTCCGAAATGCCGTTTCAATGCGGACTCAACAAGCAACTTCTTCGTCTCGACCGCACATTGCATGTCATCGAGGTCCAGAACTCTATAAATCTGATGGGATAACATCTGGTGATTAGGTTGAGTCATCGCCAACTTATCCATCTCGAAACGAGCGAAATCATAAAGGGAGTCGGTAAGGAAATCCAAATAAGCAACATCAACCACGAGCGTCTGGATCATGTTTCCAATGTGCCGGGTCTGCGCAGATCGAAGGCGAGACTCGAACACCTGAGACTGGATTACTAGCGTTCGTATAATTTTGAACGTGTCGGTTTCTACCGTCGGCGCTGCCGCCATGATCACTTCAAGAGCATCATTCGGCAATGTCGCGGTCTTCTTCGTAAGGTCCTCCGCAATGATCGCGCGGAAGCAGTGCTTCCAATATTCGGAAAGCAGAGCCAACGCGTGGGGCATCTTAATACGAGCGGCGATTTGCTGCTGCTCTCTCGTACGCTGGTTTTCCTTCCGTTGGTCGTTAACTTGGCGCCACAATAGGTAGGCGGCAATCGCAGCTGGGACACCGGCGATTGCAGCGGTGATAAGCGTTTGCCAGCCATATGCTGTGTCGAGCCAGAAGTTATTATACTTCGTGTCGCCGTTATCGAACACGATCTTAATTATCGCTCCAATCTTTTCGAAAAATGTCATCGATCATGCAGCCTATGGTGGTGTCCCGTTGACTTTATCCCCGATTCGATGAATTCCCTAGAATGGGGAGAGCTACAATCATGGCAATACAACAATTTGGGTTGAAACTTCGGTATGAAGGCGGAGATGCTGACGATCATCTCCTCGAATTATACGATGGCACCGCGTCCTTACATGGGTTCGCGCAAGCGCTCCAAATCGCAACTCACGCCTATCTCCATGGACAAGTCTACTCCAAAGCGACGGCGCTGAAGGGCGCGACATTATATTTGAAAGCGGCTCGTCCGGGCAGCCTGATTGCGGACCTTATCGCAAAGATCGACAAGACACCTGGTAATCTTAACCCCACGCCCGCCTCGTTCTACGACTTCCTAAGGCTTGCGTTTTCACGGGCTACGGGCACGGTCGAACAAGAGCCAGAGACACCGTATGTGCGCAGGCTCTTGGAGATCGACGAACCCTTCTTCGATGACTTAGCAGAGACGCTAGAAGGTAGTCTTCAGCGTGCGCACCGCCCGATTGAGAAGGGCGGCATTAATAGAATCACACTTGAACGCCCAATGGGCGAGCATCTAAGCGTATTCAATAAGCAGACATACCTTTGGGTTAACACGCGCGAAGAAAAGCCGGATATTTATGACTTGACTGGGAACGTTACACGTTACAACAGCGTGACCGGAAATGGGCGAGCCTATACCCACGAATTATCACGGATAGTTCCATTCAGACTTTCAGAGGATTTCGCATTCGGTAAGAGAGGTCTTCTAACATGGTCGCTACATGGAAGCGCGACTAACGTCTCTCATCAACTCGATATACAAGCCAGAAGGGTAGAGTCCGCACACGGCGAAGTTAAGCGCCTTATACTCGTTGACTGCCAACAGTCTGTGCTGACAAACTGACGCAAGACAGAAATCTTGGGTCGCAACTTAGGAAATATGGGGTCTTAGTGACCCGCCGTTCGCAATGTTAACTATAGCGGTTTTGACTTACGGAAGTCGCCGCGGCCGTGATGTCCACTTTCGAACAGTCGCAACGGCTGGTATGATGATCGACAAGAAGCGCTAAGGTGACATCCTTTCCGAAAGAGGGGGAGTCCCCTTCGGCCAGAAGCGGTACGCCATTCAACCCGCCAAAATCTCTCTGACGCGGAACTAGGGGATGCTACGTCACCACCCCCGCCACCACCATGTCGACGCACATTCCGAGCTGCGCCAGATCGCCCGTGTTGGCAATCGTCATGTCCGCTGCCCCGAGGTCTTCGGTTTCGCTGGCATGGCGACCGGTCGTACCAGTTAGCCCAGCGCCCGGCCGCTTGACGCGCACGACAATATCACCCCGTGAACGAATGGCCGCAGCTTCATTTGGGAAGCGCACGTCGTCGGCGATAAGGATGTAATCCTCTGCGTTAGCCTTGGACTCTTCGACATCCCTGTCGACGCGGCGACGCCATGCGTTGACCCACAAGTCAGCCGAGAGACTGCGGCCCCACTCAGTTCCGAGCGTCTGCATCGCTTCTCGCGGCGTCCGACCGCCTAGATATTCGGTTGGAACCTCTTTCAGATCACCAGAAACCATGCGCCTGCATACGTCCGGATCAACGCCCTGATAGCGCAGAAATGTCGTCAGCATCGCCTTCAGAGGCTCGGCGAACGCTCGAACATCGCCGCCCCACTTCTCAACGATATGTCGGGCAACAGTCGACTTCCCCGAGCCGGCGGCGCCGGTCAGGCCGAGAACAAATACGGTCATTGAAAATCACTCCGCTGGGACACTCACCGCAGGCACGCGCCATCGCGGCCGCATCTCGCGGTCGGGCGGCGGCGGGGCGTATAGCGCGCCCTCGCTCGGCACGCCGACATTGATCCACCTGGTCGAAGTGACGAATCGGCGCGGATGGATAGTCAGCCAGAGCTGCCGAGCCGGGGCGGGGCGGAAGCGCCCGTCGCGCGAATACTCGCTCGGGCCGGGCAGGCAACCGTTGACGAAGCCCTCCTCGAGCTGCATCGCCGTATGGAAGTGGCCCATCAGGATTAGGTCGAGGTGCACACCACGCGCCGAATAGTCGGCCACAATGCGCTTCATGCCGCGCGCCGCCGTAGCGGCCGGCCCGATGAAGCCCTGGCCACCTCGACTGCCGATCCGGTCGCCGTGGGTGGCAAGCATTCGCCAACCATAGACAGGGAACAGCGCGTCGACCGACGCCGGCACGTAGAAGGAAACGTCCTTGCGACGACGGAGCATCATCTCAAGGAAGTCCGACACCAGCGTGTCGTAGCTGGTCTCGACGGTTTCCTTGCTTTCCGGCTTCAACGTCGAGCGGCCATGATTTCCGGCGAGGCTGACGACATCGATCGGGCAGGGCAGGCTGCGCCGCAGCAAGGCGATACCCTCGGCGAGGTGACTGGCGCAATCCTTGACGGCCGGCAGTGCCTTCGCCTCGTTGGTCTTGGCGAGCTCGGCATGGATCTCGCCGGACACCAGGTCGCCGCCGAGGATCAGGATCAGCCGTGCCGGCGGCGGGCCGGTCCAGTGCTTGCTGGCAAGGTCGGCCACCGTCTGGAAATAGCGGCCGAGGCGGGCGCGGGCGATGTCGAGGCTGTAGCTGTTGAGGCCGTCCATCGCCTCGATCGACACTCGCTCGCCCCAGTGGAGGTCCGACAGGAACAGCACGATCGTCTCGGCCGAGGCATTGCCACCCTCCGGCGTCCGAAATGCCACCGGCTCCGGCGGCACAGAGGTCAGGCCGAATAGACCTCGGCGCAGATCCTCCGCCTTGCGGGCGCGATCGAGCAGCGTCTTGTTGTCGCCTTGCAACGACTTGAGCTGCGTCTTGAGCCGAGCGACCTCCACGGGGTCGGCCGGCGGTGCTTCCGCCTTTTGCTTCGTGGTATCGGCAGGCTGGTCAGTGCCGGCGGTTGCCGCCAACATGGCCCGCCTGATCTTCCACGCGGTGGCCTTGCGGCAGCCGATGTCGGCGGCGATCTTCGTCGGCGCTTCACCCGTAGCGAGACGACGGCGAATCTCCGCATGCTCTTCATGCGTCAGATGCTTTCCCACCGGCCGCGTCATGCCTGCACCTCTTTTGCCTTGCTGCGCAGGCGTCGGGCTGGCGGCTGCCCGCCAAGGTCGACGATCTGCTGTTCAAGGCTGCCGATCTGCTTCACCAGCAGGTCGATCTCGATCGACTGCTCATCCAACTTGGCTGACTGCGCCTCGATCAACCGCCGCATTTCGGCGATTTCATCGCGCAGCGCCGCGGCATCGCGCCGCGCCTCGGCCAACTCCTCGTCCGATCGGTCGAGCGCCACCTTGTAGTGCTCCACTACCCTGGCGACGGCGTCGTTCAGCGTCGCCTGAATGTCGGGTGCCTTTTCGGCACGCTTGGCGAGCCAGCCGCCGACGGCACCGAAGAGGGCGCCAAAAAGGCCGGCGAATGCCGGCATGGCCACGGCCTGATCGATCATTCCTTGTCCTTTCCAGCGAGCCCGGCCCGCACGTCGTCGTAATAAGTGGCGCAGTCGTCCGTCCGCCGGTCCTGTTGATCAGCAACGATCTGCCAGCGCTTCTGCACCCAGCGGGCCTTTTCGCCAGCCTTCGGGGTCACGCGCTCCATGTGCTGGCGGCAGCGATCGGGCCATTCCGCCAGGTTCACCCCGGCCGCCGCCTGGCCAGTTGTCGTGGCGGCTGCGTCGAGGCGCGCCGTGTCAGTGCTGCCGCAGCCACTCAAGATCGTCGTCAGTGAAAGCGCAGCCGTCAGGGCCAGCGTCAGCGGCAATCGCCGCGTCGAGCTTCGCACGGGCATCGTCAGTTTCCTTCTGGGCCAGATCGGCACGGGTGCGGGCGGCCGAGGCGGCAGCGTCGGCCGCCTGGCGCTGGCGCTCGATTTCCTTGAGTTGGGCGTTGAGGGCGGTCACCTCGGAGCGGGCAACGAGCTCTGCCGTCGCCGCCTTGACGGCCGTCTGAACGCGGCCGCCGACCACCTGGCCGATCAGAGGCAGACGCAGCCCCTCATAGACAAACGTCACGACCAAAAAGGTGAGCAGCGCACCAAGAAGAAAGCCGCCGATCAATGCAATGGCGGCTTGCGATTTGCCGGACAGAATCGACCAGCCTGCAGAAATCAGGGCGATCATTTCAGGCCCTCAAGGCAAAACTCTTCCTCACCCATTCGGGATGCATCACCATCGGTACGTCGATTGACGAGACCCTGCACCACCTTGCCGCCGGCTCGGTTGAAAGCCGTCAATGCGCGGCAAGCATCTGTATAGCGGGCTGAGCCGATCAGCCGTGCCGCTGTCGATTTGCAAATCGAGCGAACGCCGACATTGTAGGCCGCCGAAGTTGCCGCGGCTTGCAGGCTCACCGGGGCGCGGTCAAAGCCAACGACGCACCGGAGCAGCGGCTCGAAATAGTCCGGTCCGACCCGCGTCTTGAGTTTGGCGTCGCACTGGGCTTCGGTGTAGCGCTGGCCGGGGTTGACGCGCTCGGTTTCGCCGTAACAGACCGTCAGCACGCCGACGATGTCGCGATAGGGAACGGTCGACATTCCCTCCCACGGCGCGATCAGGTAGGTGGAGGCGAGCGCTACTGCGCCGAGACCGGACGCCAAAGCGGCCTTAGCCCTCTTACTCATCGTGAAATTCCTTTTGCAGAAGCACGCGGGCGGGGATGGCCGCGATCATCAGCGCGACACCGACCAGCCGGAGAGCGAGGCTCCAGATCGGCGGCAAATAGGCGATCTCAACCGCCCATTGGGCGACCTCGGCCAGCACCAGCACGGCCGCGGCGAGATAGACGAGCCGCATCGACCAGGCGCGCGAAAGCACCCGGCGCCAATCGGCAACGAGATGTACGGTCATAAAATCCTCATGATAAAGCCCGCAGTCAGGGGGCTATGGCATGTCCATTAAGCGTTCACCGTGAAAGCCCCCCCATCGAAGCGGTGTAGGGTCTTTCACGGCGAAAAGCGCGTATACTTGATGTATTTGCGGACGTCTATAAAACAGTCAAGAACAGAATACCAATATAAATTTGTGATTATATTTCAAATGTGCAATTGCAAACATGAAAAGAAATTAGCCATTGATTTTTACTTTAAACTAGTCTACTGATCCTGGCTGGAAATTCGAAGGCAGGAGTGTTTGTTATGCATAAAGAAACGGATTTAAGGAAAAAATGGCTTAGGCGAGCTGGCGCGTCCCGAGCGGTCTATTCAATTCACAAAAGGAGATCTTATCAAAGCGCCATGCGTGTTGCTAAATATATGTATTCACTAGAGCGTTGGCTAATAGTGAATAAAGTTGCAGGATCTTCAAATATACAGCCGTATAGCGACTTAGATTAGTTAAATTTCAGAAACAAATACTTCACGACGCCAGGGCATGTACTTGGGTTCCTGCGCCGTAGCATACCCCTTGATGTACTCTGTGCTGCCGCTTCATAATACGACATCGGATTATCCTCCGTCGGATGATACGGTCGAGCCACTTCCGATCTTCGCCTCCACCGGGCAGGTATACCCATCCTTACCGAACCGGTGGGTCACGCTCGAAAACGCGTAGACACGCCCGTCCAGCCCTGGCCGCACGTCCTTCAGAATGAACTTCCTGCCGGCCCGGAGAGCGGTGTCTCCGACCATGTCGAATGACACCTGGCTATCACCAGCCTTGAGGCTGGCGGCCTTGGCCGTCGCTGCCTCTTCGGCTTCCTCAAGGCTGCCGAAAGGTTCGACAATGCGATACGTTCCCGATGCCGAGGCATCTGCATCGACTTCCACCTCGACGCGGCGCGCCTTCTCGTCATTCTGCCAATAGGCAACGACCTTGGCGTAGGCGCCGCGCGACGCGTCCTGAAAGCTGAAGCTGTTTTTGACGATCATCGATGGCGTGATGACAAGCGTCCCAAGATCGGCGCCAGACACGGCTGTGCCTTGCCCTTTTTCGGCGAGGATCAGCTTGCCATCCTTCACCGAAAACAGGCCGCCATGGCGTCGTGCCAACCGCTCGACAAAGTGGAGTGGGCCTTCATCGAGCTGGCCGATCCAGGGATAGACAAAGGCACCGATCCGCTCCGATACGCGAGCCTCGAGGCCAGCGTCGGCGGCGACATCCTGGACGATCTCTTTGACAGTCTTGTTGTCCCAGTGTCGCTCCACCCGCGTCTTCTGCGGACCAGCCTTAAGGTCGGCGGCCTTGCCCGAGATGGACAGGCTGTACGGCAGGCACCGGCCGGACACGTCATCGATCACGTAGCGCCCGAAATTGCGTTCACTGCCAACCGTGTCTCGATAGCCGATGATCGGCACCACCACGGCACCCTTCCGAGGCATGGCGAGGAAGACGGGCGGGCCGTCCAACAGATCGGCACGAAAAGTGTCGGATTTGGCGCCGTCGACATCGGTAATCTCCATGGAGATCAATCGCTCGAAGAAGGCGCCGGCCACCGGGTTTCCGCCGACCGTGAGATTGACGTAAGGGTGCATGTCAGTCCCACAGGCTCACTGTTGTGGTGGCAGTCTCTTTCGCCAGGTCGAGATCGGGCAGGATCACCGTCGTGCCGAACGGGAGCACGGCACCGACGTCGGCAATGCCAGGGTTGGCCCCAAATACCGCTTCGGCCGCGCCGGACGTTCGGCCATAGTGCCGCCAGCAGATAAGGTCGACGGTGTCGCCCTGCCGTGATTGAACAGTTTTGGTCATGGCATCACCCGAATAGGCTGAGCAGGCTACCGATCAGCGTTTGCATCGTGGCCTGGCTTCCGCCGTAGCGCTTGAGTTCGATTGAATAAGCGTTGCGTCGCGGCGAACCGTTCCGGTCGATGAAGCTGCGATCTTCGCCGATGCCTTGGATGGTGAAATACCCATGGATCTGTCCATCGTCCGCTGTTCCGGAGACGAACATCAGCTTTTCACCGGATAGCGCCGAGGCTGTCAGGCCGCTCAACGACGCCTGTCCACCGTATGCGACCGGGAACAGCACGCCGCTGATCGTCACTTGATCCGATTTCGGCCCAATCCATTGCTGCGCATCGAAAGCCTGTGCCACCTCGATCGTTGCCCAGGGCGTATCCAGTTGTCGGCGCAGCCCGTCGAAGCCAAAGCCATGCGCCTCGAAGGCATAGCCGCCGAGCATCATCACCACTGGTCCCGACATGGTTTCCCCTCGCAAAATATCGCTTACAGCGATTGACATGTTCATCGCTATTTGCGATATTCAATTCATGAAAACGATCGCTTACAGCAAGGACGCGTTGAAGACCCTGCGGCGGATGCCCGCCAACACGGTGTCAACCATCCGCGCGAAGATTGCCCAATACGCCGCCGACCCGGCCTCGCTTGCCAACAATGTCAAGTCGCTGGTCGGTATGCCCGGCATCCTCCGGCTGCGCGTTGGCGACTGGCGTGTGCTGTTTTCCGAAGAGGGCGAAGTGATCGCCATCATCAAGATCGCCCCTCGTGGCGGCGTCTACGAATGAGGTTCGACATGAACGCGCAATTTCTCACCACCCCTTCCGGCGAGCGCATGGTCGTCATCCCCGAAGCGGACTATGAGCGGCTCGTTTCCACCGCCGAGGATGCGGCGGACCGGGCCGCCGTTGCGGATTTCCGCCATCGGCTCGCGGCCGGCGAGGAAGAGCTTGTGCCGGACGAGATCGCCGGCCGTTTGCTTTCCGGTGACAACCCCGTCCGGGTCTGGCGCGAACATCGCGGCTTGACGATTTCCGCCCTGGCGGCCCAAGCGGGTATCGGCCAGCCCTATCTGTCGGAGATCGAGACCGGCAAGAAAGAAGGCGGCATCGGCACCATGAAGAAGCTAGCCGCCGCTCTCGGCGTCGCAATCGACGATCTGGTCTGAGTTCGGCACACCCTGGGCGCTAGACCGTCCCGTCAGCAAAGGTGCCATCGAGGGCGTCACGGATGCGCTGGCCAAGGTCCTCAGCAACGTCCCGTATCGATCGGCCATCGCTCACCATGCCCAGATTGATGGTGATGCCGCCGACATGGATGGTGCGCCCGCCGCCGCCACTGGTGGCTTGTCGGTAGCTGCTGTTCGGGCTGATGGTGCCATCGGCGCCTGGCGTGAACAGTTCGGTGCCGCGCTCGCCCACCTTGTAGATTTTCCCGAATTCAACAGGGCCGCCAGCCGCGCGCGCGCCAGCTACCGGCATCGAGGTGGCTGCCGGCGCCGCCGTGCCAACCATTCCGAACGAGATCTTATTGGCAAGCGACGAAGCACTCGTCGCTAGGCCATCGATCTTGGCTGAGAACCAGCCGAGCATGGCGTCGATCTGCGCTTTGAGGCCATCCCAAAGACCGGTGACGAGGGCGGCGCCGGCATCGTACATCCGCCCGGCCAACGCCATGACGCGGTCCGGCAGCCCGGTGACGAGATCGATGGTGTTGGTGACGAAGCTGGTCGCGGCGTTGACCCATCCGGCAACGGCCTTGCCGGCGAGCTCGCCCCAGGCTTTCCACTTCTCGCCACTGGCATCGATCGGCCCGAGCCAGCTGGCCACCTTGTCATAAAGCCGGCCCGCGGCATCGACGACCGGCTGGATTACCCCCTTGGCCGGCCCGAGCGCGGCCATGAAAGCTTCTCCGAACGACCCGAGGAAGGTTACGATGCCGGAAAGGTTGTTGTAGAGCCAAACGCCGGCCGCTGCGATGGCGGCGATGGCCGCTGCCGCGACGAGACCGATGCCAGAAAACGCCAACATGGAGCCGACCAGGCGCATAGCGATGCCGCCAACCGAGACGAGGCTTCGGCCGAGCGTCGCGAACGTGCCCGCAAGAAAGCCAGCAGCCGAGCCTCCAGACCTAAGAGCAGTGGCGCCGAAGCGGAAGCGCATCGCCGCGATCTGCACCACACCGGCCAAGCCCGAGAGTGCGCGTCCGAAGGGGGCCAGTCCAATGGTGCCGGCGAAGATCGCCGCCCGGCCAACAGAGCGAACAGCCACTGCCGAGGCCAGAGCCGCGACCTTAAGCGAGGTCACGGCATACCCAGCCGCGAATGCTGCGATGCGGAAGCCGACCAGAGCCGCGCTGGCGAGTACGATATTCCGGGTGAGTTCCGGGTGTGCGGCGACGAAATCACTGAGAACACCCACCAGCGGGCCGATGGTATCGATCGCCCCCGAAAGCGCCGGGATCAATGCGTCACCGACGGTCACGGCAAGGCCGTTCATCTTGTTCTGGAACAGCTGCAGCTTGTTGGCGAAGGTTGCCGCCCTAGCAGCATACTCGGCATTGGCCGAGCCGGCATAGGACGTCTCGCTCGCCACCATCCCTAGCGACTTCTTGAGAAGGTCGAGGTTGGAGATGAGCGGCATCAGCGCGCGTGCTTCGTCGCCGAACAACTGAGAGGCGACGGCCGACTGCTGATACTTCGGCAGCTTGTTGATCGCTTCGAGCACATTGACGGTGGTGCCGACAGCATCCTTCTGCATTGCCTTCGCGACTTTGGTCGCGTCGAGGCCGAGCGCTTTGAAGGCGGTCCGCTGCGCCTTCGTCGCCGCGCCGCCCTTGGCAAGCGCCTTGCCCATGTTGCGGAAGCTGGTCGCCGCCACCTCCGCTTCGGCGCCGGCCGACAGCATCGCCGAACCGAAGGCCGAGGTCTGCACGGCCGTGAAGCCGAACATCTTGCCATCCGAACCGGTACGGCGGAAAAACTCCAGGATATCGGCTGCAGACGATGCCTGGCTGTTCGATAGATAATTCATGGCATCTGCCAACTTGCCAACATCATCGACCGAGAGGCTCAACGCCGTCATCATCTTGGCGAGGCTGTCGCCGGCCGTATCGGCCGAAATGTCGAAGGCGACGCCCACCTTGGCGGCGAGCTCGGTGAACTTCAGAAGATCCTTGTTGGCAATGCCGGACTGGCCGGCGGCGGCGACGATCTTCGTGAGGGCATCGGCCGCCATCGGAATGCGCGTCGACATCATCAGCACGTCGGCCTTGAACTTCAGGAACGACCCCGGCGTCTCGAAATTCACCACCTTTTTCACGTCGGCCATGGCGCTTTCGAAATCCATGGCTGCCTTGACCGGTGCCGCCAGTGCGCGTGCCGCCGCGTAGCCCGCAGCCGCCACTCCGAGCATGTTGCTGTGATAGCCGGCGAGCTTTGTCCGCGAGGACGCAAGCGAGGTGTCGAGTGATCGCGATGCGCCGGCAAGGCTCTTCATGGCGCGCCCGACCATGCCCGAGGGGCCGGTGAACTTGTCCAGAAGGCTAACGACGAGTGTCGATGCGAGCTTCATTCGACGTCCTTTTGCCTCCCTTTCGCTGCCTTGACGGCAAAAGGGCGGATGCTATCGTTCGATCAGAAGTTGCTTTTCGAAAGGGCGAACCATGTTTATGAACGCGCCGGCATCACGCCACATAAAGCCGTTTGCGGTCATTGCTTGGATCGGTGTCTTTTCAGCGAGCGTCGGAGCGGCTGCCGCGAAGGATAGTACCGATGTAGCGCACGCTCTTGGCCAGGTCCTAGCCGCGGAAGAAGCATGCGGCTTTTCCTACGACCAGGCGGCTATCGAGGCCTTTATCGACAAGAATGTCGAGGCGAACGACATGGAGTTCACCGGCACTCTGGCGTTACTCACCGGCGGTTCAGAATACGAGCTCAAACAAATGAGTGCGTCTCAGAAAACGGCTCACTGTCGCCAAGTTGGCCGTGTCGCTAAGTCCTACGGCTTCACGCACTAGTTAGTGCGCCTGGCGCTTCGCCTCAACCAGCCGGCAGGCAGCGTCGAAATAGCGGGTGGCCTTGCTGACCGCGAAGCGCTCGACCTCTGGAATGGGGGTCGAGCACTCCGCCGCGATCAGCACGATTTTTTCAGTCCACCCGCTCAGGCGTTTCCCGATGTGCCTTTCACGATCGGCGTCACGATCTCATTGAGGGCATTGAAATCCACCGGTTTGATCTTCTTCGCCGTGGTGTAGGGAATGCCCGCAAGCGCAGCGATCAGGGCAATCGTTTTATGGAAATCGCCTTCGACGGCGTCCGTGGCGGCGAGGTCGCCGCAATCGGGATCGTCGTTGATTTCGAGCTGTGTGATCAGCTCTTCGCTTTCACCCTGGGCGATCTTGATCGGGCGCTTTAGCGTGTACGGGATGCTAGTCATAGTCTTTCCTTTCAGAGCAGCAGAGCGCTGCGAACCGAGCTTTCCGTGCTCGTGCCGCCGACGATCACGTCGAAGTCGTCGATCTCGAGGATGGGATCGCCGTCCACCTCGAGCTTGTAGCGATTGACCGAACACTGAAGGTCGTTTTCGCTCACCTCGCCTGGCTTCCAAGTGCCGCCATTGGCGGTCTTGAGGCGGCCGTACATGGTGAGCACGGCGCTGTGCATCGTGCCGTCCTCGTCTGCGAGAGCGCCGGTCACCAGGAATTGCTTCTCGGTGCCGGGGGCGAGGCCGAACAGCTTCATGATCTGCGGGTCGAAGCCGGGCATCTTGAAGCCGAATTCCAGCTTCTCGTAGCCGAGCGATACCTCGCGCGGCTTCACCATGCCGGCGTTTCGCATCTCTTCCATCTTCTCCGTCGGCACGGGGATGGTGATGTCGCCGATCTGGCCGATCTTCGATTCCTTGTCGGCCCAGAGCATGCAGTTGCGGAGAAGAAAGGACGGAAGGTTGCTCATGTTGGGCCTCCTCAGGCGGCGAGCGTCAGCGGGCCGTTCTCGATCGCACCGGCGACGCTATCGAGAAGCAGCGTGTAGTAGAGAATGTTGCGATGGGTGGTCAGGCGGATCTGCTCCATCAGGCCGACCGGCTCGAACTCCACCCCAAGGTAGACGTTGCCAGCCGCGTTGAGTGTCGGCGTGTTCTGTGCAGCCAGCCAGACACGGCCGCCCAGGATGTCGTTGTTGAGCTTGTAGTCGCGCAACAGCGCATTGCCGTCCTCAAGCATCATCTTGAGGTTCCCGGCTGTGAACTTCTTGTCGACCCAGTTGAAATAGATGTCTTCGAGGCCCTCGTTGACCATGTCGGCCGTGGCGCGGACGCTGTCGAATGCCCAAAGGCTTTTGTCGGTCGCAAGCCGCGAACCCCAGGTGCGCAGTCCACCGCGCTCGTTGATGACCGTCGCGATCTGGTTGCCGTTGAGATAGTTGGAGTCATCGGGATAGGCGATGGTGCGGGCGACGCCGTCGATGGTCCGGATCAGCTTGTTGGAGACCGAACCGGACACTCCCTCGTCACTGGCCACCACGCGCGCTCGAACGCCCGCGAACACCGGCGCCATCGGACGGACCATCGGCACGTCGTTGACATTCTTGAGTGACTTGGGATCGATGATGAGAATGCGATCGGAATTGATGGTGTTCCGAAACCGGACCGCCTCTACGTTGGTGGTGTTCGGGCCGTGAATGTAGGCGCGGGCGCGGATCTTCGGACAGACGGTGTTGAGTGCCGAGATAAAGCTGTTGGCAACGTCGCCAATGTTCGCCACGGCGACAGTGCCGGCACCGGTGGTATCGCCGGCAGCGCGGGTGATGGTGACAACTGGTGCCAACGAGTAGCCCTCACCAGCATTCGTCACCGTGACGGCGGTGACGGCACCATTCTCAACAGTCGCCTCGGCGGTTGCGCCAATGCCAGTAGTGTCACCTGCCGCTCTGGCAATGGCCACCGTCGGCGGCACGCTATAGCCGGCGCCGCCATTGGTCACGCTGATCGAGACTACGCCATCGTCGATCCAGCTGCCAGTATCACCGGCCGTGACGACAACCCGCGGAGCGAGGCCGGTCAGCGCCTTGGTGCGCAGCGCAGAATAGATGCCTGTCCGCGCCACCGCGTTGCCCAGGAGGTTGGCAGCGGTCTCCGTGGCGCTGGCGCCTTCGTCGACACGGTTGACCACAACGGTGGTGCCACCTTCGCCAAAATGCGTAGTCAGGTCGTCCAGCAAGCTGCCGGCAGTGCCCAAACCGGCGGCATTGGTAAGCGATGTCACCACCGTTGGCGTGTTGAGCGGGAACTGAGCCTCGTCGGCATCCGGTGCCGTGCCGTTGTAGAAGGTGACGCCCCAGTCGGCGACACGCTGGAGCGCTGCGTCTTCCGAACTTTCGGAAAGCGTCACGCCGTGAAAATAGCTCTGGCTAGCCATGCCGATGTCTCCTGAGCGGGCATGAAAAAAACCCGCCTTTCGGCGGGCCGGAGGATGGGATGCTCGATTGAGATCGAGGATCTATTCGCGGATTTCTCTCAGTTGAAGTTGTGTTTCTTTCTGATTGCCCAAGGGTTTGACCGCCGCCATTCGCTGACAAGCGATCTCGAAGATTGTTGGGTCAACTTCCATCCCGACATAGTGGAGACCCATCTCAAGGCAAGCCACGCCGACGGTAGCCGATCCCATAAATGGATCGAGGACCGGTCCCTGCATGACACTGAGCAACCCCCGCATCAACTCAACCGGTTTGCCGGCAATGTGGTGTTTTACGCGAGGGACCGGCATCCGAAATACGCCCGGAGCGACCGGGCCAAGCAGCGGTCTGGAACCGTTGGTCCCCCAAGCTACAAACTCCGTCTGGTTCCGATATCTCCCAAGCTGCGGCCGGGCGCTCTCAGTTTTGTCCCACGGTACAATGCCTCGCCAAACCCATCCGGCACATTGAACAGCGTCGGTGGTGACGGGTAGCTGGCGCCAATCAGTGAAGGTGGCAAGGATACCACCTGGCACAACCAGTTTCCGCGCTAGGCTCATCCACATTGTGGACCACGTGAGAAACGAGCGTTGATCGCGCGTGTCCCCGGCAAACTCTGGATAGCGACCGCCGCCTCTGCCTTGCAGATACTTCGCACTGGTCGGCATTGCCTTGTCGCGAACATTGCCGCCAGAGCTGTAAGGCGGATCGGTCAGCACGCCGACGAAGTCGCCAACATCGAGAGATGTCAGCAACTCAAGCGCATCGCCGAGGATCAGGGTTGTGGTTCCGAAGCGTTCGATACGAGCCATGTCTTCATTTCCTGTCGGTGCTCGCGGCACTCAGGAGTGGGCTCGATCGGCCTCATGCAATTGATGACGCCGCAGCGCCGGCATTTGATCTCGACGAGGCCTTGAAGAGCATTCAACGCCACCTTGAAGAGGAGCGCCCCGCAACGGGGGCACCTGATTTCACGCATTGTCTCGCCTGACGAATCCTGCCACGTCAAAGCCGGCGCCAATGGCGCTGGCGGAGTGGCGATCAAGCGATTCCTCGCCTTGCGGGCTGACGCCAATCTAGCCCCGCAGCGGGTTATACCGCCTCCGTCTCATCTGGACTTAATAAGTGCTCTAGCTGATTTTGCCCGCCGGACTAGTCGCCTCTGTATCGTCCGCCGCAATGGACGAGGTCGCGGCCAGCAAATCCTCAAAGGTCAGTTCTGGAGCGGGGCAATTGCCCGAACACCGGATCTCCTGGCCGAGCTTTTTCACCATCTCACAAAACAGGGCGTCCGAGCCTCTGTGGGCAATAAAGGGACCGCGCCATGCATTTGGGCCAAGGGTCGGAGTTAGGTCGAACAGACTGCCGTCAGAACCTTGAACGACGGAATGCGCTGTGTAGCCAATAGAGACACCGTAGTTCACGTAAGCGAGCCACCCTCTTACCGCTCGCGAGCCGGGATGGAGCTTTACCCATTGGTCTACATTGTCATGGCATTTGGCAACGATAGGCAACCAGCCATCTATCGGGTCGACTGTGCGAAACGGCACGAGGACTGCTTTATCCACGTCAGCGCATATCTGATTCCGATAGTCCAGCGGTTCCATCACTGATCTCACGCCCTTGTCATGTGAGGTACCTTCGGTCGCCTGTACTGGGCTCGTCAAGCATCCCAGCCAACCTCAGTTGCTGCGTTGATCGCTTCGGCGGTTTCTGCCGCGTCGATCGCCGCTTTGGCTGCAAGACGCTTGTGTTCGATTTCCGCCGACTTCACCTGCCAAGTGGCATGCATGGCGTCTACCACCTGGGCGACTGTTGCTGCGGTCTCGGCGGTAATGCCGACCTCGGCAAAGATATGCGGGCACTCGCCGGCCGTAAGCGACGGATCGGCGAGGTAGGCCCGCGCCTCGTTGAGTTTCTGGGTGTAGGCCATGGCCTGACCGCTGCCGGCGGTGATGTAAATGAGGCGGTAGGCCTCAGCAGCGATATCCACTCGAACCTTGGCAGCGGATCGAAGAGCTTCGATATCTGGCTGAGGGGCGGGAATATCCGCGTATTCCGTGACTGAGCCTGTCATAAGGTCGATTTCGACGCGCATGGCATTACTCCCAGAAAACCGTCGCGGTGCCAGCGTCGAACGTATCCGTTCCGTTGGACGTCGTGATGCGCAAACGATCGAGCGTATTCGCCAGTGTCTTTCCGCCGCCGCCGCTGAAGCTGTAGTTGATACCGCCACCGTTATCTAATCCACCATGTGCGGAGCAAACCCACCGGTTGACGCCGGCTTTCTCAAGCACAGCGCGACCCCAGTGGGTTACGGTGGCGCCAGCAGCCCACGCGATTTGCATGCCGATCGTCGAAGTGGCGCCGCCGGCAGACCCGGAAGAGGCGATACCGCACGACGACTGATAACCGGTGGTCTCCATTCCGGCCGCTTTGCCGAGTTGCAGGTTGATCGTTGTCGCCGTTCCGGTGATGCTGATTCCGTCGAGCACAACGACGACACGCTTGGCGGTCGATGGGATGCCGGTAAAGTCGACAGCCGTCCCACTAAGCGTCACGGTCGTGCCGCCCTTGAGCAAGCCTGTAAGCTGGCTTCCGTCGCCCACCGGATACTTCCCGTTCGCATCAAACGAGAGCAGGTCGCCAACGCCGACAATGCCGCGTCGAGCGAGTGCGGCAAGATTTGCAGCGAAGGTCATGGCATGATCTCCTCAACGACGAGGGTAGTTTTCATTGTGCCGCCAAACGTAGCGCCGCCCTGCCCGTTGAACTTAAACGCTCCGCCGGAGTGAGTGCCAACACGCACGGCGATAGTCTGGGGAACCAGTCCTGACGTAGCTATTTCAAAGTCCGTTGCGATCCGATGCGCATCTCCATCGTAATAGTGGTAGTCCACTGTCGTATTGACTGCATCGGTGCCACCGTTAAGGAACGTGGCGGCCGCAAGAGGTTGCCCGGTGGCCGCAACTTGAGCCAAGCCGCCAAAGGTAATGCGCAGTTTACTCCCGGCGATTTTAGGCGTGTATGTCGTCGAGATAATCTCAACACCTTCGGTAATCTGCGGTACCGTGGCATCGAACGGAATAACGCTGTTATAGACTGTGGCCGCTGTATACTCGGCATAGGCGCGCCCGATCACGCTGCCGGGGGGCATCAAACTAGGGTCACCGGCCGCTTTCGTCGCTGCCGAACGGAGGCCGAGGTTGTTTCGAGCCGCTATGATGTCGGCGAGGTCGGCAAGGTTGGCGGCGGGCAATAATGCGTTGGCGACCTCGAAAGTACCGATTGCGATCACAGTGACAACGTCGCCGGCGACCGTTGCCGAAATCAGTGACAGCGTAGTCGTGGTCAATGCGTAGTCGGTGCCTGACAACTTCGCGCCGTTGTGGAACACGAGACATGCGCTGGGCGACACTTCTGTCCCAAGGGCAAAATCGATCTGCCCGTCCGCCGCGACAATGGTGATCGGCGTCAAGGTATTGTGGATGTCATCCAGGCCGAGATTCGAGAGCGCCAGTGCCTTTTGCTCAGATGTGAGCTCCTGTGCCTCCGTGTGGGAGACATAGTTCTCCATCAAGTGGGTCAGAGCCGCCACGGCGCCGCTGAGATCAGTTACGTTCGCTTTGCCAGACAAAGCCTCCGTGAGGCCGATCACGTTTGACATATTGACACCACCGGCGATGATGACGGCAATAGCGTCCTCGGCCGCGGCGACCTCGGCCTTGAGCTGATTGATAATGGCCGTGAGTGCCACCAGCTGCGGCTCGACGTTGGCTTGGATTACCGCGAGTGCCTGACCAGTGCCTTCGCTGATCAATTTCTCCCAATCGGCTTTGACAGCTTCAAGCGCCCGGACGCGGGCACCAACCGACTTCAGCGCCGCATCCCAAAACGCCTTGTTGAGGTTAGCGTCGAGCGGAGCGGCATAGTCGTCGTCAGGCGACGGCAGCGATGCTGAGGACGACATCCGGCGTCTCCGTGATCAGTGTTTTGAGGAGGTCGCCGCGCAACGTGATGTCGCCGCGCGGCCGGAGCTTGATGCCGGCTACCGTCGCCGGTCGGGCGAGTGTGATCCGGTAGCTCGTGTCCGGATCGATGGTGGCGGCGTCGATGGAGCCGGTTTGGTCGGTCATGTCACCCTCAGAGTGCGTACATGGCTATGTTGTCGATGAACGGCAGGTCGGTGACCTCGGTCGAGGTCATGTCGAACCGCGCCCGCGCCGACGTGGTCGAGGGGACGGTAAAAGTCGCCGAGATGGTCCGCTTCTTCGCGTTGATAAGGTCTGGCGTTACCACCGTGGCGGCTGGCGTGTAGACGGTGCCGCCAATCAGCAGCTTTGGTGCGGCCGTATGTTTGCCGCCGTTCCATTGATCGATCACCGTGTCGAGCTGGATCGACATGGTCGAGACGCCGAAATCGTGCTCGACGCTGATCGCCTGCATGTCACCACGCGGCCGGAATGTCATAATGCGGGCGTTGGCATCCATCACGATGGCCGGTTGCAAATCGGTGGTGCCGGCGAACACGGCGCGCACCTGCACCAAGGCAGGCAGGCCAGCTAGCCAAGTGGTGTCGATGGCGGCATCGATTGTCACCGGCTTCCAGTCGTCGCTGTCGCTGGGCTTGATTTCCCAGGTGAGCGATGTACCACCCGGTGCCCAGCCTGCGTGCAGGAAGCGCATGTCCGTGATGCCGTTCTCCAACGTGGCCGACTGCATCTCCACTACCGTGCGGGTGGCCGAGAACTTGGCGCCATAGAGGCGCATGGCAAAGTCGGTCTCGGCGTCTCCCTGCGCCCAGGCGCCGTCACCGCAATAGAATAGCGTTCCTTGGGCATACTTGTTGCCGGCAACCGTCTCGAGCGCGTGGTTGCCGGTTGTGACCGTGAACCAGGCGTAGCGCTTGCCGCTCTCCAGCAAGGTTGGCGTCAGGTCGAATTTCACCCAGCCGGTAGCGAGTGCATTTGCCGCCTTCGACATCGAGGCGATGACGCTATCGAGCTGCGGCTGGCCGGAGCTATCGCACTCGCAAATGAAAAGGTGAACCTCGCCGTCCGAGCCGACGCGGGTGAAACTGAGGTCGAGGCCGGTCAGCACCATCGGCTGGGCACACAGCCAAGTCTGGCCGTAAATCGAACCGTTGACGCCCACTTCCTCGGTCACATACTCCCAATAGGTCTCTTCGACTGTTCGGACCGTAATGTTCTGGAACGAATAGAGATAATGGCCTCTGTTATTGTTGTTGGTGTCGATCGAGGTGATGACAAAGGTTTCGCCATCCTTGGTGAAAGTCTGCCCGACCGACATATTACCGAGGAATGCCCAACCGGCCGCGTTTTGACATCTCGTCGTCGTGGCGCCGTACTCGGTCACCGTGCGCGACAAGGTTTTCTGGATCGCCGTTGTCACCGTGTGGGTGAGCTGGCTGATGTTCTTCGATCCACCATCGCCTTTTACCTCAAGGCGGGCGACTTCTTCCCAAGCCGGCAATATCAGGGTGCCGGACGCGCGGATCGCGCTTGAGGATGCGTCGAGCAGCGCCATTTGCATGTCGCGCTGCGTCGCCCAGGCAAAGCGTACGCCCTCACGGATGCGCGCCAGCCAGGAGGTATTCGCCGTGTCCCACTCGTCCTTGAGCAAGCCGTTGTCGTACCAGTAGGCGCGCGCCTCGTCCGGCATGGCGATCTCGCGCCGGATCTGCGCCAGGTCGCGCTGCATCTGCCGCACCACAACAGGGTTCGGGATGTCATTGAGCCGCACCGCGATGTTGGCGATGTCGGTCTCGATTGACGAAACGCGTGCCACGGCGGCGTCCATCTCGTTCTCGACGATGGTGAGCCGCCCCTCGACTTCAGCGAGCGCCTTGACGCGCGAGGATTGCTCCATCTCGACGGCGACGATGCCCGTGGTCGACAGCTCGACGTAGGCGACGCAGCACTCGGTGGAGGCGACCGTCGGTTTGACCGGCGTCGGCGAGCTAAGGCCCTGCTGGACCACTACCTCGACGCGGCGAACGTTCGTCTTGGGAACCGTCTGCATCACCGTGTCGCCAGTGTCGGCATCGGTCTCGATTTCTCGGCTCTCGGTCACTGTGGTCTCTGCGCCGCGCAGGAGTAGCGCCACGTATCGGCCGTCGCCGGTCACCAGCGGCAGGTAGGTCTGGAGGTTGACGACGATCGCAACATCGTTTCCGTGGACTTTCTCGGCCACGAACAGATAGCCGGGGTTGAGCGTCACCTCGACTGCCGAAGACTGAGCGATCGAATAGCCCGCCCAATGGTGGGCATAGGCGATGGCGCCGCCGACGATTGCCTCGCCGCCCTCGCGACCATACTGGCTGATCGCATCGAAATCCGAGGGCTCGGCAACTTCGGCTTCGGTGAATTCGACCGTCTTGAGCATGGTCCCCTCAGAGCTTGGTGCGAGTGATGAAAGAGCCAAGCCGATAAGTGCCATCGAGCGGCACCCCGTCGGAAAGGCGGATTTGGCGGGAGTGACCGAAGTCGATGCGGATCTCGGTCTCCGGCGCCTTGGCGGTGCGAAGGGCGGAGAGACACCGCTGAAACGGCTCCCGGCTCGGCGTCTTCAAGCGGGCGCGTCCAAGCACGCCACGGCTCATGACGAGAGAGCGTGGCGGCTTTCGGGTGGCCACCCTGACGAGGTAGCGCGCCAGGAAGGGCGCGTGACCGATCGGCGTCCGGCCGATAACCGCCCGGCCCATCACAAAACGGGCTGGATAGGCGACGGCGTCGACAAGAGTGCCGTCGACATAAGCAAGGTAGCGCACTGCGCCGTCACGGACGCCGACTAGCCAGCAGTCGGTGAGCGATGCGCCGATAACATCGCGCTTGCGCGCCTCGCTCCAGTCCGAGAACCAGAGGCGGACGCCATCGTGGACGGCGAGGAACGGCAGCAGGTTGGCGGGCGCCGTGGCCGGGTCCAGCGCTTCGCGCAGCGGCACCGGCAGGGTGTCGGTCATTGCCTTGGCGAGGGCGATCTCGAAAGGCGCGGCCGTGGCCGGCAGAAGGTCGGCGGCTGTGGTCATGCCGACACCTTGACGGCGAGAGCGATCTGCCCCGGAATAGGGATGGTGTAGGGATCGGCGGCGATGTCGTCCGTCGGAGCCGTCAGATCAGCGCGTGTGACGGAGGTGCCATAAGCGGCACCCTCCAGCGCGTTCACCGGTACCTCTGCGCCGATCGTCATGCGCGCCGTGCCGGCGGCAAGGATGCGCGCCACAGCCTCAAGCCTCACGGTCTCGGCGTCGGGACCGTTAGGCACCGTCACCTTGCCGGCGACGGCATAGATGATGCGAGTCGCCCGGAGGATGGAGACGCTGGTCGCTTCCGGCTTAACCGAGGTCGACGTGCACGCTGCCCGCACGACTGCCAGCTCCTCGTCCGTGGCGTCACGGCCATCTGGCCCGGCGACGACGATATCGACGTCGCCCTTGCGACCGTGCACGGATCGGCCGTTCACACTGCCGGTCAGCATCGTCGGCCACGCGGTCATCGCCTCATAAATGTAGCGGTCGGCCGAGCCAGCGGCCGGCCGTGTAAAGGCGAGTAGGTAGCGCTGCAACAGCCGATCGTCGCTCTCCATCACGGCCGCCGTAGTGTTCGTGGCAGCGACGATGGTCAGCCGCTCGACGCCGATGCGAGCAACGACGTTGTCGAGGTCGTCGCCCTCGGCGAGAGGCGCCAATAGGGCCTTGATCACGTCGTTGACGCGCTGCCGGTCGAGCAGTCGCAGGTATGACCAGGCCTCCGCAGCGATGACGGTGGGATCGGTTTCCAAGCCACCGACATTCCATTCTGGCAAAGTCGGATCTCTGGTACGGGCGGCCGACCATGCCTCTGCGAAGCGAGCGAGGAATTGAGATTGCAGGGTCTCGTAGTCGACCACCTCGATGATTGTCGGAGGCGGTAGACGGGACAGGTCGATGGTCATGTCTGAGGAAACCCAGTGCCGATCAGGAGTTTAGGAGCACACGCATGCTTGCGTCCTCTACGATCGAATAATCGCCGAGGTGTCCGCGCGGGAAATAGAGGCCGTAAAGGGTCAATTCGAGAGCCCCGTCGGCCGAGGCCGCTGAGACCGAAGCGCGATACGCACGAAAGCGAGGCTCCCACGCTTCGATTGCCTCGGCCGCTGCCGCGTAGATGCCGAGGATATTGGCCGCAGTCATCTTGGCGTCGATGAAGTCGAAGATCTTCGAGCCGAAATCCCGGCGCATCACGCGTCTTCCGATCGGCGTCTCCAGCACCTTCCGGAGCGATTGCTCGGTATGTTGCCAGTCGGTGAGCGGCTTGCCGGTCGATGCATTGACGCCGGCAGAGTCAGCCATTGTCGTCCGCAGCCTTCGCCGTAGCCTTCCGTGACACCGTCGCGGCTACCTTCGCCGGGTCATCAACCGGCACAAGCACGTTGCCATAGGGCGGCAAGAGGTGTTTCGCAGCGACATCCGAAAGCTCTAGCTCTTCCGTGGTCGTGCGCCAGCGGCCGGCAACCTCGCAATCGAGGCGCACCTTGTATTTCGCCATGGTCTTGTCTCCTGAGGTCAGACGGGTGGGCCGGATGTGCCGGCGCCAGGCATCGTATTTGTGTGTTCGTGGCCGCTGTCGACGTGTTTGCCGTTGTTGACGATGCTGCCCGTCGTCACGATGTCGCCATCGATCTCGACGTCGGCGATCATCCTGATTCTCGTGGCGGCGATAGACACCAGGTCATCGCCAACCTCGATGCGGGTCGAGCCCTTGGTAATCACTGCCTCCGGCCCGTCGTGCGGCCGTGGGTTGGCGTCCGACGGCACGGCCATGTCGACGATCGCGTCGGTCAGGTCGCCATTGTCGGAACGGACCGTGACCTGTTGACCGACTGACGGCGGGATATGTGTTTTGATATCGCCGGCCGCGACCTCGCCCCACGGTATCCAACCGGTCTTAAACGGCTCCTCGTCGTCGCCAGAAAGTTTGACACGCGCCTTGCCCGTTGTGTGATCGACCTCAGTGACCACGCCCTTGCGGCTGCGGTTCCGGTCGCGGCGTTCGATCTCAGCCACACGGAAAGACAGTTCCACGAACTGGGCGACGATGCCCCTCTCGCGGCTCATGTTGGCGAGACCTCACCGAACTCAGGCAGAACGCCGGGCATCGGATCGAGGAGAAGGGCAGATCCCTCGGCCGCTGACATCAGCATGTTGCGTCGGAGGGCGTACCAGTCGTCCGTCGGCGCCGGTGCCTCAATGAGCTGCCGCAACATTCGCGCCGTCGTCTCGCGGCCAGGCACAACGTCGACCATCGACAACAAGTCGGCCCAGACGCCCGTTGCCGGCGCTCCAGATGGTGGTTCTTTCAGCGGCTCTACTATGATTTCCAGTTGCCGACCGGCAAACCGAACGCCGTCTGCTGCCGATGCGCCGCGTGTCGACTTGAGCTGAGGATCACCGCGCCACAGCCTCTTCCAGATAGCCGACCACGGATTTTCGTCATCGGCTAGCACTATCAGGATTTGCCGTTCGATAGCGTCGAGAATGAGTTCCATCCCGGCGTCGGTCATCGGCAAGCCGTCAATATCCTCGCCTTTGTCGTCCTGTACTTTGGCGCTGACACCAATTTCGATGGTGATCGTGAGCCGATCTACCGGCCGCGCCGGGTCGATGTCTCGCGCGTTGCGGGCCTGATTGTCGGTATAGACCGAGATGAACGGACAAACTGCCTCGGCGGCCTTTTTGTCGAAGGGGGTGTTCTCGCTATCCGCGACGGTGCCGCCGGCCAGGGTGTGGCCGCGCAGTGCCAGTACGATCACGAGTCGGCTCGCGATGCGGACAACGCTCATAGCTTGACGAGGCTCCAGACGAGGCGATCTCGCCCCTGACGATCGACGCGGTTGATCTCGAAGGTCGCATTGCGAGCCGTCAAGGTCAGGCGGTCCTTGGCTTTGGCGCTCAGAGCTTCCGGATAGGCTTTGAAGTCGACTTCCACGGAGGCTGGCCCGATGGCAAGCCTGGCCATCCACCCGTTCGTTCTGCCGCCGGCCAGCGACGCTTCATCGCCGGCCGAGAATACCGGATGAACGACGACATCGAAGGCTTGTCGTGCCGGGTCCGCTTCCCAGCGTTCGTCACCCATATTACCCGGCTTAACCTTCGCCTCCTCGCCGAACGTCTTGCGAGACTGTTCGGCGAGGTGAACGCGAGCGGCAGCAAGGTCCACTGTCAGGCCGCCTTGAGCTTCAGTCGGCGCAGTGTCGCGGGCTGGGTGCAGAGATGGATCGGGTTGGTCTGCACCTCGAAGAAGGCCGCCTTCTCGGTACGCTGGCTCTCTGCCTCGTTCATATAACGCGGCAGACCCGGCCTATTTACTGTATCCCAGTAGTCGGCCGGCGCGAAACGAGTGATGTAAAGTCCCGGCACACCCTTGAAGCACACACGTGCTTCGTCGTCGGCGATCAAGTTACCGCCGGCTGCGGCGCGGGCCTTGGAGCCTGTCTTGTGCCGTACCCAAGTGACACCACCATAATTGACCACGTCCGGCAAAATGCCACGAAGCTCGAAGGCCGCGGCGGTGTTCAGATAGGTCTCGCGTACCTCCTTGAAGTCCACCAGATCACGGAAGAAACCGTTGCCACAGAAAGCAACAACGCTTTCGTAGCTCGGAGCGACGAGATCGTCCTCCATATCCGTGCGAAGCTCGTCGGCGAACAGACGAACCTTCGTCGCCTCATTGGAAAGATCAAGCTCAATCGGGGCTGGAACAGCCAAACCGAATTCGCCGTAGATATCGAGAATGGTATGGCCCTTGCCGGAAACGATCTTCCCGGAGATGACGCCGACCTTCATCCACTCATCGGTCAGGTCGAAGTCGCGATAATGCCGGCGCATCTTGCTGTCGACAAGGTCCTGCAGCTGCATCGCCTCCGTGGCCGAGCCACTGGCGCGCACATTCTGCACCTCCTCAGCCTTGACGCTTTCGTCTCGCTGAAGGTGCGTCGCATCGAAGGTCCGCATGCCACGCTTGTCGTGGTCGATCACTTCGCCGGGGCCGCCGCGCGGCGTCGGTTCGACCAGCGCCAAGGTAGCGCCTTCGCGCTCCACCTTGATCGAAGTGGTGGTGATGCTGTCTTCTTCGAAGTCCAGCGTAGCGCCGATCTGACCGGGGATCGGCGGCGTTTCGTTGGCAAGCGTAGTCAGCGAGGTAAGTGTGAACTCGTCCTCGTTGAAGATGGACATATCCGCCATTTCTGAAATCCTCTCTGAAGGGGCCAGTCAGCGGCCGATGATGCCGACAGCGGCGAGGGAAGCGAGAACGGCTGCTTTCTCGGCATCCGTATCGGTGGCGGCGTTGAAGGTCAGGCAGACTGTCTTCACCTCGGCGTCGCGCGTGATGCCTACGTCAACGAGGTCGGCGTCCACTGGAACGGTGACGTTGTTGAACGCAACAGCGATGGCCGTCTCGCTGCCGTCGGCGGCGGCCGGTGCGTGCGGCGTATATTTGCCGCTGGCCGTGATCTTCCCCAGCACGGTGCCTGACTTGATGCTGCCGGAGCCGGCAAGGAACTTGATATTGTCGCGCGAACGCGCGCCATTGGCCTCCGACAGGAGGAATTCAGCGTTGCGCCGGCCTTCGAGCACTTCGGGCATGTTGGTGTTTCCTTGGATTAGCGGTTGGCCTGGCGGCGCTTGGCGTAGATGGCCTTGGCGTCGAGCGCCTGAGGTGCCTGCGGCTTGCCACCCGGTCGAGCAAGGCCGGCACCGGCAGCCTGCCGCTCGTTTTCGTAGTCCTTCGCCGGATCGGAGGCGGGCTGAGTGACCGAGGCGGACTTCAGCGTCGCCAAAACGTCGTCGACGCTGAGCGCGGTGTTATAGGCGAGATGCTGGGCAAGAGGTTCGCGCCCCTTCGCTTCCTCGCTGGTGACGATCTTCTGGATGCGGTCGGTCGCCGCTTTGATGGCAGCACTGACGTCGTCGGCGGTAAATGTCCCCGCCGCGGGCTTGTTGGTCATGGTCTGCTCCTGCATAGGGGGCTGTTCCGGCTCACAACGAGCCATCGCCTTCGATCTGGCCGCCTTCAGCGACCAGTGATTGGTGGCTGCCAGCGCGACGAGACGTTCCGGCGCATGCGCATAAAGCCGGTAGTCGTATGCCGTGGCCTCGATGGCGGCGGAGTTGTCGTTGGCTGTGGCAAAGCCGCGTGTCACCGCATCCTCTGCCGAGATCCACGTCTCGGCCTTCATGTCGACCTTCAGCGCGTCGAGCGCTTCGCCTGTCGTCTCCGCGTAGATGGCGGCAATGCTGTCGCGATAGGCATCCAGCGCCTTGATGGTCTTGGCGATGTCGTCGACGGTGCCATAGGCCATCCCCGAAGGGTCGTGGATCATCATGAGCGAGCCGGACCGCATGATCCGCTCGTCTCCGGCCATGGCTATCACCGAGGCGCTCGACGCAGCGATGCCATCGACAACCACCGTTACTTTGCCCTTGTGAGCCGAGAGCGCGTTGAAAATGGCGATGCCGTCGGCGATGTAGCCGCCACCGGAATTGAGGCGCACGGTCACATCAGTGTCGCGGCCGAGTTCGGCCAGGGCGTCGACCACGTCACGATCGATGAACCCTTGTTCCCACATGTTGTCGCCGACGAAACCGTACAAGACGATTTCGCCGTTCACGAGAACGGTCATGGTGGTGTTTCCTTCAGGCGAAGCGGATGGATTTGGCAAACCGCGAGCGTCGACCCCGCTTGCGTTCGCAGGCCGCCTTAAGCGTTGAAAGGCGATCTTCGAAAGCGTCGAGACTGATCGCCGAATACTTCACCGTCTCGCGTGTCAGCGGCGACTGAATGGTAAGCTCTTCGACTTCCTGCCCGGCGAGGCGCTTGAGATACACGCCGTAAAGCGCGGCGTAGAGGGCACAAGGATCGTCCTGGTCGACGTCGACACCAGCAATGTTTACGGTCGTCATGCCGATGCACCTACTTTCTTGGACGATGTCGCCGTGTCGCTCGAAGGTGCCTTCGCCTCCCGGTCGTAGGGCGAGCGCATGCCGGCATCCACATACCGCTGATGCTCGGCAAGCCTTTCGGCGAACACCTCGTTTTCATCGAGACCGATATCGGCGCATTCGCGGGCGAGGCTTCCCGTGCCGTTGGCGATGCGCTCTGACGACGCGTTGGCCGATTTCTGATCGTCGGCCGAAGGTTTGGCCGGTCCCTGCCAGGTTGCCCAGCAGGCGCGATCCCGATTGGCCTGAAAGGCACGAAGTCCCCCCTTGAAGGGTATGCGACCGGACGCGATCATCTCTTCGAGCCAATGCTCATAGGGCAGCTGATAATGCGGTGCCGCGATCCGCTCGCGCCGACGAAGCACTACCGGCCAGAGCGAAGACGTCTCCATGCGGGTCGAGGCGTAGGTGGCGTCGGAATAATCCAGCGTGTAGCCGCCGTAGGTGATGCCGATCGCCCGAGCCGTATCCCGCGACAATGCTTTATGGAAAGGCAGGTAGTCGCTTCCCGGCACGCCAGCCGACTTGATGGATAGATCCTCACCGGGGGCGAGGTGCGATACGGTGGGATCACTCGATACCGTAATCTGGCTTTCGTTTGCGCGATCGAGCTGCGCTGAGAAGTAATTGGCAAAGTCCTCGGCGATGTCATCTGCGCCGGAGCCAGCGACATCTTTCATCACCTGCAACGCCTCGAAAGCCTCGGCGGAGGGCTGCTTCGAGGTCAGAATGACGGAAACAATCGTCTGGAGAAAAGCCATCTGTGCCGTGGCGTCGTCGAGGTTCTCCGCCATCAGGTATTTTCTTATACCTGGGACAAGTGGCGACAGGCCGCGCACGTCTTCAGCATCGCTGGGGTCGAAGGCATGCAAGACGAGGGAACGCCCCGCGGCGTCGCGAGCCGCGAAATCGCGGGTCGTGGTGATGCCATCCCGCTTTTCTTTGAAGCGATAGTATGTTGGCCGGCCATTCTCGTCGTGGAGAACGCCTTGGTACAGGCCGACAAGGTCATTGGTATCTTGGACAAGACGATGCGGTGGAACCATCAGCATCTTATTGCCGGTGCGGACGCCATAACGCTGGCGAAGTGCCGGCCCCATGTAGCTGACGATACCGGTAGATTCTCCGTAGGCTAGCCAATATCGAAGTCCGATGTCGCCCATTTGCGGCACCGTCAGCTTGCCGCGAAAGTCGCACTCAGCCGGGTTCCATGCGTGCATTTTCCAAGCACGCTTGACGAGAGCGATCCAGTCCGCCCGCTCCTTGTCGTTATAGCCGAGCCCGGTGAAATCAGGCTGTGGGTTGAGCGTTAGCTCGACGCCGACCGTGTCTGCGAGGATCTGGTCGACGGCACCTTTTAGCCGGCCAGAATTCTGGATCAGATCCATAGCGAGCGCGCCGGCACGCGACCAGACGCGCCGTATCTCGTCGCGGTGCTCCCGCAATGAGGCCGGCCGGGAGGCAATGACTCCGCTGCGTGTATCGCGCAGATAGGCTGTGGCGCGCGTACGATCCATGGTTGCCGGGTTAGAAGTCGCTGGGGTGGCTACCCCTCCTTTGCCAAACAGAGAGGCGACGCCGCGCGCGAGGCGGGAGAGGCGTTCGCCTTTTCCAACTCCGTTCATTTGCGGTTCCGCCATCTGTTGACCTTCGGTTCCGGTTGCTTCGGCGCGGCTTTCGCCGAGCTATGTCGCCCGAATAGCCCGTCCTCGAGGTCGAGTTGCGCCTCGGGCAGCGGTGTTTCTCGTTCTGCTTCGAGCCTGTCCCAAATGGCCTCAGGCAAGCTGCGCACACCCCATAGGATCGCGGCCGCTTCGGCTTGGTTCATGGTGTCGAGCATTTCGTTGCGGATCGTCTGGTCCGGCACCCATTCGTACTTCTCGGCACCGGATCTGGTTTTCACCTTGATCCGCCGTTCCGACGTCAACTGCCGGAAGTATTCGTCCTCGAACCCGGCCGGAAAATCGACAAAGCCACGCTGCAGAGGGTCCGTCTTCGCCAGGTTGCGATAGAGCGCCATTTTCAGGACGCTGACATTGACGTTGTAAAAGCGGCTCGAATACCTGAGCAGCTTGCCGGTTTTCGCGTTCCGCTCCTTCTTGACGCGGGCCGTCAACGGCGCCACGTCCGTATTGAGGCCGCGCACCATGACCACGCGCTGCGCCGAATGCCGCCGCGCCCATTCCCAAACGTCCTCGGTCCACGCGTTTCCGTCGATCGCCAGCTTGTCGAGGCCGATCCGATTTCCGGCCGAGTTCAGCCAGGTTTCCTTCAGCAGCGCGTCGAGCCTATCCTGACAATCGCGCTCGCTGATGTGGCCGGGGATCACCCCATAATCGACAGGAGCGCGACGATAGTCGCGGCCGAAGGCCACGGCCTGCCACTCGACGCGATCTTTCTGGCAGTCGACGCCGATGGCGACCACAAAGTAGCCAGCCGGGATGCGTCCACGTGATCGTGGCGATTGCGCCGCCCGATCGCGAAGGCCCTCCCACGGCGGCGCTTCGCCATTGGTCACGAATGCCCGGCCGACGGTGTCGTTGAGGAATACCCGCTCCCGCTCGGGATCACCCTTGGCCGCAAGCCATTCTCGGGCGATACGCTCCCAACTCTGCAGGATCGAATAGGCAGACCAGAGATAGAAGGATCGATGGTAGCGCTTGGCGGCCGGGTTTTTGGCCCGCCATTCGACCTTGTCGACCATCTCAGCGCGATGATGCTCTTCGATTATCGAACCGCATTCGATGCACGTGAAATGCGCGTCTTCCGGATGGTCTTCGTCGAGCCCCGCCAACATGTTTTCCCATTCGAGCACCTGCATGTGCCCGCAATGGGGGCAGGGGACGAACGGGAATTCCTGGCTACCTTCCTCGAAATTTCGGGTGATCCGACAGCCGGGCATGACCAGCGGCGTCGAGATTTTCAGGATCTTGGCGAATTCCTTGCCGCGCGACCGACTGTCGGCCTGCGTCTCTGGATCGCCGGCGTTGTTCATCTCCCACTTCGACAGGTCGTCCTGGACCTGACGTTTCATCGTCACCTGCGAAAGGTTCGATGGGGAGTTGGCACCACTGATCTGGATAGCGCCACGCCCGTCGCGTCGTTCCTTGTAGAGAACGCTGTCGGAGCCGTCGCGATTAGTCAGAGGGAAGGCCGACCTCAGGTCGGGCGTCGTCTTCAGCAGCGGAACCAGTTTCATCCGGCTCCACTTCTTGGCGTTGCTCTCCGTTGGGTGGACGTAGAAGAAATAGCACGGGTCCATGTCCATGGTCCCGAGCGTGAAGATTACGGCGATCACCGTGCCGCCAAGCTGAGCGCTTTTCGCCAGCGTCACAATGCGACAGGGATCTTCCGGCGAAAGGGCGCGCAGCACCTCGTCGAAGTAACGGAAGGCACGGCGGTTGTAAGGCCCCGGAACGTCGCTTTCATTGTCCTGGAACGTGATGTTGTCGACGGCCCAGTCGACATAGTTGACGGCCGGCGGCGGGCGGAGCGCATCGGCGATCACCACCAGCATGATACGCTTGGCGTTGGCCGTCTCGATGGTGATGTGCTTCACGCAAGCTCTTCCTCGTCGTCGTGCGCCAACACCTGCGTTTCCACGGTCTCAGGCATCGCAGCGGCGGCTCTATCTAGAGCGTTCGATCGGTCTGCCCTGAATTCCCTGTGTCGTTGACGGAGAAGGTGGATCACGTCGCGCTGCGGCAGCGAGAAGCGCGCCGCGATCGCCGTCGCAAAGTCCGTAATCTCGCCCTCGAACTCCTGCATCATCGCCATAGCCACCTTGGTCATTTCGGCCTTAGCGTCGACAGTGGTGATCAACTCGCCGCGCGACTTGGCATCCGCGATCGCGGCGTTCCGGTTGGCGCGGCGTATTTGCTGAAGCTTCTCAAGTTTCAGCTCCTGGTCAATGCCGCGCGGCGGCTCCGGCAGTGGCGCTGCTGGCGCGCCGGCCTCGCCAGCCGGTCTCGCCGTCGTTTCGTTGGGGCGGACTGCTGCGTCGATGCGGGTGGAGATGCCGTTTCCAAGCCGCTGTGCGATGTCGAGCGTTCGCCGCAGATCGTCCTTCGCGACCTCGACATCGATCTTCGCGCGCTGGCCCTCGCCGACGATTGCCGCGTGGCTGATCTTCCCCTCGGCGATGTACTGCGACACACGCCCCGGCGAGACGCCGATGATCTCGGCAAAGCGGCTTTTCGAGACGATCTCGCCCATGCCGGTCGGCCCCGATCCTTTACCTCCGGCCACTTTTAGCTTTAGGTGACCTTTACCTTTAGGCTTCGATTTTAGCGTCAGACTAGCCAAACCCCGCAGTCGCGCGCTACCGCAGGGTGTCGGCGGGGCGTACGGTCCCTATCCAAAAAGCTGTGAAACACTATGTTTCACAGCGGGTCAGGGGCCGAGGAGCTTGGTGAGGGCTGCCTCAACCCGCTCGCGGAGCAGGGGGGCGGCGATCTTCTGGAACTCGGTAGCGGTTCGTCCCGTGGTCATCTCCACCGGGACATACACACCAGACCGCTGGAATGAATAGTTCTTCCTCTGCCCATGCGGACGGAACATCACGTGCCCGTCGAACTTAGCGACAGTCTTGCGCTTCGGAAAGGCGCCGCCCCGCATGAAGGCGCCAGCAAACAGCACGCGCTTACCGAATGGGTAGGCGACAATACCCTTCTTTGTCTCGCGAGGGCGAAGGTACTTGAGACGGATATTGCCTCCTCGGGTTCGCATCTCGAACGAGAGCTTGCCAGGTCGGGCAGGGTTCGGATTGCCAACGGCTTTGACGATGGTCTTGCGTGGCAAGCCGGTCTGTTTTGTCAGGGTGCGAATGACGATAGTCTTCGATCGGTTGCCAACCTGATTGACGATGCGCGGCAGTACTTTCGGGAATTGCGCATTCAGCGCATCAATCCGCTTTCCGAAAACCTTTAGGTTGGCATCGGCCCAGCGAGCAACGAGAATGCCGCCAGCCATCTCACCTCCGATACGCAAAACGCCCCGGCGGGATGGCCGAGGCGTTTTTGATCTGATTTAGCGTCATCAGAGATAGCACAAGAGGCCGAGCGTCCAACTATTTTCTTTCTACCTGTTCTATCAGTGAGTTAAGCGGGATTTGTTACGCGCGTCGGCGTCGCTTGTCGGCTCCCTTCCGTGACACACGGGGCAGGTTGGTGGTGAGGTCCTCGACGATATTCGGCCGATGAGCCTTCCATGGCGCCTCTGGCGCTTCTGGTCCGGTTACGTCGAAGTCGGACAGCGATCTGGACAACCTTTCCGCCAAACGGCAGAGCGATAGCCACCAGGCGAGATAGGTGGCGCGGGCGAGCATCACCTCGCGCCGATCCGGTTCGACGGTATAGCGTGATCCGGGACGCCAATCGGGATACCAATCCGGCCGGCTACCAGTGCGACCGTTGAGGATGACCAGTACGGCGGCCGATATCACCTCAAGCGGAGCAGGCTGAGTTTCCTCGCCAACTTCATAGGCGGGCGCGATGGCCAAGTACTTCCCCTTGGGAACGATCGCCATACCCTTTTCGGAGGCGAGCCGTGCGTCCCAGACCTCAACCACGTCGCGGGCGCGCCATTCGAGATAGACATCACCGAGCGATAGAACGGCATCGTGGACGATGGTCGCATCACCGGGTAGGCGCAAGCCGAGCGCCCGCGTGGCCGCGCCCGAATTGTCGACCCGAGTACCGAGCCGAACGTATTCGCCAAGGCCACCACTAATCGACACTACGGAAGGTGTATTATCTGGCCCACCAAGTTGCCGGTCGACACATTGTATCCGATAAGCCCACTCCACAACCTTCTCAACGTCGATCGTCTCTTTTGCCATTTCTGATAGACCCTTCCATCGATTTTCAGGGAGGCTAGGGAGGCACGGGGAGGGGCAAAATGTGCTGCCTCCCTGACTAAGCCTTTGAATTCGTTTCGATAGGGAGGCTAGGGAGCCTAGGGAGGCAGTTCGCCGATATCTCTATGTTTTTTTTAGCGCTAATCCTGATCGGCTTTTGATTTTCTACGCATATAACCAAACTGCCTCCCTACACTCCCTAGCCTCCCCTAAACTTTTTAGATCGTTGGATTTGCTGCGCTATCCTTCGTTCTTCCTCAGGGAGGCAGACGCGCCAGACGGTGGTTTTGCCTCCCTAGCCTCCCTGAAACCTCGAGAAATCAGCCGAAGCCGTCCGGCGCCGGGGTGTAGGAGGGGTCGAACTTGAATTCGTCGAGCACGCGGATGCCGCGATAAACCGACAAGCCGTTGGTCTTGGCCTTGCGAAAGCCGAACGCGGCGGCCTTCTCGGGGATCGCCTTGTTGAAGGTGGAAACCGATACGCAGAAGAAGCCCTGCCGCTCGCAGAAGCGCTTGAAGGCGGCGTAGAGTTCACCCGGCGTCGCAATATCGTCGTCCTGGCCGCTGACGAGGCATGCGCCCTTGAGGAAGGCGCCATAAGGATCGGACTGCTCGCGATAGTCCTCGGTGGCTGACCGCACGGCATCTGGCACCTTCAGCCCTTCCTCAAGGTAGGAAAGGGCGCCCTGTAAAAGCCAGTTGAGGATGCCGGAGCGTTCCGCCCATAGCTTCTCCGGCAACTGGCGGTCGACCTGGTCTTTCGGGATCTGCACCTCGAACGGCACCAACAGCACGCGCCGCCAGATACCGTCGTCGCCGCCACGGATGTCGGGTCGGTGGTTGCCAGAGACGATCAGCTTGAAGGTCGGGTAGATCTCGATGAATTCCTCGCGCATGCGGCGGATCAGGATCGGCTCGCCGGAGGTGAGGCTTTTCACCATGCTCTCGCGGAACTTCATGCCGCTTTCCGGCTCACTGGCTCGGACGATGCGGGCACCTGGCACCCGAACAAGGTCAGGCGTCGCTTCCGAGCCCTTGCGCCGGTCGTCGCCGGCCAGCGTCTCGAAGGGCACGGTGGTGGTATAGTCGCCGAGAATTCGGCAGATGATGTCGACCAGCGTCGATTTGCCGTTGCGGCCCATGCCGTAGAGGAAGGTGAACACCTGCTCGTGGGTGAGCGCCGTCAGGCAATAGCCGAGATAGCGCTTCATGAAGGCGCGCACGTCGTCGTCCGGCAGCACGGTTTCGATGAAGGTCAGGAAAACGGGGCATTCGGCTTCGGGCAGGAACTCCACCGGAGCCAATTTGGAGATGAGGTCGGCGCGGTTGTGCTCGTCGATCCGCCAGGTCCATGTTTTGTCCTCTTTCCGGTAGAGACGCACCGTGCCGTTGGCGAAGTTGATGGCATAAGGGTCGCTGTCGAGCACGCTGACAGGCCGGCTGCGATAGCACTTCGCCTCATTCATCATGTTGTCCATCTTGCCCGACGAGGCCGATGTCTTGGCGTAGCGCGCCCGCTTGGACTTCCTATCGTCGACTGCATCGGCCGCCCGTTCGCCGGCGGTCATCGTGTTGCCCATCTCGAATAGCTCCACTTCGTCCTTCATGTCGCGGCTCTTGCCTTTCTTCACCAGCTCGCGCCAGCGAAGGTGATGCTCCTCGGCCAGCGCCATGGCGTCGGCCTCTTCCTTGGTCGGCTCGATGAAGCGTGCTTCGTGGCGGATCGCCTCCACCGTGTGGTGGGCGAGCGGGCGCACGGCGCTCTCGAAATAGTCGAGGCCCCAGCGCTTGCCATCATGCACGGCCCAACCAAGCCCTTCGATGGAGACGACGCGGTCGCCATTCCAGATCAGGAAGCGGCGGCCGTTGCCGATGTCCGTCTCAGGCTCGGCCGAGCAGATCTTCACCATGTCCCAGTCGACAACGGGCTCGCCGCTATCCTCAACCGGAACCGGCAACGATCCGGCCTCGGGTGAAGGAGGGGGCGAGGCATCATCGCCCGCCTCGGGCGTGAAGGCGGCGGCAACCGCCTCCGCGATCGCCTCGCCCAACCGCTCGCGCGGTGCGTCGTCATCGGCCATGATCTATCAGACTGCCAAGGAAAGCTGCGCCGGTGGAGCCTCGCGCGGCGAGTCGAGTGACGAGAGTGCGGAACGCATGCGCGCCTTCCAAAGGAACAACTCCGTTGCCGAGCATGCGAAGCGCGTCCACCCTGGAGGCCATCCCATCAGCCACTCGACGAACTGCGGGTTCAAGCTCCGGCGCTCGGGCGACGACGTCTCGCCATCTGTCCGCGTCTCTGGGCTGGGGGGGGTAAAGCGGCAGGCCTGACCATCGATCGTCAGTTTCTTCGTCCCGTTCTTTTGTCGCATCCAGGGCCCCGACGAGACACGCGGAGACATCCAGTTCGCCGCCATCGATGGCAGCGGTTCGCCGCCTGCTCCGAAGCTCATGTTCGGGCCCCCCTTCTCGCCGTCTGTCGCCCGAGGTGTCGACCAGAGGGCTATGTCCGTCGCCAGATTGCTGTTCGGTTTCCCGGTATCCCGGCGAGCATAATCCGGTCCACTGTGGCCAGCCCGGGGTGTCGCCCACATCCCCACGAACTCGCTCAGTGGCCGCGCATTTCGCTCCATCGTTTCTTGGCTGGCGCAAAGCGATCGATGATCCCGCGTTGTCGCCGTGGGCCACATCGACACAACCGCATGCATCAGCCCAGGCCGCTTGCTCGCCAACGTTACCTTCTCGCCAGCATTCGCGACCAAAGCCGTCGGCCACGCCGAGGATGAATACTCGCTCTCTCTCGTGGCTTGCGCCAACTTCCGCCGCCGAGAAAAGTCCTCCCTCAACCGCAAAACCCAGTCTTTGTAAGTCTCTGCGGACGCGCTCGGCACCGGCGATCTTGCCCTTCGCGGAGAGCATGCCCGGGACGTTCTCGATGAGACACCACCACGCGCGGGATTGCACGATGATGCGGCGAGCCGTGGACCAGAGGTCGCGAGGATCTTCGGCACCGCGCCGCCGGCCGGCGAGACTATGTGGCTGGCACGGGATGCCGCCAATAACGCCATCCACGAGGCCGCGCCAAGGTCGGCCGTCGAAGGTTCGGGCATCGCTCCATATAGGTGCCTCATGAATGGCACCCTCCTGCATCGCCGATACCAGTCGCGAAACCGCGAAGGCTTCCCTCTCCACCAGACAGACGCTTCGAGCACTTGGCATCGCCAAGTCCAATCCGAAGTCGAGGCCATAGCCTCCAGTGCAGAGGGAGATGATGTTGATGGAAGGTTGGGGATGTAGAGCCATGTCATTCGGCTCTCCCCGGTTCGATGCCGGCGACTGGCGCCGACACCATCTTGGTGTGCAGGAAGTCCAGATATGCGTCACTCACAGCCAGCCCTCCGGAATACGTCGGCGAGGCGGGTGCGGCTGGCGGTGGCCATGAAATAGCCAGCGCCATGTTTGGCACGGATGGAGAGGCTATCTTTGGCGACGGCGCGGCGGATCTCGGCCAGCATCTTGCGCAGCACGCCTTCGCTGCCCGTTCGCGTGAAGGTGTCGACAGCCTCGTCGATCGGCAGGAACGGCTGGTCAAACAAGGCGAGCAACAGCGCCGCCATTCGGCCGTCGAGCCCGTAGCGGCCGAGCAGCACGCTAGCGCGCGTCACGGGTGGCGACTCGATCACCGCGCCGACGCCGGGCCGGGCGTCAAAGCGCGTGCCCAGCCAGTCTGGCGCCGGTGCCTCAGCGATCAGCCCGCTTTCCAGTGCATCCTCGATGATCATTTTCAGCCGGCCGCGATCGAGACGGAGGGCCCGGGCGATACAGCCCAGCGGAACGCCTTCGGAGGCGAGGGAAGTGACGTAGGCCTCGATGCTCATGATGCCCTCAGCATGTCGTTGAAATCCTTGCCGCGATCGGCCATCAGCCGGGCCACGCGGCAGCCCTGTCCGGTGAAGCTCGCCTCGGCCCGGCCGAGCGCTTTGGTCGTGTCGTCAGGGTCGCTATCGCCATCGCCGAGCAGGATCACCTCGGCGATCGGCTTTGGAGCCCGGATATTTTGCAGGTTGCCGAGGTTGATGCCGCACCAGAAGGCTGCGCGATCGAGGAGCGGCGAGCGGTCGCGCCACAGCGCCAGGTAAACGCTCAACAGCGTTTCGACGCCTTCGGCCAGAAACATCCGTGTGGGCGGTATCATGTCGCCGGGGAAGCCTGTCGGCACATTGCCGCGCCAGTCGAGGCCGCGCACCAGGCGGATGGCGCCGCCGTGTTGCTCGCCAAGCACCTTCTTGGTCTTCAGCGCTTTGCCCGTCTGCGGGTGGAACAGATGCGGCCGACCCTTGGGGTTATCCGCCGAGAATATCTGGTCGAACCAAGTCCGATGGACGCCGATAATGCGGCCGGCCGGCGCCTGGATACGCCCCAGCATTCCCGGCCCGCGATGGATAACGCGCAGCTCCGTTTCGATGTCGCCGCCGCGTTCGACATCCACCTCCACATAGTATGGGAGGTCCGACACGAAGCGCAGGTTCTCGATACCCGGCGGTAGTGGCCGGATGTCGCGATGGCCGAAATAGTCCGCGATTGGAGAATTGACCAGAGATCCGCCGCGCCCCCACAGCCGATCGGCGCTTTCCAGCGACCGGCGGCGGTCGGCTTCAATCTGCCGCGCCTGCTTTTCGGCAGCTACCAGCGCGGCGGCTTCGGCCTTGCGGCGGCGTTCGTGCCGGGCGGCCCTTTCCTCAGGCGTCTCGTCACGGGTGTGCGAGGGCTTCGGCTCGCCGGTCAATGCCTCGCAGGCCTCGACGAAGGATATTTTTTCCCCAACCAGCGCCAGAGAAAGTGCGTCGCGACCTCTGGCGCCGCAATGACGGCAGTTGAAAACACGATCGTTGAAACGTACGGCGAAGCGGTCGGTGCCGCCGCAAGCCGGGCAGGGGCCGGCACGATCGTTGCGTTGTGCTTGCCCTTTGGCAGGCATGAACTCACAGAGCTCAATGGCCTGCAGGAAGCTTCCAGCGCGCGCCCGGTCAACCCAGGCGTCGAACTCGGGATCATCGCCGCGCATCGAACAGCCCTCCCCACGGATCAGGAGCCGAAAGAGCCGCCCGCACATCGGCGAGCGAAACGCCGAGCTTGTGGGCGATGGTGGATGGAAGCATGCGAGCGGCGGCGAGCCGGCGGATCACTCGCGCACGCCGACGGCGGTTGGCGGTGACTGAGATCACCACCACCTCGAAGCGGCGAGCCCCGCGGGTGAATATGCGCCGCTCAGCCATGGGCCGGCTCCAGTGCGGACCACGTGGCGCAGCGGCAGAACTCGTCGAAGGTCAGATCAGGGAGGGCATCGATGATATCGAGATAGCGGCCATAGCAAGCTTCGGCCTCGTCTTTTGCGACGACGGGCCGCTCGTCGACAACGCCGTCGATCTCGACGGTCACCAGGAAAGCCCGATGCTTTGAGCCGCTCGCCTTCAGGTATTCGGCAAGGGCCTGCCGACCTTCGTCGGTTACTGAATAAATGCGTGTGCCGCCCTTGCTGACTTCGACCAGTGTCCAGTGGGGATTACCGTCGAACCTTTGCGAACCGGTCGCGTAGTAGTTCCGATAGGTCTCACCCAGCGGATCGAGCGGCCGACCCAAGGCGTGGTCGATGTGATCCATCTCCTGGTTTTCCAAGTAGCGATCGACGCGGAGGTTCTCGCTCATGGCCGTGCCTCCGCCCGCCCATCGGCGCCCTCGGCGATTTCCGCGAGGCGCTGAAGCATCTGGTTAAGCTGGTCCTGATGGGTCATGCCCGCCTTCAGCGACGCCTTGGCTTCGCCGGGCGTCATCTGCATGTCGGCGAGGTCTTCGGTGAGCGAGGTCACGAAGCGCGAGTGCGAACCGGTGAGGTCGACAACGCCGTTCATCAGTGTGTGAGCGTCTACCGGGTTGGCATCGGAGAGCGAAACCAGCCCGCGGCCGGTCAGCGCCGCCAGAACGCCGGCAAAAATCGGCTTCTGGACGGTGAACTCCAGAAGAAACATGACCTCTGGCGGCATGATCACCGGGAAGCTGTCCGAGCACCACTTGCTGATCTGGCCGCGTGAGTAGCCCGTCAGTTGCTCGACGCGCTCCGGCCCGGTCGAGCCAGGCACGGCCGCCGCCGCCACTAGGGCGCGCGTCGCCGTCTTGATCATGGTGAGAAGCCCATCGGGCAAAGCGGTATCGTTCAAGGAAAATCTCCCTCGATTTTTTTCCTTGGGAAAACAGTGGTTCAGACGGATGGTCTGCTCAGACGACGGCCGCTAGGGCGGGCCAGTCAGGCGAAGAATGGAAGCCGAAATGGACATCGATGTGGACCTTGCTGTCTGGTACGCCTGCTGGGACATCCTCGCCCCGCTCGACGATCCCGTTCTTGATCACGCCGTCACCGCTATCGGCGCCGGCATATTGCTCGACGGGTGGAAGGGCGATCGCCTTGCAGCGCTTTCAGCCCCCACCAACATTCACGTCCGCCTCGAGGCGGAATGGCGCACCGTTCCCCGGCTCAATGACTGGGCAGAGGGCAGGGCGCGCCCCACTCTTCCGACGAAGGCTCAAGAAGATCCGGGAAGCGTCGCGACAGAAATAGTTCGGCGCTGGCTAGCGCAGCCATTCTCGATCGCTGACCGTCCGGCGCTTCGTAAAGCTCCCTGGCAAGATCGACCCAGTCGGGTTTCGGAATGGCGTTCACCCGCGCAGCCGCAACCCATGGCGGAATTCCCTGCCGAAAGTAGAGCGTTTCGAACAGCACATCCCAGACAACCAGGTCGAAGGTGAGCGGCGCGTTATTCATCGGCCGAAGCCTCCGCCACCGAAATCGCTGGGCGCGGCACATCGGCAGGCCACTCGCCCCCCTCCGGCCAGTTGGCCGAGAACCAAGTTATCGCTCTGTCATAGGACCGGATGCGGAAATTGAGTGTTCCGGCCGCGACCTGTTGGAAGAAGCGCCAATCACCCGCCGCACGCTCCGACAACGTTGCTAGCGAAACGCCCATGGCCGACGCGTAGGCGGCAGAGAGGGCGGTCAGATGATGAGAGAGCGTCCGTTCCATGATCGAAACAGATACCAGATTTATCATGCCAGTCAACCAGTAATATCTGGCGTGCAATCTGGTTGGAAATACCGGATAAATCAGGCATGACCACACTAGCAGACATCGTCAGCAAACGACTCTCCGTGATAGGTCGCGGGCCAACCCAAGCCGAGAACCACGGCAAGTTGGGGAAAAACTACATCACTGATATCGTCGGTGGTAATAAGCGGGATATACGCGCCAGCTATATGCCCCGGCTCGCCAAGGCCTTGGACTGGTCTGTCCAGGAATTGCAGGCCGAAATGCAGGCGGCAGGACTTAGGCCTGCCGACGTCAATGAGGCGGTGCCATCCGATGTTCCCGGCGCGGCGGTTAGTGCGGATCAGTTGTCATACCTGCCGCTGGATATTCCTGTGTACGGCGTAGCGGCTGCGTCGGTGGTTGGATGTTTTGTCATCGATGGGCAGATCGATGTGGTTCGGAGGCCGCCAGGGTTGGCTCAGGCACGTAATATCTATGCGCTCTACGTTCACGGCGAGTCCATGTTCCCGCGTCATAGGTCTGGCGATCTCATTTTCGTTTCACCGGACAGGCCGCCCCGTAGCGGCGATGACGTCGTGGTTCAGACTCGGAACCATCCGGGCGACGTAATCCAGAGCTGGCTGAAAGAGTTCGATCACTCGACTGAAGACGTAGTGTTGGTCCGCCAACTCAATCCGGCAAGCACCATCGAATTTCGGCAGGACACGGTCGTTTCCGTGCACCGCGTTTTGTCGATGCGCGAGCTGTTCGGCGCCTAAAGCCTTCCCGCCTGGGCATCGACATTGAGAACAGCTTCCGTGGAAGGGTCATATTCGCAGGAATATGAATGCCTTACCCAATTTCCAAAGTACCTGGGGCAAATTCCCGGGCGGCGGGGCTAGCCACAGACTGTCGTTCGTGATTCACGATATGGGTGACCAAGCCGCCGCGCCTCCCCGTCGATTCT